>JABTUZ010000002.1:0-215000 GCA_015075105.1 Leptospiraceae bacterium | reverse complement strand
AATGGGTAAGAGGCTAAAATTTTTTCAAAATAAATTATTGCATTTCTATAATTTCCTTGCTCATAAAAATAAATCCCAAGCTCTTCTGGTGCTTTTATTTCCCACCCTGATTTCGATGTCAATGCATCAAGAAGAATTACTCTTTCTTCCAGACGATTGCGATTTTTCAATTCATTTAAAATTGCATCGGCTTGGTCTTTTAAGTTCTTATTCTTATCAAAATACAATAAAAAAACCTCTCGAATAACATCGTACTCATCTAAAATATAATACAGTCTGATTAGGTTTATTAGAGGAACTATTTTAGATGGCTCTTTTTCTATTAAAGATAAAAAAATATTTTCAGCTTCTTTGATCCTTGCGTCACGAATGAAGAAAATAGCTCTGTCGTTTAACGTGTTCAAATCGGAATTATTTTCTGTGTCCAATATTCTTTGAGAATTATTTCTTTCTTTTGCAGGTTTACTTTCTTCGAGAATTCCAATTTTAGTTAAAGGAATAAAATATGTATCGGTTTCAAGAGCAGGAATTACTTTTCTTGGTAAAACACAAAATGCAGTAAATTGAAAAACAAAAAAATAGATAAGGTGTTTATGTATTCTTGGACTCATTTTGAATTTTTTGTGCATAGATTAAATATTTCATAGCTTTTTCAGGTTCTCCATTGAATAAATGCAAAAGGGAAAGGTCTAAAGCATCCTGTGAATCCGGTCCTGAAAAGTCTTCGGGATTTTCTTTATTCAGTTCTATTTTTGATTTGAATTCACTCAGTTTATTTTTTTTCTTTTTCTGAATTTTTTCAAATTGCTTCTTAGTTTCACTGTCTTGTTTGGTTTCATTAATTTGTTTAGTGAAGTCTGTATTTTTATTTACTAAATCGCCTAACGCTTGTATCGATTTCGTATAACTTCCTGTTTTTGAAAGTATATCAGATTTCAAAATTAAAAATCTTGTATCTTCTGGGAAATGTGTAGAATATTCATCTATGATTTTGAGTGTTTCATCGTATCGATTTCTTTCGTAGTAGAAGAAAATAAGAGCAGATAGAACTACTTTATTTTTAGGATTGATTTTGTAAGAATTCTGCAAGTAGATTTCAGTTTTTTCTTCTTTTCCAGATCTCTCATAAGCATTGGCAAGCAAAAGATGGGCATTGATATATCGTTTATCAAATTCAAGAGATTTTTTTAAATGAAGAATTGCATTTTCAATATTATCAGTTTTGTATTCTTCTACAGCAAGATTAAAGAAAGTCTCAGAACTTGGAGAGATATCGGATGCTTTTAAAAATAAATTGTATGCGTCCTTCCTATTCCCCAGTCTTGAATATAGCGAACCTAAATTTTGATAGCTTTTTACAAAGGAAGGGTCAAGCTCTATAGAAGATTTGTAGAATTGAATTGCATCTTCTATGTCACCGGCTTCTTCACAGGCAAGGGCTTGATTGTATAATTTTTTTGCGTTAGGCATTGAGTAATCTTTTAAAGTTGTATTTACTAATACTGAAGTTCCCATATAAGGCTAATATCCTAAATAATTTTATAATACTGCCTTAATTGTCGGTTTAGTAACCAAATTACACAATAAAGAATTATAGTGCGAGTCTTTTTCGGTAGATGTGATTTTTTCTGAGTTCATTTTTTATTTAGAAGTTGGGTATTTATTCAAGGTAATTCCAAAAACAGCAGTTTTTGTTTCATTAGGTAACATTTTTATAAGAGAGGCTTTTTTGTAGAAAAAGGAATTTCCTGTAGAGCTTAACGGTTCCACAGCAATCGATTTTCTATCTGGAGGTGTGTAGAGTTGAAAAAAATTATAGTTGATCGAATCTTTTGTAAATTTTTTTGGAGCGTGAATCATTAATTGGAGATTTTTGTTTTTGTTTATAATTGATAAAAAAGGATTCATTTCTTTCTTATCATAAGCCAGAGTATTGTCCCAAGAGATACCTTTTAAAGAATTTGTACTCGATTGCAAAGATAGTTTTTCCGGTTTGGATTGATTGTCGGGAAGCAATTTCTCATTTAATGGATAATTCATTGCAAGATTTGTTTCTATGTAACAGTCATCCACAGAGTCACCTAAGCAAAAATAAGGATGATACCCAAATGCAAAATATTGGATTTGTAAAGAAGTGTTTTTGAACATAGTTGTAATCGTTAATTTAGATTCACTTAGTTCGTATGTTTCTACAACCAAAGGATACAAATTGGTATCTAAAGGGTTTTCCGAAGTAATATTTATTTTTGTAGTGTCTTCACTTCTTTCCTCAAAAATCTTTCTGGGAGTATCGCAAATAAGTCCGTGGATCGGAAAATTATTACTATCTTTTTTTGCATTTGAAAAATCATAGATTGAATTTTGAAATTGGAAATTTTGATACTCAGACCTATTCACAAAAGGGAACATAAAAAAACACCCCGATATAAAAAAGTCTTTTGATTTATCGTATCCTTTTATTACATCAATCGCTTCATTACTGAAAGGGGACTTCAAACCGAGTTTCATCCACTGCCCACCTTCTTGTAAATTTAGAGCAAAATATGAGCAACCAGTATTGATTTCTTTTATCATAAAGAAAATATTTTGTGTCCATTGGATTTTTAATTCACTGAATTGCAAGAATTTGTATGGAAAAAATTCAAGGCTTTTAGATTTTAGGTGATAAGTACTTTTATGAAATTTATTTTAGCCAGTTTTTTAGTAAGTTTTATTGTCCGTTTCTGGTATTTTTTTATTAGACTGAAAGAGACTATTCACCCTGAATCAAAAAAGATTATCGAAGAAAAAAAGCCATTTATTTTAGCCGGTTATCACTCTTTTATACTTACTCTACTCTATCCGGTAAATACTACACTTCAGAAAAAAATGAAAAGACCGCTAACTCCTCTTGTGTCTTATTCTAAAGATGGAGAGCTTATCAACCAAACTTTTCTTAGGTTTGGAATGGTGTCGGTTCGAGGCTCTTCCAGTAAAGGTGGAGCGAGTGCTTTGAAAGCTATTATAAAAAAAATAAAAAATGGATTTGTTCCTATATTTACACCCGATGGGCCACGAGGTCCAATTTACCAAGTTCAGCCCGGTGTGATTCAGATTGCTTCTATGACTGGCGCTCCCATTGTAGCCGTCTGTCCTTCTTTTGATAGACATTATGAGGCTCGCAGTTGGGATAAACATAAATTTCCAAAGTTTGGTTCAACACAGTGGATTGATTATACAGAGCCGATCTATATACCTAAAGGATTAGATGAAAAAGGAATTCAACGTTATGCGAAAGAGTTAGAAGTAAAAATGATTGAGCAAAAAGATAAATTAGACCAAATTGCAAAAGACTATGCCATAAACAAGGACAAGCCATGATTATTAGAATATTTTTTTTGACTATGTTGTTATTTATATTTCAAAACTGTATAACGGTTTTTGATGGTGGCGGACAAACCCTTCATCTTCAAGAGTTTGTTTTGGCGGGGAGAGATACCGACAAAATAGTAATCATCCCAATTGAGGGAGTTATAAGCGAAAAGACAAATGAGAATTTTTTTGGAATAAAAAATGATTCTATTGTTTCTAAGATTAAAGAGCAACTAAAAAAAGTTGAATTTGACAATACTGTTAAAGGGGTGATTCTAAAAATTAATTCTCCCGGGGGAACGGTAACTGCGAGCGATATTTTATTTAATGAGATAAAAAAATTTAAAAAGAGAACAAATCTTCCGGTAGTTTCTGTCTTTATGGATACTTCCGCAAGTGGAGCCTATTACATTGCGATGGCTTCTGATTTTATTTGTGCCCACCCTACTACTGTTACCGGATCCATCGGTGTAATCATGCAAGGGTTTAACATAAAAGAAGGGTTAGAGAAAATTGGAGTAAAAGATCAGTCTTTTACATCTGGAGCGAATAAAAGTATTGGTTCATCTACTCGTGAAATGACAGCAGAACAAAAAAAGATTTTACAATCTGTGATCGACAGTCTTTACAATAGATTTTTTCATATTGTAAAAGAGGGGAGACCCAGCATTCAGGAAGATATTTTAAAAACATTGGCTGATGGTAGAATTTTTACGGCAGAGCAGGCATTGAAAAATGGTCTCATTGATAAAGTCGGGTATTTTGATGAGTTTATTTCTGATGTAATGGCAAGAAAAAATTATAGAAAGTCTCCCGGAAACAATAATCCAAGAATTGTTGTGTATTCAACTGAAAGAAAAATTATCAAAAATATATATCAAGTAAAAGAAGTAATCACATCAAATGATAACTTCATAAATAAATTTATTGGAATGGATACGTCATTCAAATTTATGTACCTCTGGAATCCGTAGTAAAATGCTTTTTAATTCCATTCCTTTTTTAATCCTTTTTATTATTACCTATGTAGTTTATTGGAATGTAGAAATTCAGAACAAGAAAAGAATTTTAGTACTTTCATCAATTATTTTTTATGCTTATTTTAGCTTACTTGTAGCTTTTCATTTTTTTCTCATTATAGTAATTAATTTTTATTTTTCTGAAAAACTCCATGAAAAAAAAGAAAAAAGAGAATCCACAAATACTTTAATCAAACTTATTGTGATTTTGAATTTAGTAAATCTTTCCGTATTTAAGTATTTTTATTTCTTTTCAGATATATTTTTTAGGATTTCGCATAACGTATTTTTTAAAGAAGTATCTTCTTCTGTGAATATTATTCTTCCTCTTGCGATAAGTTTTTATACTTTTCAACTTCTTGCACTTCAAATTGACATTCATAGGGGGAGATTAATAAAAAAAATATCATTTCAGGAATATTTTTTATTTATACTTTTTTTTCCTCAACTAATTGCGGGACCAATTATGAGAACAGAGGATTTTCTTCCTCAGCTAAATTCTCCAAAAATCACAAAAGATTCGATGAAGGAAGGTCTTTTCTTAATACTTGGAGGACTTTTTAAAAAAGTTGTTTTAGCCGACAACATAAGTCCTATTATCAATCCTCTATTTGCCAATCCGGAAAAGTTTGATTCCTTGTCTTTATTGGTTGGCTGTTTTGGATTTATTTCTCAAGTATATTGTGATTTTAGTGGTTATACAGATATAGCCAGAGGATTAGCGAAACTACTTGGATTTCAAATTCCTGAAAATTTTAGAGGGCCGTTTCTTTCTTCATCGTTTCGAGAGTTTTGGACGCGATGGCACATAACGCTCTCTACGTGGCTTCGAGATTATTTGTATATTCCGCTCGGTGGAAGTAGAATGGGGAGCTTTCGTTCTTCTTTTAATATGCTTGTGACTATGACTCTAGGTGGACTTTGGCATGGTGCAAATTTAACCTATTTACTTTGGGGATTTTTTTCCGGTTTAATGCTTTGGTTAGAAAGGATATTAGAGAAATTTGGTATTCCAGCCGAGCCTAAGTCTAAACTTGCTTCGGTATTCAAAACAGGAGTTGTATATTTTGCTTTTGCGATTTCTGGAATATTTTTTAGAACAGGAATATCTCAAGAAAATTCTTTAGAGCTTTGTTTGAGCTATTTCAAATCGCTCTTTCAGCTAACATATAGCTTGAATTCAGTTCGTTTGGAAGAAATTATACTCTATATCGGAACTACTTTTTTATTAAATTATTTTCAATCGAGAAATATTTTACAAAAGATCAATACTCAAGTAAAAGAAATTTTACTGATTTTTATTTCATTTATTATGCTGTTATTGCTTGGTCTTTTTGGTGACGGTGGAGGAGATTTTATTTATTTTCAATTTTAGTTTTCTTCTGCCAAAAATTATTTGCAAATTTTAGAATAAATGCAGTTAAATTCATCTATTCTTTGGAAAACTTCAACGGAGACTTTGCAATAGCTCAAAATTACCGATATAAAATATAAGGAATCTGATTTGTTTACAAAACTTGTGCTAAAAGTTTTCATTTTTTTTTGGGTGCTATCAGGAATATTTTGTTCTAACAGGGAATGGATTCGGAATTTACCTGATAGAGAGTTCTCCCGTGATGCAATTATCAATGGAAGTTTTGAAAGGCACACCAATCCCAAGTCTGCGATAAATTCTCGTTTTCATAAAAATGAATGGAGGGAATGGATCGTATTTGACAACAATTCAGGAAAATTTGAAAAAATATATTTAAGAGTTGATTACTTTGGAGACAGTAAAAATCTTAAAAAAATTATCGGTCGAGGAAACTACAAAATTAAGGGGAATTGGGTGATTTTAAATACATTAGAAAAAGCAGAAGTTAACCAAGACAATGAATCTGAAATTGTATTTAAAGATTTTCCACATTCGCTTTTGTATCACTATGATAAAAAATCAGAAACAATAATCCCTATGCAGTATGAATCAGGCTACACAGAAAAAAAATTTGGGGTAATTGATGGAGTAAGATTCGCATACATGGAAGATGAATATTTTTTTCTTTCCAGAAAAATTTACACATCTAAAGATTTTCAGTCCCACGCATACCATCGCGTAAAGTGAAATAGATTGTTTCAAGAAAATCTTGCTTCTATTATAAATTCTATAGAAGGATACTTTTTATTTTTAAAAACTCATAAAATTTATTTTTTATTAAAGTCTTTAACTTTGCTATTTTTTATCCTGTCTTTTCAATATTTGGATTGGGTTAATCTATGGTCATGTAAACTACTTGTAGGTGCTTTGGGTATAGTATTGTTTGCTGTAGATGAATACAACTCATATTTAAAAGCTCGTTTTCAAAAACTTGAAAGGTTTGCCTTAACTTCAAAAAATTATTCAACAGAAGAAATTAATCAAATTTTATTTCCCTCCAATTTCTCTGATTCAAATTATGAGATACTTGCTCAGTCAAAATCATTACATGTTCTTGGGGGAGATTTTTTTAATCATGCAATAGATAAAGACGGAAATTATTGGTTTGCAATTGGAGATTCTTGCGGAAATGATTTGAACTCTCATCTTTTCAGTGCGAATATTTTAAATTATATGAATTTCTATATCAATGTTTGTAAAACACCTAAAGAAGTCGTTGAGAACATAAACAAGAAATTAATTGGAAAAAAAATGATTTTTTATTCAAATGAAAAAAATAAGATTGAGCAATACGCTACAATTTTAGTAATGAAGGCAGATAAAGAAGGAAATATTGAGCATTATGGACTCCACCCCAATCCTATTTTATTACAGTATAATTCAAAAAAAATCGAAATTATTGAAACAGTCGGAACATATATTGGATTTCCTGATGATGAAAGAAATCAAGAGTCTGAAAAATTTCAACTAAAAACTGGAGATCTGTTATTTTTATTTACAGACGGAATCTTTGAACAAAAAAATAAAAACAACAAATACTATGGAGAGAGAATTTACAAATTTATTGAAAAAGAAAATACTGATTCAATAAACAATAGAATTGATTCTTTGTTTGAGGAAATTTCTGAATTTGCATCGGGTGATCTTAGTGACGACATGACGTTGATGGTTATCAAAAAGAAATGAATTTATCTGAATTCGAGTTAAAAATTTCTACAAATTTGTCTTTATCTGAAAAAGATTCAAGAAAGATGGATCGGACGTTAGATGATATTGCTCAAGAAATTGGAATGGATAAGTTTGAGATATTGGATTTTATAAGCTATAGCGCAGATGAGGAATTAAAAAATTTGCAGTTTAATTATAATTGGGAAATTTTTAGAAATAAATTGATTAAGAGACTTAAGCCTAAAAGACAAGGAAAGTCAAGTTGAATAGTTAGCCCGAATTTTATATGAGCGATTTTTTAATTATTAACGGAAAGAAATTGCAGTCGGAATCTGCATTCATATCTGCTGTAGATTCTGGATTTACTTACGGCTTTGCGATTTATGAAACATTTTTTATTAAAGATTCAAGGGTTGCATTTTTTAATGAGCACGTAGAAAGAATGCGGAAGTCTATTGAATATTTTCAAATTAGAATAGAAAATGATTTTACTGAAAAAATAAAAAGTCAAACAAAAGAGCTAATTCATTCAAATCAAATTAAAAATGGTAGAATGAGACTAACTTTAAGTCCAGGGGTTTGGAGTTTACCGGATCTGAAATCAAATTCAGTCACTACTGTTCTTTCTGCATCTCCGATCTTACATACAAATACATCTATTCAATTAATGGTATCATCATTTAGAAAAACAAATGAGGTTTTTTTACCGGACTTTGTAAAAGTGACAGGAAACTTTCCTTCAATTTTTAGCTACAAAGAAGCAAAAGAAAATGGTTTCGATGAGGCAGTTTTACTCCGTAAAGATGGAATCGTGACTGAAGGGTCTTTTTGTAATTTGTTTTGGATCGATGAAAAAGACAGAATAAAAACTCCTTCTTTGGATTCTTGTATTTTAGGTGGAGTAACTCGAAGTGAAATATTAAAAGCCGCAGAATCTATAGGCATAAAAATTATTGAAGGAAAGTTTTCCCAGAACGAACTAAAATCCTGCAAGTTAATTTATATTTCCAGTTCAACAAGAGGACTTTTAAGAGTAAGCCAATTGGATAAAAGAATTTTCCCGGAAATTCAACCTGACTCAATTCTAAATATTCAGAAAGAGTATGAAAAAAGAGAAAGCGAATCTCTCAAATTATTTTCGGACTAATACTTTTTTCCGGAAATTTTTTCTGTTCTATATCGAATTCTTGCAGCAAGCTCTTCTTTACCGATGGATGTATAGTATGTCTCAAGCTTGAGTAAAGTCTCTAAATCGTTAGGGTTTTTATCAAACTCATCCAATAAAATTCTTTCTTCTTCAGAGTGGAGATGAAAAGAGGCAGAAGGTTTATTTAGATATTCAGTATTTTTCAGTAATACTCCTGAAGTCGAAGAATCACTTACAATATTCCTGTTTCCTGAAATAATGACTACAATCGTAATAAGTAAAACCCCAGATAAGGAA
This sequence comes from Leptospiraceae bacterium, assembly GCA_015075105.1. Lineage (NCBI taxonomy): Bacteria > Pseudomonadati > Spirochaetota > Leptospiria > Leptospirales > Leptospiraceae > Leptospiraceae bacterium. The sequence continues at coordinate 206,104 of JABTUZ010000002.1, read as the reverse complement.
TACTGAAAAGCTCTATTGGTTAATACAAAATCAAAAATACTTTCAGAAATTTGTTTTTTTGAGACGTTTACTTTTTCAGCTTGTAGTTTCTGGATTAATTTTTGATTAAAATCTCCTGACAACTGAACTTCAGAAATTTCTTGTTTTCTGATTTCCGATAAACATCGGATCAGACTGCATTCTAATTTTCTGTGGTATTTTTCATCATCTCCTGTTAAGAAGTATAAAATTCTGGTCTTCAAACAATTATAAATATCTTTAAGATGCAAAGTAACCTTCTCCTTTTTCGTCCTGAAGAATTAAATGTTTCAGAAACTCTTTCGCTTTGAATAGCCTGCTCTTGACAGTCCCCACGTTTACTCCGATTACTTGTGCAATTTCAGAATACGACATTTCTTCAAAATACCTCAACTCAATCACCTGCTTGTAAATTTCTTCAAGTTGATTGATTTTAGTTATTAGATAGGTTGACTCATCAGAGAGTTCTAATTTTTTTTCATAACCAATTCGATCATCTATAAATTGATTCTCATTTTCATCTATCGGCTTCTCTTTTTCACGCTTCTTTTTTGACAAAAGATCTTTAGATTTATTTACAACGATTCTATAAAGCCAAGTATATACCCCGGCTTCGGCTCTGAATTTATCAATCGATCTATAACCGGAAATCATAGCTTCCTGAACTATATCTTCTGCATCATCCTCGTCTTTGACCATCGAAACAGCTTTGCGGAATAGTCTCTCCCTGAATGGAGTTACTAACTCAATATAAGCACTTTGGTCGCCGCCTTTAATCCTCTTCAAAAGGATAATTTCTTTCTCTCTAAGAGTCATAGCTACCTATTTTTAGAATTAATCTAAAAGCCTAAGTTTAAAACTTTTTTTACAGGATTTATATGTATGTTTTTCGGGCTACTGCAAAAATTTTTGAAAAGTTAGTTTGGATTTTATATAATAACTTGGCTTTCTTTTGAGTTATTTGGGATTTTCTTCAACGATTTGTATTTTTGTGTTTTTTACAAGCGACATAAATTGAATTCGTCTATTTAGTGGGAACTCCACTTTTTTAGTGAGGTTTTTCAATTTTTAGATTTTTCTCCTTGAATTAAAACTTTATACCTCCTATCACCTGCCCTTTGCCTCTATTGTTACATAGAGAAAAAATTTTTACAGAAAAAGTCTAAATCTGCACTAAATGTGTAACCCCCTAAAAAAGTGGAGTTCCCACATTTTTGCACGAAAAGTGCAAAATCTGCACTAAAGGCGTAATTTCTTGAAAACGATGGAGTTCCCACATTTCTGCACGAAAAGAGCAAAATCTGCACTAAATGTGTAATTTCTTGAAAACGATGGAGATCCCACATTTTTGCACGAAAAGTGCAAAACCTGCACTAAAAGCGTAATATTAAAAACTCCACTAAAAATAAAACTATTTAGAAAAGATACTAACTCCATTATTTCTGACCTCAGACTTCAAGCATCAGTCCTCCGAATTGGAGATCCCACTTAAAATGCAGTCCTCCAGATAACTGCATTTTTTACTAATTCTGAATTTGTGCGGAATTGAAGTTTTTTTTTGATATTTGCTCTATGAGATTCGATTGTGCTTACTGATAAACACAAATTTTTTGAAATACCTTGAGTTGAAACTCCTTCCCCGATATAGGAAAATATTTCCAACTCTCTTGCGGATAGTTTCCAAATATTTGTGTCTGAGTTTTTATCATTTTTATTAAGACTGTTGACAGCCATAGTTTTAGAAATTCTCTCGCTTATATAAAATTTTCCGTTACGAATTTCACTTATGGCTTGTAGGATATTTTGAGTGCATTCTTGCTTAGAAATAAATCCGTTGGCACCGGCTTGAATTGCCTTCTCTACAATAACAGGCTCAATGTGCATCGAGTAAGCCAAGATTTTTATTTTTGAGAATCTCTTTCTGAGTGCTTTAATAAATTCGATTCCTTCTAAATTGGTTTGAATAGATATATCTGTAATAATCAAACTAGGTTTATTTTTCAGGATTTCTTTTAGTCCTGATTCTATAGATTGTGAAAGTCCGACAATTTCTAAATTCGAGTCATTTTTTAATAATGACGATACCCCTTCTAAAATAGCGGGGTGGTCGTCAATAATCACAATTTTTAATTTCTCATTACGTATTTTCTTTCTCATAAAAATGTCGCTAAATTTAGAATTAAGCTAACCTTAGCTCCGGTATTGTTATTTTCTCTGATAATAGTTCCCCCGCTTGCGGTTGCAAGGAGATAAGCAGTGTAAAGACCCAAACCTGACCCATCTTTCTTGGAAGATTTTAATTCGCTAAGAGGAGAGGCTAAAATTTCTTTTTGAAAGCCTGGACCGTCATCTTGTAAAATCAAAGCAATCCGATTCTTTTCTAAGACTGAGTAGTTTAGTACAATTTGTTTTGCTTTGATTTTTCCATCTCCCTGACAAGCATTTAAGACTATATTTTCAAAAATTCTATATAAGTTTGAATTACCTCCATTAACAAATACAGAGGGCATTTGAGTTGTTGGCAGAATAAATTTTATGTTTGGAAATCGTAATTTCATTAATCGAAAAATTTCTTTTACTACCTGATCTGTCTCAATCACTTCCATTTTACCAATATCTTTTTGTCCTGCATTTTTAATATCTTCCCATGTTGTTTCAATACTCTTTAGGCAATTTTGGAGGGTTGAAATTTTTTTAATTACTTGTATTTGAATTTTCTTCTTTTTCATTGAATGATATAGATCATCCAAGATAAATCGCATAGCTGAAATAGAATTTCCAGCGTCATGGTTATTTCCAAGAATCCTGATAAAGGCTCCGGATAGTTTTACCAATTCAGAAGTTTTGCTCTCGATAATTTGGGCATCCATAAGAGCACGAAGTTCGTTTTGTTTTTTTATATTATCAAAATGATCTTTTCCTGTTTTCCCAGAAATCAGCATTGCAGTAATTGTTATACTGCACATTACTAATAGAATAGAGCGATCTTCGGTATTTTTTATATGATAAAAGCAAAAGCAAAAAACTAAAAGCATTCCCAAAGCTAAAAATGGCTCTCGAATATTTACTTGATGAAAATACGAATGATAAACACCGACAAATAAAAGTAAAGAGCCAAACAGTAAAGTTCCTTTTTCACTTGCAATCATTGCAACTCCGATATTTCCATAAAGTAATATATTAGAAATCGTTAAAAGTAAAAAATTAACTTCGCTTAACCTTCCTTGTTTCTTCAACAAATATGATGTAAGTATCCCGCCGATGAATACGGGAATTGTTCCAAAAATTGCAACCCAAAACGTTAGACCAATAGCATTATTTAACTTTGGAAGAAATGAAATTATGGCAAACATAAATATCAGAAAAATTTCAGAAACGATCCAGTTTTTATAGTTTGTAGCTGCTAAAATAAAATTTACATCCTGTCGATTTTTCCAATTTCTAAAGGGATGAACAATTAAATAAAATATGGAATTATCTGAAATTTTCATACATGCATGGTATAGCAAAAACCGCTAAAATACAATAGTTTTTTTTGTTATGATGACAAAAACCTCAATAAATATCGGGGTTTTTTGAAATTGAAATTGAAAATGTGAATGCAATAGTTGGAAAAAAAATGACTCGACTTTCTTGAAACAACTATCCTATGCTATCAATTTCAAATTATGAAATAGGGAATATAAAAGAATGAATGGTCTTACGGAGAATAAGCAAATTACAAAAACAAGTATTTTTATTAATCCTTTAGATGAAAATTTGTCGGAAAGACAAAAAGAAATTTTAAATTTAATCTCACTAGGCTTTAATTATAGGGACATTGCAGATGAATTAAATATTAGTCCTCATACCGTTAGGCGACACACTGAAAACATTTATCAAAAATTAAGGGTAAACAAAAAACTGAGGCAATCAGAAAATACCATCAATAATTGAGGTGTAGGGCAAGATGTCCTATTTACAAGTCAAAATAAAATATATATGTTTATAGGCAATGTATTCAATGATTGTAAACGGAGAAAAAGTATTATGAGTTGGAAACCAATATATAGCTTGTGCATTGCATTATTATTTGCGAACCAAGGTCTTTTGGCGGAGGAGATTATTTTAAAAAATATTGATTCTAAAATACAAATTGGGAAAAATATAGAACTTTATGAAGACAAAACCGGCTTAATTTCTTTTAAAGAAATTTATTCTGAAAAGCCAGATTTTCATTTTCAAAAAAGTGCATCAGACTCTCCCGGATTTGGATATGTGAAATCTAATGTTTGGGCTAAATTTTCTGTTAAGAATGAATCAGACTTTGATACTTGGTATTTAGAGCATAGCTACGCTCCTATGGACGATATAAAAGTATTTATAGTAAAAAATCGGAATATAGATGAATTTCAATCAGGTAGGATTTATCCATTTTCAAATAAGCAAATCAAACAGAAAAATAATGTGTTTCGGTTGCAGATGCAAAAAGGAGAGTCTATCAAAATTTTTATGAGGCTACAAACAATTTCTTCTATGCTTATCCCGCTTGCAATCTGGAAATCAGAATCCTTTACGGAAAATTTGAATCAGGAGAGTGCACTATGGGGTTTTTATTATGGTATGTGTATCATCATGTGCTTGTACCACTTATTTCTTTTTGTTAGCATAAAAGATATTACCTATTTATACTATAGTGCGTTTATCATTGGGGCGGCAGGATTTACAGCGTCTGTAATGGGACAAGGGCATGAGTTTATCTGGGGAAATTTTCCAAAATTTTCTAGGTATTCTATTTTAGTATTTTGGTTTTTTGCAGTTGCAAGTTTTTCTATATTTTCTACAAAGTTTTTAGAATTGCATCGACTCACCCCAATTTTAAATAAAATCATTCTTGGTTTTTTTTCGCTTTGGACTTTCTTTTTATTTACAATATTTTTATTTCCTGACATTAGATTGATTTCAAGACTACTCCCAATATTTGCAATTGTTTCTTTTCCATTTATAATCGTTGCAGGGATCCGCTCTTTACAAAAAGGGTTTAAGCCTGCTCGATTGTATCTATTGGCTTTTGCTTCATTTTTACTTGGAGGGTTGATCTACGCCGCAAAATCCATTGGCTGGCTTCCCCATAATATATTTACGAACTACATAATGCAGATCGGAAATATCGGAGATTTTTTAATCCTTAGTTTTGCACTCGCTGGCAAGTGGAATCTTATGAAAGACGAAAAAGAACATGCACAAAAAGAGGCAGCCGCTCACAAAGAGGCTTTGGCCAATTCTTATGCAAGATTTATTCCACAAGAAAAATTCAGTCTAATCGGGAAAAAATCTGTAACTGAAGTTTCTCTCGGCGATGCATCTGAGGCTGAAATTACTGTGTTGTTTTCAGACATACGCTCTTTTACGACATTGTCCGAGACGATGAGTCCTACAGAAAATTTTGAATTTTTAAATGCACTTATGAAAAGAACAGGGCCCGTTATTCGAGAAAACAACGGTTTTATAGATAAGTATATTGGTGATGCGATCATGGCAATTTTTCCAGATAGCCCTGAAGATGCTATCCACGCAGGAATTCAGATGAAGCAAAACTTATTTTTGTACAATGCTCGTAGAAAAGTGAAAGGCCTTCCCGAATTAAGAATTGGAATTGGTATCAATACTGGTAGAGTGATTGTTGGGACTATTGGAGAAAACGAAAGAATGGACGCTACAGTGATTTCAGACGCAGTCAATCTTGCATCTCGGATTGAAGGTTTGACTAAGCAGTTTGAGACCACTATGTTGATTTCAGAACAGACTTTATTTCGACTCCCTGATCCTTCAAAATTTAAGTATAGAATGTTAGATCAAGTTTATGTGAAAGGCAAAAAAGAGCCGGTCGCAATTTTTGAAATCTTTGACGGAGACCCTCCGGAAATATTTAGTATGAAGTGCATCATGCAAAGAAGTTTTGAGCATGGTGTGCAGAGTTTTCAGAATGGTGAATATTCGGATGCAATAAATATTTTTAAGAAAATCTTAAACGTAAATAATGATGATGTTCAGGCAAAAATTTATTTAGATCGGTCAGTAAAATTTTCTAAGCAAGAAAAGATTTTGGTATTCAATGGTTTTAATCATTAGTATGAAAAAATGAATACTCTATGAGTTAAGTTTTTTTGAGGACTAAAAAACTAATATCGTCTGAGATTTGTATCTCATCAATTTTTTTAAGAAGAATACTATGGATTTCATCAGGAAATTTATCTCCATGATTTTGTAGTATCTTCTCGAGTCCTTCTACTCCAAATTCTCTGCCATCTTTATAGACTCCTTCAGTGATCCCATCTGTATAAACCAATAGAGTGTCTCCCGAATTCATAAAAAATTCTTTGTTTGGGATGAGTCCTACCTTGTCTTGCGCCAATTTTCCAAGACCAATCCAAATTCCTTCTGTCTCTAATCGTTCAACTGTTTTTGTCATTTTGCGATAGATTAAAATATCTTGATGGTGTCCTGAAAAATGAAACACTCCTGTCTTGTCAAAATTCATCACAGTGATAGTCATGTATTTGTATTCATTTTTGGATATTTTTTGAATATTATCTTCTATACCGAGGATTAAATTTTTTAAAATATCTGCGGGAGTGTAATTTTCTTTTTTAGACAACAATAAATGAATAGAAGTTTGCACCATCATCATTACAAGACCAGACAGAATTCCATGCCCAGAAACATCTCCTATAACAAGCCAGTCTTTTTCATTTCCATGAATAATATCGTAATAGTCTCCCCCTACGGATTCTGATGGTTTCATATAAGAGCTGATTTCATACCCTTCACTGTTTGGATTTTCAGGCAATAGGGAGAGTTGAATATTGGAAGTGATTTCCATTTCTTTTTCAAGCTTTGCAGAATCTTGTCTTTTGGCGATGAGCCTTGCATTATCAATAGAAATTGCTGCTTGAGTAGATAAAACAGAAAGCAATTCTATTCTTTCTTTTGTAAAGGTATTTGTAGATAAATTATTTTCTAAGTACAAAATTCCTGACATACTCCTTTTGTACAATATAGGAATACATAAAACAGAACGTAACTTGTGAAGTGCAATATACGGATCTTGTACAAACATTTCTGATTCTTTGGCATTTGGTAAAATTACGCTTTCCTTAGTCTTCCAGACATAGTTGACAATTGTTTTTGGTATATCTGTGAATTCTTCCAGTAGCACTGATTTTAATTCGCTTGAATTTTTTTTAGAATACGCAGAGGCTTCTATGTAGAGTTTTCCATTTTTCTCGAGAATTAAATGCCCTTTTTGTGCTCCGGCGTTTTCCATAGAGATTGCTATAATTTTTTCTAAGAGTACATTTAGCTCTATTTCACTGGAAAGTACGTGAGAAAATTTCATAATCGTAGAAAAATCTAAATCTATGGAAAGCGATTGCGACTGAATAGAATCTATACTGGCTATTCCGATAGAGTCTTTGTCATACTTTGGAAGAGTATTTGAATATATAGAATCAAAATTTTTCAATAAACCGAATGCTCCCCATTTATTGTAACAAATTCTGGATTGAGAGAGACACATTTTGGCATTGTCTTTTAAATTGAATTTCAAATAAAATTTTCCTGCAAGCTCGTAAGCTAACGCCTCATCTTGAAGAAATAAATTCTTTCGTGAATCTTGAATTGCTTTCTCATATAGAAAGATTGCTTTACCCACATTGCCTGCCATTTGTGCAATCTCTGCTTCAATTAAAGATACCTTGTTAGAAAAATTTTCCGGATTTATTTTTTCGCAAGAACGAATCTTGGAGAGATTTTTTTTTATAATTCTTGTTTGTTTTAATTTTTCAAAGTAGCTAAAATTATCTTTTTGTAAGAGTGCTAATCTGGAAAGTGAATCATAAAAGTAAAACACGATTAAAGCAAAAACACTTAATCCACCATCAAGAGTTTTCTGATTTTTGTTTCCATAAGAAATTGCTTTTTGTATATCTCCAAACAAAAAATTTAATGTTAGACCATTCAAATACAAATGAAAAAGACTCGTCCTGTCATTTTGTGAAATATAACTTTTAAGCATAGAGTCTTCATTAAAATATTTTCCTTCCACCTTCCCTGTGAATGCCTCCTCCCCGAACAGTATGGAAATAATTTGTTGATAGTTGGCAAGGACTTGGTAATCGGCTTTTTGTTTTAAATTGACAGATGCGCCTGCGTATTTTTCAACTTCTTTCTTTGTATCATCCAAAGGGTTTCCTGAAAGAAAATAATAATAGCTATATACAAAAGCAGAATGGGATGCAAATTCTATATCTCCTACATGAAGTGCGTTTAGATAGGATTCTGATAAAGGAATTAAACTAGATCGTATGTGGTTAACCCAAGGACGAATAAAAGTGTTATAAACAAAATAGGTTCTAGGTTTTTGCCCAACCGCATTAAATTTCTCTGCCAAGGAAATTGCTGATAGTCCGATTTTTTCTGCAAATTGAAAAAAATTTAATGAAGATAGAATCAAGCCTAATCCGGCATAATTATAAGGAGAGTATTGTGAATTGCCTTTTTGCAGAGATAGATTGACGACTTTCAAAATTAGCAGAGGCAATAAATCGGGATTTGCCCAGTATGCAGCAGAGTTGATGCTGGAAATAATTCTAATTGCAGATAAAATTTTCAGATCATTCATTGTTTTTATAACCTGAATATTATTTTTTTTGAGAGAGAGCTGAAACTTTGCATGGATTAAAGCAAATAGAGCGTGTATTTGTTTCGGCTTTTTTGGGAATCGAATCTTTAATTGTTTAAGTATGTTCAATCCGGTTTCGACTGCCCCTTTCAAATCATGGGTTGCAATGAGCATTTTAATTTTTATCTCATACACTTGTATTTTATCTGCAATAGAAACAGATTTTTTTAAAATCACTTCTAATAGATTATCCATCTCTTCATACTTTTGACAGAGATAGGAGGCTTCGGCTGTATGAATGAAAATATCGTACGTTAGTTGGTATTGGTTTATCCAAGGATTTATTTCCCAGTCTATTAGGGCTTTTGCATTGAGCAGATAATGCAAGGCACTTTGGTAGGCTGCAGAGCCTAAGGCTCTTTTACCTGCGATAAGATTGATTTTTATAATTTCTGCTCTTTCTTCTGAAATATATCTTTCTCTCGCTACCTGATTTAACTGATCGGCGATGTAAAATATTTTTTCTTTGATTTCTTCTTCGGAATACGTGAGTAAACTTAATTGTCCGATTTTTTTGTGAATTCGATTTTTTTCTTCTTCTTTTAAGAGAGAATATGCTGCTTCTTGTATTCTATCGTGTAAAAATCTGTAGGTATCTTCATTTGTGTAAATGAGCCCTTCTTCGATTGCTTCATTCAATATGTCAAGAGTTTCTTCGTACGTTTTTTCATAAACCGGAATCAATTGTTCTAAATTAAATCTATTCCCTATGCAAGCACAAATCTTGAAAAGTTCTTGAAGTGGAGTGGAGAGCTTTAAAATTTTCTCGGCCATAAGATCAACTACATTCTCGGTTACCTCCTTAGATAGAATTCTTTTATAATCCCAAACCCACCCGTCTTTTTCAGAAAAATACACAATTTTTTCTTCGTACATTGATTTAATAAATTGATTAAGGAAAAATGGATTTCCTCTTGTTTTTTCAAATAGGATGTTTCCGATATCTTTTATGTATTTTGTATCATTTCCAATCAAATGCTCTAAGAATTTTGTTACCATATCTGAATTCAAAGAGTTTAGGTGTATATGCTCGATAAGAATGTTTTCTTTCTTAAAATTATCAATCAATATATTGAATGGATGAGAATCGGGAACTTCATTGTCTCTATAAGAAATAATTAAAAAGAAATATTTGAGGCTTTGTTCTTGAGTCAAAATTTTTAAAAGTTGCAGACTGGGTTGATCTGCCCACTGCAAATCGTCTAAAAATAGAGTCAGAGGATTTTCTTTTCTGGAAAAAACTTTTACAAAATTTACAAAAGTATAATTGAATCGGTTTTGCGATTCTTCGGAATTCAGTTCAGCTGCTTGAGGATGTTTTCCAACAATCAATTCTAATTCTGGAATTACTTTTATTATTATTTCTACGTTGCTCCCGATAGAATTCAGTATTTTTGTTTTCCATTCTTCAATTCTAATTTCACTCTCAGATAAAATTTGACGAATTAAATTTTGAAACGCTTGAATAATGGAGCTAAAGGGTACATCTTTTCTTAGCTTCTCGTATTTTCCTGAAATAAAAAAACCATGACTCTTAACGATAGGTTTATGAACTTCATTTACTATCCGAGATTTCCCGATCCCCGGAAGACCGGAAACAAGCATGATCCTTGTCTCTCCCTCTAAAACTTTTTCATAACAATTCAATAGATTGGTAACCTCTTTTTCTCTTCCGAAAATTTTTTGTGGCAAGACAAATCGATCTGATATATCGAGGCTCCCTACCTGAAAATCTGAAATATTTTTTTTGTTTGCAAATTGCTCATAAGTGTATTCCAATTCACACTTTAATCCGTAAGCACTTTGGTACCTATCCTCTGGAGATTTAGCCATTAGTTTTTGAATAATTTTTGAAATTGTAATAGGGATAGAGGGATTTAAAATATGAAGGTCTTCAAATTCTTTTGCAATATGTGAATAAATCAGATCTAAAGGCTCATTGGAAATAAAAGGCAGTCGTCCGGATAAAATCTCGTAGAAAGTTACTCCCAGTGAATACAAATCGGTTCTATAATCTATAGAAAGATTCATTCTACCCGTTTGTTCAGGAGAGATATAGGGCAAAGTTCCTTCGATAGTTTTTGGGTGATAGATCTCTCTGATCTCATCATTTAAAATAACAGAAATTCCAAAATCGGTAATCTTTGCGGAAACGATCTTTTTATTTTTTTCTTTTACAATGATGTTCTGTGGTTTGATGTCTTTGTGGATTATGTTTTGACTGTGGATGGATGATAACGTACCAGCAAGTTGAATTGCTATAGGGAAAAAATCAGAAATTTCAATAGAGCCTCGTTTTAAAAAATTTTTTAAAGAGTCACCTTCAGTGTCTTCGATAACGATAGCAATCAAATCCTCGTGTTGTACGATTCCATGATTTTGGATGATTCCTTCATGTCGAATATTTTGAACTAATTTTGTTTCTTGTTTCAATCTTGCGATATCTGATAGAGAATTGAATTTTCTTTTTAAGATTTTTAAAATTACTGTCTGAGATTTATTTTTCTGTTTTGCGCGATAGACGAATGACCTATGGGATTCTGCGATTTTTTCCAATAAGACATAATCACTAAAAATTTCTAAAGTTTCGTTCATAGTCAGTAAATCCAAAGTTACATAATTAAAATTTTAGATAAAACTATCAAGAAAAATCTGATAGAAATTAACTTGACTACAAAAAATAGAAATCTTTTAAATATTTCATCTTAGAAGAACATGATAAAAAAGTTAAAAGATTTTTATAAAGAATTAGGACTTACCTTCACTTTAGTAAAACGAGACTATGCCTTGCAATACGCAGGAAGTTTTCTTGGTGTTTTTTGGATGCTTGCACAAAATCTAAGTCTTGTGGTTGTCTATACTTTTGTAATATTTATTTTTCAAAACTCTTCTTCAAATAAAATTTATCCAAATCTTTTGTGTGGATTGTTATTTTGGCTTCCCCTGCAAGAAATGTTTATAAAAGGAACTACAATTCTAAGCGAAAACAGGAATCTAATAAAAAGGTCTTCACTCGGATTAGAAATATTTTTGAATATACCTTTTTATCAAATGTTGATTCATTTTGCGATTACTTCTATTCCGATCTTTATACTGCTTGCTTATCTTTCTGTCTTAAACGTAAGTCTATTTTTACTGAGCTTTGTGTATATTTTTTCTTTTGGAAAATTTGTTCAACTTGCACTATCCTATTTGGCAAGAGTAAATATTATATTAAAAGATATTACACCAATAGTGCGATTAACGTCCATTGGATTCTTTTGGACTCTTCCGATAATGTATGATTCGAGAAATTCTCAAATATTGGAAAAAATAAATTCTTTGAATCCATTGAATGTACCTTTGGATTTATTTAAAAATATAGTTTTAGAAAATCATTCTTTACAGTTCAATGTACTTGGCTTTCTGCCCTTTCTTATAATTTTTCTTGGAGTTCAAATTTTATCTAAGGGAAAATTTCATAAAATTGTATTGGATCACCTTTGATTAAAGTAAAGAGCCTCACAAAAAACTATATCGGTTTTTCCAACTCCTTAGATAGAATTGTCAGTGCTTTAAGTTTTGGATTTTTGGGTGGAGGAGTTTCTTTTCAAGCGTTAAATTCGATTTCATTTGAAATAGGGAAAGGAGAGATTGTAGGAGTTATTGGTAGAAATGGCGCAGGGAAATCGACTCTACTCAAGATTTTAACCGGTGTTTCAGATTATCATTTGGGAGAAATTTCTATTGTAGGGAATGTAAGGTCGATTTTAGAACTCGGAGTGGGGTTCAATCCTGAATTATCCGGAGTAGAAAATATTTATTATAATGGAATAGTGATAGGATATTCTTCATTAGAATTGCTAACTCTAATCGACGAAATTTTTTCTTTTGCTGGCGTGTCTGAATTTAAAAATGTGCCTCTAAAAAATTACTCAACCGGAATGATTATGAGACTCGGATTTTCTTTGGCTACCGCAATAAGGCCAGACATTTTATTGGTCGATGAAGCGCTTGCAGTAGGAGACGCTACGTTTCAACAAAAGTGTTTGAGTCGATTTGATGAGTTTAAAAAAAAAGGAACTTCTATTTTAATCGTAAGCCATGATATAAATTTATTAAAAAGTTTGTCTGATAGGATTTTGGTATTGGAAAAAGGCTCTTTAGTTTTCGACGGGAATTCTAACGCTGCAATTCAAAAATATATGCAGATTATAGCCAAGCATTCCTTTGGAAATATTGAAAAGGAATTTGATTCATCGGAATGGATCAAAAATTATTCTGTTTCTATTGAGTCAGATGGTTTGAAAAATCCCAAAATATTAACAGTTGGAAACTTGGTTAAGCTCAATATTGCTTTAAAAATAAATAAAAATATTCCTGATTTAACTATCGGTTTTCATATTGATGATTCTAAGAATATTCGAGCTTTTGGAATCAATACCAACCATTTGAAAGGAGACCTGACTAACTTAGAAAAAAATTCTGAAATTTCTGTTGAGTTTGAATTTCCAATAAATTTAGCTCCCGGAAAATATTCTTTGGGGATTGCGTTTCACGAAGGAGACAATCATTCTCTGCATTGCTATCTTTGGGAAGATGGAGTTTTCAATTTTGAAATAGAAAGAACAAGTATTCCGAAATTTGACGGAGTTTCTTACTTGCCCACTCGTTTGTCTATTTTGAAAAAGTAGTTTCTATTAAGGAAAAATATTTTTTTCTGACATTTTAAGACTCTGAAAATAAATTTACAGTATTAAATTTTGTTAGTGAGGGATTTATGAAAGTATGTGTAATTGGTAGTGGTTATGTCGGTCTTGTTGCAGGTGCATGTTTTGCTGAGTACGGAAATAATATTATTTGCGTGGACAAAGATGAAAAAAAAATAGCCAATTTAAAAAATGGAATTATCCCTATTTTTGAACCGGGACTTTCAGAACTTGTAATAAAAAATCAAAAAGAAGAAAGATTAAAATTTACTACTTCGATTCAAGAAGGTGTAGAAAATTCAAATATAATTTTTATTGCTGTCGGAACTCCTACAGGTGCAGAAGGGGAAGCCGACCTTTCCATGGTGCTTTCAGTAGGAAAAGAAATCGGAAAGTATATGAACGGCTACAAGATTATCGTAGATAAATCTACAGTGCCAGTTGGAACTGCCGAGAAAGTCAAAGCTGTCATTAGCCAAGAAACAAATCATCCTTTCGATGTAGTATCGAATCCTGAGTTTTTAAAAGAAGGTGCAGCTATAGAAGATTTTATGCGTCCTGAAAGAGTAGTTATCGGAGCAGATTCCGAAAAAGCCGGCAAGCTGATGAAAGAATTGTATGAACCATTTGTATTGAATGGAAACCCTATATTGTTGATGGGAGTGAAATCGGCAGAGCTTACAAAGTATGCTTGCAACGCTTTTCTTGCTACAAAAATTTCATTCGCAAATGAAATTGCAAATCTATGCGATGTAGTAGGTGCAAATTATGAAGACGTGCGAATGGGAATGGGAACAGATTCTCGTATCGGAAGAAAATTTTTGTATGCAGGTATAGGGTACGGAGGTTCGTGCTTTCCAAAGGACGTTAGAGCACTTTTGAAAACCTCAAAAGATGTCGGCTCTCCTCTTCAAATTATTCAAAGCGTTGAAGAAGTCAATGAAAGACAAAAGATTCGAATATTCGATAAGATCAAAAAACATTTCGGAAATGAATCTTTAAAAGGTAAGACTTTTGGGATTTGGGGATTAGCCTTTAAGCCGGGGACGGACGATATGCGCGAAGCTCCTTCTATTCCTTTGATTGAATCTCTTCACAAAGAGGGAGCAATCTTACAGGTGTTTGATCCTGCTGCCCATGAAACTTCTAAAATGTATTTTGAAGGAAAAGTAAAATATTGCGATCATCCTTATAATGCGTTAGACGGTGCAGATGCAATGCTTTTACTAACAGAATGGAGAGAATTTCGAGAACCTGATTTTGAAAAAATTAAGAAGCTAATGAAATCTCCTCTTATTTTTGATGGTAGAAATCAATACAAAAAAGATGTTATGAAAAGACTAGGTTTTACAGTTTATTCTATTGGGGTAAATTGATTTTTAGAATAATTTTTAGTATTTTGCTTTTAGTACAGATTTTACACTTTTCGTGCGAAAATGTGGGAACTCCACTCTTTTTAATAAAGTGCATGTTTTATACCAATTGTTCACCTTTTATGCAAAAATGTGGGAACTCCATCGTTTTAGGTGGATTACACATTTAGTGTAATTTTAAGACTTTTTCTGTAAAAGCTAAAAAAATTTTCCAAAAATTGCAAAATTTTTTTTTCTAAAGCAAACTTTTTTTACCTTATAAAGGAGAGCAGAAAATTTTACTTTAAGGAGAAATTTATGAACCCAGAAAAATATATAGAAACACAATCGAGCTTGCTTGTTCCGGCAAAATACATGGACGAGTTTAATAAAAGAACGACGGGTTTTTCAAGAAGAAAGTATTTGCACGCTCTTTTGAATAGATATAGAAATGTGATTCTTTGGGGGACTTTTGAGAAGATGGAGAGGGTAAAAAAGGCCTATCAAGAAGTCGGACAGAATTTGCAGAAGAAGAATTTTACCCCAAATAACGAGGACTGGATTGAATTGGGGATTCTTGCAGATTGGCTTGGCACCACAAAGACCGCTCTTTTTACTCTTTTGTTGGTGCTTGACCTTGCCGAATGGGACATAATTCTCCCCAGCAGATTCTTCGAGAATGGAGTTCCCACCCCGGTGACCACGATTGCGGGGGGAGCTTACCTCTCCAAGAGAAAAGCAACTCGCTACAATAGACTAAAACGACACAAACGACCGACAAAAAAGCAAAAAATCTTAGAGAAGTAGTAAAAAAACTATGTCCCGAATTGAAAATTTTTCAGGGGACATTAAATATAAGTTATATGTCATTGGCTCGCGAACTTGTTGACAATGCCCGCCATCCGTGGCGGACTTAGTAAAAATAAATCAAAGGTGTAATTATGAATTTTATTGAGCTAAAGAATTTGATAAAAAAAGAATCAAAAAAAAATGATGATAATTCATTTGAACATTCTGGAGACTTAATTCAGAAGAAAGTATTTTCTTTGAAAAGAAATAAATTAATCCTCTTAATAAAAGAAATTGGTACGATTCCAGAGGACATCGATCATGATTCTTCTGAAGAAAAGTTATATTCAAAAGCTACGGATATTTTACTGGCTAAATCTTTACAAGAATTGGGTATTCAAGCTACAGTCAACAAAGAAAGAGCAAATTGTGCCGACGTTGTAGGAAAAAGCTCAATACATGGATACTCTCTTGTCGGTGACGCTAAGGCCTTTCGTTTAAGCAGAACAGCAAAAAATCAAAAAGACTTTAAAGTAAAATCAATGGTAGATTGGAAAGGAGACCATGACTATTCAGTTTTAGTTTGCCCGTATTTTCAATACCCGAAAAGTAACAGTCAAATATACGGCCAAGCACTTGATGGCAATGTATGTTTATTGAGTTGGGAACATATATCATTATCGCTTTGAAATTAAAAGAAAAGATAAATGCAATCAAGAAGTATATCGAAACTTTGAGAGATTAATATATGAATCAAAATTCAAACTATATAAATAAAATTATCCATGGGAATTGTGTTAATGTAGTTAAAAATATCGAATCTGATAGTATTCATTTGATATTAAGTGATATTCCTTATGGTATTGGAGCAGACGATTGGGATGTTTTACATGATAATACAAATTCTGCCTTTTTAGGGTCGAGTCCTGCTCAAGAAAAAGCAGGCGCAATTTTTAAGAAACGAGGCAAACCTCTAAATGGTTGGTCTGAAGCAGATCGACAAATACCCAAACAATATTATGAATGGTGTCTGACTTGGGTAGGAGATTGGTTGCGAGTTCTCAAACCTGGAGGGTCAGCTATTGTTTTTGCCGGTAGGCGTCTTGCTCATAGATGCATTTGCGCATTTGAAGATACCGGTTTTACCTATAAAGATATGCTGGCATGGTCAAAAGAAAAAGCTGCTCACCGAGCACAGAGACTAAGCGTTGTATATGAAAAACGTGGAGATAATGATTCAGCAGAAAAATGGGATGGTTGGAAAGTTGGAAATTTAAGACCTACCTATGAACCAATACTTTGGTTTACGAAACCATATCAAATTGGTGGCACAATAGCTGACAACATGTTAGAAAATGAAGTCGGTGCTTATAATGAAAAAGCATTTCTAAAATATAACATAAATCCCAATAACATAATTAATATTAGTTCAAATGGTTCAGATACTGGTTTGCATCCAACTCAAAAACCATTAAAACTTATGCAAGCTCTTATCGAATTGACAACTAAAGAAAACCAAATTGTACTAGATCCTTTTTGTGGAAGTGGTACGACAATAATAGCCGCATCTTCTCTTGAAAGAGATTATATTGGCATAGAATTAGATGAAAATTATTATAATAATGCAACTGATAGGCTGAATAAATTCAAACAGGCTAATGAAAATAATTTGTTTTCCTCTATCAGATAATTTGTTCTGTTAAATGCCTCCGCTGCGCTATGGCAAAATGTCGCTTCTCCCGGAAACGTTATCAGAAACCCATGAAAATTCTTTAAAATGAAAAAATATTATAATTGACATTGTTAGCAATAAAGCGAACTATCATTTTTTAACGCTTAGATGATAATGCAAGTCCTGTAGAAATATTTTTAGACAGTTTAAATGATAAAATTACTCAAAAAATTATTGCAGTTTTCAAATTAATCGAAGATGTCGATATGATTTCATCAAAATATTTTAAAAAATTATCAGGAACACATATTTGGGAATGTAGAATAAAATCAAAATGTTAAGAGCAAAAAAAGGTATGACCCAAGAAGAATTTGCGATTAAATTGAAAACTACAAAAAGTGCTGTTTCAAGACTTGAAAATCATGCTGAAAGTATCAGATTGTCAACTCTTGAAAAAGTAGCAGATGTTCTTGGAAAACGATTAATAATAAACTTTAAGTAGTAGTCCAGGGGCTTCTGATAACATCAGATTCCCGCTTCCCCAGCCTCTTGCATCGCTTCGCTTGCAAGGGCTGGGTAGAGCCCTACGGGAAATTTGTCTTCTGTCACGATTTTTGCTTGCGAAAAAATGCGTACCATCGGCAAACTTCGGACATTCGGGGGACGATAGCCGCAAAAGCCGAAAAAAAAGTAACTATGAGACCTAATAAAAAGAAGTAATTATAAAAATAGAATTCAAGCGAGTGTTTTCCTTTAGGAAGTTTGACACTCATCAAACCGTTATAGTTTAAAATTTGTAGATCAGGGTGAACCTTCCAATGAGATGAAAAATTTCTATTTATGACAAGTGTATCCTCACTAAATAATTCAATCGAAAATTTTAATGTGTTCATTGTTTGATTAAAAAGTTTCAGATTTCCATTTTTATTTAAAAGATAAAATTCCCCTCGATAGATTTTTTCTCCTATAGATGGAAGATTTCTATTTGAGAAAAGATTTTCGTACCCGTCTCGAATAGACTGATTAGAAAAAATTCCTTTCAAAAGAGACGAGGAAGCCCCATAAGACTTCAGATCAGAAACTGTAGTCAATTCTTTTTGCTTTTCTGTGTATATTTGCTCCCATGGAATCGAAAAAATTTTATTTAAGTTTTTGGCATTTTTTTTAGTTAAGTCTGAATAAAAATACCCGAATGCAATGATTAGAAATAAATGTAATAAAAGAAATGTGAATCGAGAATAGTGATTTTTTTTTGAAACATAGTTATAAAATCTATTTATAAGTTGCCCCCAAAGAATTGAGAATATTAGAATAAACACGATACCCCATCGTGCAGAGCATCGAATATTTGTAAAACCGGGAATATAAGACAATAGGTTTCCCGGCGAAAGAAAATGAAAATTTCCAATCATTAGACAAATCACAAACAAAGCAAGAAATAGTATTGGAATATCTTTTTTTTTAAAATACACTAAAAGCAAAATAAAACTTATAAATGGGAATAATCCGATGTATGCACCATACTCCCACCATGAGTATTGTTGATTTTCTATATTTCGGGCAAGGTATGGATGTTGACTTACTCCTGTAAAAATTTGAAAAATATCTATAAACTTTAAATAATTTTTATCGGGCATAAAGTAAGCACCGTTATTGAAAAAAAAATGTGTCTCTGGAATAAGTCGATACGCACCAAACAAAATAGATAATGCAATGAAAAGCACAACCTTTTGAAAAATCTGACTTTCTAAATTTAGGATGAATGTGCCAACCATCGTTACGGTTAAAATAAAAATGGCAAATAGAAAAAAATAAATATTTCCATCGGACAGCATCAGAGCCATTCCTAAAGCGCCAAAGACTAAATATTTTTTGTCAGAGTTTTTTATATAGAGTAGAGCGGCTCCTGTTATAAAAGGTAGAATAAAAACTGATTGGAATTGGGAGTGACCTGCGTAAATATGTTGAGTGTGCCATCCACAAAATAAAAACAAAGAAGAGGAAAACATTGTTCCGTAAAATCCTAAACGGCAAACTCGATAAAATAGAAATACCGAACTTAAAGCTCCAACGATATAGTATAGAATTATCGAAAACTTCAGAGCTTTAATGCTTCCTATAAAAATTGAGATTATATTGGTAGGTGTAAAAAATTTCACTTGAGGATTTTCTAATATCGGGATCCCACCGACATAATAAGGGTTCCAAAAAGGTATTTCTTTGAAATCTACAATTGCTTTTCTAACTGATTCAAGATAGAAAAAATGCTGATCCCAATCGTGCAGACTCAAAGAATTATCAAACCATGTATTGTCCAGCGAAGGTATTAGAAATACAATTGTAAGAAGAAAAATACAAACCTGCAATAAAAAGTATTTTTTCATGTTGTTTATTTTTCGTAAAATAGTTTTGTAGTCAAACAAATTGTTTTCTTACATTTCAAACGAATAGATAAAGGCTTTGTTTGATTATTTTTAAAATTGAAAAAAAGAAAATTGGCTTGAATTCTGGCACGGACAGGATTCGAACCTGTGACCTCTGGGTTATGAGCCCAACGAGCTACCAGCTGCTCTACCGTGCGATATAAATGTCATAATATTAGAATTGCTTAAAAGGTCAATATGTTTCTAAATTTAAACTTTGCGTAAAAACCCTAAAACAGACGAGTTTGTTGATTAGAAAAGTCAAGTTTATCTGAATTTTTGCATATTTGTATTTGCAGAATGGTTTTTTATAGGTGTGCCATTTTTTAAATTAACAAAAAAAAGGTAGAAATCTAATTGTATTTCTCTATATTATAAAAAAATTGGAGTAATTTATATGGGAAAAAAAGTCTTGAAACAATCAGATAGCATTGAAACAGCAATTGAGCAGTATGAGAAGAAAATTTATGATCAAAGGCAGCTTATCGATATAAGTAAAGCATTAAATTCTACATTAGATTATAAGTATTTGATAGACGCTATTTTAAATATTTGTCTTGCTCAGTTACAAACCCTTAAAGCGGCAATTTATCTCGCGCCGGATGTGGACGCAGATCATTTCACTTTAGATTTAAGTCATAAAGGATTTGAGTTTTCAAAAGAAGATGAGAGTAAAAAGATCATGATTGATTCTCCTTTAATTCATTTTTTTGAGCAAAGGCCCAAGGCGATCACATTAAATAAATTAGAAGAAAATGACTCTATCCCAAACTCGGAAATTGATTATTTCAAGAATCATGGTGTAGAGCTTATGGTTCCTCTTAGTGCAAAAGGGAAGGTAAATGGTTTACTCGTGCTCGGCGAAAAAATGAGTATGAGTGACTTTGAAGAATCAGAAAAAGATTTTCTATCAACCTTAGCCGGTCTTGCTGGAATTGCTGTAGAAAATTCCAGATTGTATGAACTAGCAACTGTGGACATGATGACTCAGTTAAAAATCCACCATTATTTTCAATCCAAGTTAAGAGAAGAAATGGACAGATGTAGAAAGAAAAATTCAAAGTTAGCACTACTTTTCACAGACGTTGATAAGTTCAAGGTGTTCAACGATACCTATGGACATCAGGCAGGAGACGTTGTACTTATTGAAGTAGCAAAAAAACTAATCGAGTCCGCAAGAAAAAATGATATTCCTGCTCGTTACGGTGGAGAAGAATTTTGCGTAGTAATGCCCGGTGCCTCTATGGAAGAAGGGTTTGAAATGGGAGAGAAAATTCGTAAAGCGATAGAATCTACAGTTGTCAAAAATCCAAATACAGGTGAAGATTTAAGGGTAACTATCAGTGTTGGGGTTACAGAGTTTCATCCGAATGATAAAAACAACAAAGAGCTTATCGAAAGAGCAGACAAGGCTCTCTATCAAGCAAAACACGGAGGTAGAAACAGAACAGTTTGTCTTTAGAAATTTTTAGAAATACCGATTAGTAAAATATCGGGAGATTTCTATGAGTGTTGCATTAAAGATTTCAAACTGGTCCGGAGATCAGAGCGTTAGTTTTATTGAGAGAATTCAAGACAGGGCATTATTTAGGGGTGAGTATAGCTTTGCTCCATATTCTTGTTTTATAGAATATAGAGAAAAAGACAAAAAGACAAATATCGAATATAAAGATTGCGTGATTGATTATACCCGGTGTTCTAATCACAAATGTATAAAAAAATTGGTTTGATAATTTGTCTTATTTGCGTAGTCCAGTGTAGAGCTTCATTTAGTTCAATTCTTAAAGACAAAAATTATGATGGATTTTATTTTTCAATATCATCCATTGATTCACTTCCAACCATAGTGCTCGAAGTGGGCACTCATCCTTTCAAAGATTCCAATAAAAGAAAACTTCGATTTGTAATTGATACAGGCTCAAATCTATCTCTATTGAATAAAAATAAATTTCCTGAATTAGAAAAGTCTCAAGTTTTACAAATGCAATTAAAATCATTAAACTCTTATTCTGATATAAAATATTCTGAAATATTTTTAGATGTTTTTCAAGAAGAAAGCATAATCTTTGAAAATAAAAAATTTATTGCGACTCAATTTCCTGAGTTCTTTCAATTTGATGGAATTATTGGGAATAATTTACTTTCTGAATTTGATTTAGTTTTGAATTTTCCTAAATCTATATATTTTCTAAAAAAGAATCGATTGATAAGTTTATCAGATCATGGTTTTAATGGAACTCCCATTCGATTTATAGAAAATTATATTGTAGTTGATACATACATAGATGGGTTGAAGAAGAAAAATTTTTTATTGGATACAGGGTCTGGTCTTTCCTTCATTGTGCAAAATGAAGCAGAAGAAAAGGAGTTTCGTAGCGGACGAAGGTCTCGATATTTTGATTCCTTGGGCAATATTTCAACAACTGAAACTCGAATTGCTAAAATTGGGTGCATCCTTTCAAAAGAGAATTGTTTCAATAACCCGGAATTTCTAACAGGAAAAAATACTTTTCATCTAAACACTCTAAAAAATGAAAATATAACCGGTCTAATTGGTATGAACTGGTTAGAAAAAAATGAAATCGTTATAAGTTATTCCGAAAAAAAAATCTATTATAAAAAGAAAAAAAAAATCTGCACCTATGACTAAAAAAAACAAAGAAAGGATAGTTGTTGCCATGAGTGGTGGCGTTGACAGCTCTGTTGCTGCAGGAATTTTATTAGAAGAAGGGTATGAGGTAATCGGGGTAAATATTCGTACTTGGGACTATGAGTCAGGTGCTTGCAATCCCAAAAAAAAATCATGTTGTTCTCCTGAAGATGTAAGTGATGCGAGATCAGTAGGGTTGCGATTGAATATACCTTTCTATATTGTTAAGATGGAAGAAGTATTCCAAAAAAGAGTTATTGATCGATTTATCAATGACTACCAAGACGGACTGACACCAAACCCCTGTGTAGAGTGCAATACTTTTGTAAAATTTGGAGCTTTATTCCAAAAAGCCAAAGCCTTGGGAATTTCCAAGATTGCGACAGGTCATTATGCAAAAATCAAATCCGTTAATGGACGTTATGCGGTATCCTTTGGAGCAGATTCCAAAAAAAACCAAGCCTATTATCTATATGGACTTTCACAGGATAATCTTGCAAATACGATCTTTCCGCTTGGAAATATGCAAAAAGAAGAAGTTCGCTCTATTGCAAGAAAGTACAATCTATCGGTAGCTGAGAAATTGGAATCCCAAGAAATTTGCTTTATCCCGGAAAATGATTATCGAGTATTTCTAAAAAAGAAAGATGTACAATTCACATCAGGATATTTTAAATTAGTCAACGGGAAAGTGATTGGCGAGCATTCTGGAAAAGAAAATTTTACTATAGGGCAGAGAAAGGGGCTTGGAATATCTTGGTCAACCCCACTTTTTGTAATCAGTATTGAAGACGATGGTACTGTAATTCTCGGTGAAGAGTCCGAAATGTATTCTGAATCTTTCAGGGTTGGCTCCATAAATTTTCAAGGAATGGAGCCTAAAATGAAAAACCATTCGTTGCGGTGCCGAGTTCAAATTCGTTATAGGCATAAACCTATAGAATGCCTTGTTTCTTTTGAAGAAAATAGTTGTAGTGTAACACCCTTGGAAAACGTAAAAGGGGTGACTCCCGGACAGTCTGCTGTATTCTTTCCTTTAGAGGGCGATTATATATTATTTGGAGGAACCATTGAAAAGACAGGAATCCAAAGAAAATCCCTCAAGAAAATAAATTAATATCGGTATAGAATTTTGAGCTTTCAACATCGCGGAAGAATGATTTTTATTATTGGCGGGGGCTTACTTCAAGTTCCTGTAATTCAAACTGCAAAGACAATGGGTTTAAAAACCGTAGTCGCAGATATGAACCCTGACTCATTAGGGTTTAAAATTTCTGACTATCAGATCATAATGAGTACAAAAGATGTAGAAGGAATGGTGCGTGAGGCAAAAAGATTTTCTGAAAAACACGGAATCCATGCAGTTATTACGGCAGGAACAGATGCAAGTATGACTGTTGCCGCAGTTGCCAATTCTCTAAACTTACCCGGGATACGTTATGTGGATGCTGAAGCTGCCTCCAATAAAATAAAAATGCGAAAGCGACTCAAAGATCATAACGTCCCTATTCCCGGATTTTATCCTATTTGGAGTATTCAGGATGCGAGAGATGCGTTAGACTTTCTTTCATTTCCTCTTGTAATGAAACCCGCAGACAATATGGGTGCAAGAGGAGTGATCAAAGTAACCAATAGGGAAGAGTTGCAATTGGCTTTTAAGCACGCAAAAAAATTCTGCCCAACCGGAGAAATGATTCTCGAAGAATATATGGAAGGGCCGGAACTATCTGTGGATGCGCTTTCTTTCGGTGGAAATATTTATATGACAGGAATTGCAGATAGGATCATTGAAAGAGAGCCCTACTTTATAGAGATGGGACACAATATGCCTTCATCTCTTCCGAATTCTATATTAGAAGAAGTTGAAAGCGTTATGCGAAATGGTATGAAAGCACTTGGAATTACATTAGGTGCAGGAAAAGGAGATATTAAAGTTACAAAAACAGGAGTAAAAGTTGGAGAGATTGCTGCAAGACTTTCCGGAGGGTTTATGTCTGCTTTTACTTATCCATTGTCGAGTGGAGTCAACTTGAATCGCGCTGCTATTCTTGTGGCTCTTGGCGAGACACCGGATAATCTTGAACCTGTATTAAAAAAGGTATCTATCGAAAGATCCCTCCTCGCTCCTTCAGGAAAACTTCTTGCAATTAAGGGAGTGGAAGAAGCAAAAAAGATAGAAGGAGTGTGTGAAATTTTTATCCAGAATAAACCCGGAGATATTATCAAGGAGCCAACCAATAACATTGAAAAGACAGGGCATATAATTATTTCAGCCAACGATCTAAAAAGTGCAGAAGAGATTTTCCAAAAAGCAAAAGAAATAATATCTTTCGAGAGCGATGATTCCTTTTCTCTAACAGAAAAAGAAATTCAGCAAAATGCAAGAAACCGATTTGGAAGGGAAATTTGTTGGGTTTGTAAAGTATGCGATGGAACGGATTGTGCGTCAGGCGTTCCCGGTATGGGCGGGATAGGAAATATGTTTACCTTTCAGGATAATTCTTTTGCGCTCAAAGAGTATTCTATTCTGCCAACTTATATTCGCGAAGGAATAGAAGCCGACACTGAATTTCAATTTTTTGGTGAAAAATGCGTATCACCAATTATGACTGCTCCAATGACCGGTGCTGTTACAAATATGAATTCTGCGGTAACGGAAGAAGATTTTGCATTCTCTATTCTTAGAGGTGCTGTTGAATCAGGAAGTATTGGATGGCTCGGGGACGGGGCTTCATTAGAAAAATATACTATTATGATAAAAGCTTTAGAAAAATTTCAGGGGAAAGGAATTTTAATTTGTAAACCAAGGTCAGACATTGGACTTTTAAAAGAAAGATTTTCAGAAGCAGAAAGAGTAAAAGCAATTGCAGTCGGAATGGATATAGATGCAATAAACTTTAAAACTATGCTTATGAAAAATCAAAATCCACCTATGAGAACCACAAACGAATTAGAAAAAATTAGAAAGATGACCAAGCTCCCTTTTATATTGAAGGGGATTTTATCTAAGGAAGACGCTTTGCACGCATTAGATGCCGGAGCTGATTGCATTGTAGTTTCCAATCACGGTGGAAGAGTTTTAGACGACACGCCCGGAACTGCAAGAGTCTTGCCTTCCATTTGTGAGGTAATAAACGGCAGAATTCCAGTTTTAGTAGATGGTGGAGTAAGGAGCGGAATGGATACTTTCAAAATGTTAGCACTTGGTGCAGATGGAGTACTGGTGGGTCGCCCGATTGCCATCTATGCAGTCGGTGGGGGATCGACGGGTGTAAAATTTTTATTGAATAAATATTCGACTGAGTTGAAAAATACGATGGTGCTTACCGGGGCAAAAAATATTCAATCTTGTACAAAAAAAATGATCCTAAAAAAATAAAAAAATGGTTGATTCTAAAACCTTTCTGCCGATTGTAGAGTCATACTAATATGAAAATTTGCAAAAGCAATCAATTCGCATGCAATCTACTCCTTCTTCTCACTTCTTGAGAAGAAGAGCGATGTTTTTGTAAAATAAAAACCCGCCTTCCTCCAGCGGGTTTTTTGTTTTTCAGGAGTCCCTGATCCAAAACCCGAAGAGGGGTGGAGAAGGAGACTTTGAATGAAACAAGAGAGCAAATTTCCCAGCCCGTTTTTTATGGACGTTACCCTACGAGACGGAAATCAAGCCTTAAAAAAGCCTTGGCAAAAGGAAGAAAAGATAATTGTATTTCGTTCGCTACTGGAATTAGGAAGCCAAGGCGTGGAGGTTGGTTTTGCATCTGCAAGTCAGACAGATTTTGATTCTTGTAAATCGCTTGCCAAAATCTCTCCACCGGAAGTTCAGATTTCCAGTCTCTCTCGTGCATTCGAAAAAGAAATTCAACTATCGTGGGAAGCAATTCGTTTTTGTAAAAAGCCGTGCTTACATATTGTTTATCCAATCAGTCCTTTTGCAAGAAAGTATATTCTTGAATTAGAGGAAAAGGAAGTCTTAAAAAATATAGAGAATGCAGTGCGTTATGCGAAAGAGGTTTCCAAGGGCAAGGCTTTGGTGCAATTTTCCGGGGAGCATTTTGGTGATTCTGAAGCAGAGCTTAATTTTTCTATTGATGCTTTTCACACTGCAATCCAAGCAGGTGCAGAGATAATAAACTTGGCGAACACGGTAGAAAGAACCAGACCTTCTGATTTTGTATCCTTGGTAAAAAAAGCAGTGGATGCGATGCCTTCTCATGTTCGCGTATCTGTTCATACCCATAATGATTTGGGGATGGCTACTGCTACAACTGTAGAAAGTTATTTTGCAGGTGCAGTTCAGCTTGAAACAGCCTTGAACGGACTTGGAGAGCGTGCAGGAAATACAAATACCTATGAAGTTGCATGTGCACTTTTCAATTCTGGTGTGGATATTCGTTTAAATATGGATAAAATTTATTCTGTCGCTAAACTTATCTCAAAAATGTCGAATATTCCGATCCATGAAAAAGCTCCGATTATTGGAGAAGATATTACAAGCCATCGAAGCGGTATTCATCAAGACGGAGTAGCGAAAACAAACACAATGAAGAAAGGTGCTTATAGAGCGATAGACTTCAGGCTTATTGGCAGAGAAGATACAGACAAAATTCAATTTACAAGCCTCTCCGGGAAGGCTGCAATTATTCAGATTTTTAAGGAGAATGGTGTTATTATTCACAAGAAGGAAGCAGAATTTCTTCAACCAATTTTTAAGACTGCCTCAGAAGAAAAAAAGGACGCTTTAAGCTGGGAAGAAATGATTTCTATTCGTGAAAAATTTTTATTAAGTGCATAACTTTGCTTTTCTAAGCTTTGTTTTCATGTAGTTTACTCTGTTCTGAAGGGTTTCTACATTTATTTCCGGTCTTTTGGATAGATCTTTTTGACTCTTTTTATTTTCTCAAAAATGCCTAAGGAAGAAAAATAAAAATTTTTACTTGCAAAAAAATAAAAAAAGAATAGACAAAATTTGTGCAGTGCATAATATTGTCTTGTGCACCGCACAATAAATTAAAACGAGGACAAGCATGGAAAAAGAAATTAAAGATGCATTAAACTTTACAATTGGAGCTATTGCTACAGTAAAATCAGAAGCTGAAAAACTCATTACAAAGATTGAATCAGAGTTTAAAACTCTTGCAACGAAAGGAGCTCAAGACAATGGAGAACTTTCGGTTAATTTGAGAAAATATGCAGAAGAAGGCGTAAAAGGATTTCAAAACCTAATTGGTGATTTGAATAAGAAAGTTGACGAAGTAAAAACTAAAGTTACTTCAAAATAGATTTTTCAAAAGCGGAGAAAAATTCTCCGCTTCTTTCTATTCCAACAAATGTACAATTAATCCACTTCGGAGTTTAGGTTCAAACCAAGTTGACTTGGGCGGCATAATTTGATTGGAATCTGCAATATTCATAAGTTGATGCATAGACACAGGATACAGTGCAAAAGCAATTTTCATTTCCTTGCTATCTACTCTTTTTTTTAACTCTTCTAAGCCGCGTATTCCACCAACAAAGTCTATCCGAGTATCACTTCGTAAATCTTTAATTCCCAAAACTTTGTCTAAAATATATTTTGAAAGTATTGTTACATCTAACGATTGAATCGGGTCAGAATCGTTGTATGTATTTTCTTTTGCGATTAATCTATACCAAAAATTTTCTAAGTACATGCTGAATTCATGGAACTTTTCCGGTTTATATATTTCTTCACCCATTTTCTCAACAATAAAATCTTCTTTTAAAAGGCTAAGGATTTGTTCTGAAGTATAACCGTTTAGATCCTTAACGACTCGGTTATAATCAATAATGGAAAGTTGCGAATCGGGAAAATGTACAGCAAGGAAAAAATTGTATTCTTCATCCCCTGTATGATTTGGATTGTTTTTTCTTTTTTCTAAACCCACTAAGGCTGCGGCTGCTGTTCTGTGGTGTCCATCGGCAACATAAGTATAAGGAATACGTTCAAACAAACCAATAATATTTTTTATAATAGTATCATCTTCTATCACCCAAAATCGATGCCCAATTTCATCATATGTAATAAAGTCATAAACCGGAGGATTAGCTTTCACAAAATTTGCAACAATCAAATCCAGATCGTTATTTTGTCGGTAAGCAAAAAACACAGGCTCCATATTCGCATTCGTAACCCGTACATGATTCATGCGATCTTCTTCTTTATCTTTTCTGGTCAGCTCGTGTTTTTTTATAATTCCATTCAGGTAGTCTTCAACTCCGGCGCATCCAACGATTCCATATTGGGTTTTCCCATTCATAGTCTGGGAATAAATATAGAGGTGGTCTTTTTTATCTTGAACAAGCCAACCTGATTTACGAAACTTTTCAAAGTTTTCTTTTGCTTTGTCGTAAACATCCAAATCGTGCTCATCTTTTCCAGACGGAAAATCTATCTCCGGTTTGATGATATGATAAAGAGATTTCTCGTTTCCTTGAGCTTCCAAACGAGCTTCTTCGGAATTCAAAACGTCATAAGGTTTAGAAACCAATTGCAATATAATTTCTTTAGGCGGGCGTAGTCCCTTAAAAGCTCTGAGAATTGCCATAATTTTTAGTCTTTTATCTAAGTAAAATTTTCCCCCTTTTTTTAAAATCAAAATTAAAAAAACTACTTGTTAAATTTATTTCATTATCCACTGTAAACCATTATGAAGCGACTATTGCTTATTTTTATACTTTTTTTTTCTTTCAATTTATACTCTGAAAACCTAAAAGCAGAAAAAGGGTTACTTGACCTTACCAACTGGAATTTTACAGAAAAAGGGAATTATAAGATTGAGGGAGATTTTGAATTCTATTGGAAAAAATTAATAAACCCGGAAGATTTTAAAAAAAATACTCTTGAGCCTTACTACGCTCTTATTCCTTCGGCATGGAATGATTTTGAAATTGGTGGAGAGAAAATCGGTAGAGACGGTTTTGGAACATACAGGGTAAAACTTCACTTCCATCCAAAATATTCTTCTCAGCTATTTGGCTTAAAAATTCCCCATCAAGCTACGTCATACAATTTCTGGATAAACGGAAAGTTAGTTGCCACAAACGGAAAAGTAGGCGATTCTAAAGATTCCTCAAAACCACAATACCTGACTCAAATAATAAATTTTGAAATTCCACCTGACGGAAATCTTGAATTTATTTTTCAAATATCAAACTACTCTCATCGACTCGGGGGATTCTGGGAAAAAATAATTCTCGGAAAATACGATCAAATTCAAAAATTGAGAGACATAGACGTTTTTTATGACAGCTTTCTTTTTGGCAGTCTTTTGATTATGGCGATTTATCATTTCGGTTTGTTTATGTTGAGAAGAGACGACAAGGCAGCAGTTTTTTTTGGAGTCTATTGTTTGATCATTGCAGTTCGCCTCATGTTTTCTGGAGAAAATTGGATCACTCAGATCTATCCAAATTTTCCATGGGACTGGCAAGTCAGGATTGATTATCTGACTTTCTATTTGAGTGTCCCGATATTTGGTGGTTTTCTAAGAACTCTCTACCCAAATGAAATAAATCTGAAAGTAATCCTGTTAAATCTCGTATTAGGATTACTTTTTGCTCTTGCAAACATAGTTTCTCCAAAGCCGTATTTTACTTACTATTTATTTTATTACGAAGTCTTTATTCTTTTCATGATTATCTATTTATTGTTTTCGATTGTTAGGGCTATTATTCATAACAGAGATGGTGCTCTATCCGTACTGACAGGTGCCTTAGTCTTGTCCGTTACTGTGATAAACGATATACTAAATACTCAAGAGATCATAAAAACTGTTTATCTGGCTCCTATCGGACTATTTATTTTTCAATTCAGTCAGTCCTTTATTCTTTCTTTGATTTTCTCTAAGGCATACAAAGCGGTTCAGAATCTTTCTGAAAATTTAAAACTTACAAACGAGGCAAACAGTAAGTTTGTGCCAAAAGAATTTTTGAGTATTCTAAAAAAAGAAGCCATAACAGACGTTAGGCTCGGTGACCAAACTTTAAAAACAATGACTGTTTATTTTTCTGACATTCGATCTTTTACTACAATCTCGGAATCCATGTCTCCAAAAGAAAATTTTGACTTTATCAATTCGTATCTGAAATTTTCAGGGCCTATTATACGAAAGTACGGAGGGTACATAGATAAATATATCGGTGACGGGATTATGGCTTTATTCCCTGACGACCCGGATGGTGCTCTGCATGCTGCTGTAGAAACCATGAACGAGCTCTTTAGTTTCAATGAAAGAAGAAAGGCAAAAGGTTTTCCGTCCGTGAGAATTGGTATTGGAATCCATTCCGGTAATCTAATGGTGGGTGTAATAGGAGAAGAGAAAAGATACGATTTTACGGTTATATCAGATGCGGTAAATCTTGCGTCCAGAATTGAAGGACTGACCAAAGTATTTGGAGTGTCTATCCTTGTTAGTGAAGATTTTTATGAGAAAATTCAAAATAAAAATAATTTTCAGTTTAGAATTTCTGGTAGAGTAAAAGTCAAAGGCAAAAACCAACCAGTAGTAATTTATGAAGTACTCAATGGTATATCGCAGAGAATCATGGAAACAAAACTAAAAACTAAAGACAAGTTTGAAGCAGGAGTAGAATTCTATATGAAAAAAGATTTTGAAAATGCTAAGTTAAATTTCCATGAAGTCTTGCATATAGACTCAAACGATAAGACTGCCGAGTACTATTTAAAAAGATCTGTTTTATTTGATGAAAAAGGCGTGCCCGAAGACTGGGAAGGGATTGACCCTTCCCGTGGAGAATAATTTTAAAGACCCAAACTTCTACCGATGATTTCTTTCATAATCTCCGTAGTACCTGCATAAATCGTTTGGATTCTGGAATCTAAAAATGCTCTTGCGATAGGGTACTCCAACATATACCCATAACCGCCAAAGAATTGCAAACACTCATCCGTGTGTCTTTTCTGCATTTCTGTAGAGTACCACTTGCACATAGAGGCTTCGGTCGTCAAAGATTCTCCCTTCATCATTGCAAGAATAGTCTGATCAATAAATGTTCTACACATTGCAAGCTCAGTCGCCATTTCTGCCATTTTAAATTTGATATGCTGAAAAGTACCTATCTGTTTTCCAAAGGCTTCACGCTCTTTTATATATTTTAAAGTTAAGTTTTGAACTAATTGAGTTCCCTCTACTGCACTAATGGCCACGACCAATCTTTCCTTTGCGAGTTTAGTCATAAGGTATCGAAAGCCCTGTCCCTTTTTACCGATTAAATTCTCCTTAGGTACTTTTACATCAGTGAAATGCAATTCAGATGTATCTTGTGCTTTCAGCCCGATTTTCTCTAATCTTCTTCCTCTCTCAAATCCCTTCATCCCTTCTTCTATCATTACAAGGCTAATCGAATCAGTAGAAGTTTTCACCGCTGTAATTACATAGTCCGCAAGCTGTCCATTGCTAATAAAAGTTTTAGAACCATTTACAATAAAATAATCTCCCTTCTCTTCTGCAGTAGTTCGAATGCTTTTCAAATCAGATCCGGCGTTTGGTTCGGTCATAGCCACAGCCAATATCTTATCTCCCGAAGCACAACCAGGCATCCATCGTTTCTTTTGCTCTCCATTTGCGTATTCTGAAATATAGGGTGCAATTACATCGTTATGCAGTGAGATAAAAAATCCGCTATTCCCAACTCTTGCCGATTCCTCGTTTACAATCACATTGTAAAGGAAGTCAGCACCACTCCCTCCATATTCTTCCGGAAAATCGGGACAGAGTAAACCACTATCACCGGCTTTTTTCCAAATACTCCTCGGAACAATTCCGTCTTTTTCCCACTGTTCATGAAAAGGAGCCACCTCTGTTTCAAAAAATTTTCTCGCCATTTCTCTAAATTGCTTGTGCTCTTCCGTAAATTGAATGATTCTTTCCATTTGTCCCTCTTTAAAAGAATAGATTTTGAAACTATTTATTCAGGTCAAATAAAACATTGAACTGTTTATTGTTTTTCACCTCACTTAAACTTTGTCTTCTCTTGACGTAATCCCCCACTTGTGGAATTTTAACTCTATCGTTCTTGTGCTAATCCCAAGAATTTTAGCTGCTTTGGACTTTGAACCTTTCTCTTTTTCTACAGTACTAAGAATTAAAAATTTTTCTATTTCTTCTAAACTCGAATTTTTATATTCAGAAAGAAAACGAAAGTAACTGCTTTTTTCTTCTAATATAGAAAGCCTTTTTGATAGCTCCTTTGCTGTAAAATCTTCAGTTAAGAAATCATCTATTCGATCTAAATTGTTTTCCTTATTTTGGGAGATAGAAAGAATTAATGGAAATTGAATTTTTTCGTAATTTTTTTTTAGTGAGTCAAGAAAGTCTAGAGTTGCTGCATTGTATTTCAACACAATTAGATCAAAATTTTCTTTTTGGAGCATGGACTCTAACTCTTTTATATCAGAAACAAAATTACTCAAATACCCGGAAAGTCCTTCACGGATTCTTTCTTCGTATTCTTTCCCATAAACTAATATTCGCAAACTATCAGGAATAGGCAGTGTTCATTCTCATATAAACACCCGGATTCTTTTTGATATAATTTGTCAGGTCTTCCTGTGAAATAGAATAAACCTGTAAGTCAGTCTTTGCAATAAATGTGTAGGTAGAAGAAATTTTCTTTGTAAAGTTATAAATTTCACCTACAAAATCGCCCTTGGTTAAATCCTCGTATTTGTGGTTTTCGTTTTCTACCGAAACAATTCCTTCCCGAATTATATACACTTCTTCAAAAAGTTTCTTTTCAGAAATCAATACTTTTCCTTTAGAAATATTTTTTACGTTCATGATTAATTCTAACTGAGTTTTTTGGTGACTGGTCAGTCCCTTAAAGTGACGAGATTCGGCTAAAGTTTTCCAAGAATTGGTTTCCCTGATTGCATTTAGCTTTGTTAAATCCTGCCTTAGGTTGGAACCTCTTATAAATTGTAAAAATTTATTCTTTTCAATTGTAAGCGCAACTACATCGGTTTCTGCATATACATCCGCTGCCCTGGTAGTGTTTAAAATAAGAGAGGCTTCACCGAAATATTCGTATTGACCATAGCGTTTGACAGGCATATCCAAGTCCCCGGATAAACCCTCAAATTTTACGTTACCCGATGCTATAATAAAAAATTTATCTCCTTGGGTACCTTTACTGAAAATTAAATCTCCTCTCTTGTATTTTTCTTCATTCACAATAAGTAAAAATTCTTTTGCCTTTTCTATAGGGTAGCCGTTAAAAATATCTATTTGCGAAAGTATATCCAATAGATTATAGGCTTCCATATACTTAGGAGGAGTAATCTTTGGCTCAAAGGTATGCTCGATACCAAACTTGGCAATTTTCAAGTCTGTATTTTCAGGCATATCTTTTCTTGCGATATGGTATAGTGTGATCTTTTTTTGTATTTCTACTGGAAGGGAAGCAAGGTAACTGACTCTAGTATGCAGTGGAGGTATCCCTGCTTCGTGATAGATGATTTGCCTGTCCCAAGGAAACTCTCTTAAAAATTTCCACCTTGATTCGGTAAGCACGCCTTCATTGTACATTTTATCGTGAACGTCTGGCTCATTCAAGTGATCGGATGTATAAATAAAAGATTGATCTTGGAAGAAAAATTCAAAACCCACTGATGGTATAGAATGAAGCGCATAATAAAAATTAAATTCGGCTCCATTGATAATTGTTGGCTTACCTATGATGATCGGTTGAAAATTAAACAATTCCATAAGCTCTTTCTTTGGAATTTTTGTCAGTCCACAGTATTTTCTTAAAAAACTTTCTAGTACTGTTGTAGTTGCATGAATCGTGATCTTTCCTTCTTGGAGAATCTTTTGAAAAGTTCCCGCATCGTGATCTGCATGGCAGTGGGTTAAAATAACGTGGTTGATTAATTTGGGACTAACATTGGAATCCCTCAACCATTCTGTAGAGTTCACAGGAGGATCAACCATGATACCTTGGTGGTTAATCCAAAGTATGAAACCGGAAGTGTTATCCTTTGGATCAAATCCGTGAGATGGTCCAAGGCAAGTGATTCCAAGTAGTGGAGCACGATACGGCTCTTCTAACCTTTTACCAATGTCGTATTTTATATTGAATCCGACTTCCCCCGGCAGAGAAACTTTTTTATCTCCATCAATAATGATAAAATCACCATTGATGAGTTTTTCGATTAGTACATTTTGAATTTTTACACGGCCTTCTTTAAATACCTGAAACTCTACTAAATCCTCTAATTTCCTATTCCCTCTAAAATAGTCCATCTCGGCTTTCATGTTTGGAAAACCAAAAGACTCTTCTCCATCTAAAAATTCACTTGCAAGATTTATTTTTTCAGGGCCAAATACAGATTCACTCAAGACTACAATTAACTGTTCTTTTTGCTCTTCTGTGCAGACTATTGTAGTTAATTTTTGACGAAGGAAATGGTTGTAATAAATCGGGAATTCTAACTCTGCTACACTGATTCCTTTTTCAACATGGAAGAATTTATTTGGAAGAACGTAAATCAAAGGAGATTTTTTATCAAAGAACATAGTGTCCTTGATCGTTTCCGGAGGAGAGCCGATTTGGATATAGCCTACGCTAGTATCTGCAAGGTAGCCCCCCCTCGGCAGTTCAATGTAATCTTTTACAGTATTCTCCATAAGGAGATTTTTATAGTTCTTTTTTAGACATGTCTATCAATAAAAGATTTCAACTGTGTTTTTGGCAATGCACCGATTACCTTATCCACAACTTGACCATCTTTGTATAATAGCAAAGTAGGAATAGATTGAATATTCAATGTTCTGGCGGTATTTTGATTATCATCTACGTTCAGTTTTTTTATTGAAATTTTTCCACCATACTCTCTTGATAATTCTTCTAATACCGGTCCAACCATTCTGCAAGGACCACACCATTCTGCCCAAAAATCTACTAATACCAACCCTTTGGAAATTTCTGATTGAAAATTTGAATCATTCACTTCAGGTAGCGCCATTTCTAAAATCCCTCACTTAAATTTGACCTGCTTTTACAACAGATACTCTTCTAATTTTGTAATTTTTATTACCATAGAAAACAGAAAAGTCTATTTTTTCTTTTTTTTATCTTTATCTTTGGATTTTTCTGCTTCGATCGCTTCAACTTTTTCTTTTAAAGATTCTATGAGTATCTTTGTTTTTTCAATATCATCCAAATTTCCGGTTATCTGAAAAATTTTTCTGTTCAATTCAAGCATGGAAATGGACTTTTTCAAATCGTTTACGTCACTTGTGGACAAGTCGTATTTCGATCTATACTCTTGAGCCGCAAAGCTGCACAACTCGATAATTAAATTGTAATACTCATTTCGAATGTAATAATTAGGGTTGTCTAAATTATTTTCTGCTTCATACGCTCTGAAATCAAATAAATTTTTTGCAAGAACTGCTAATTTAAAGTGAATTTCGGGCCAGCTCCATTTCCATTTACTGGAAGGCCCATAAGCATCTATTGTCTTGTGCATAACCATTCGGATTGATTTTATTAAATTCAATCTTTGAATCGGTTTAAATTCTTCAATCTTTGCAAGAAGATCCTTATTTTCTGCAAGTCCTCCCTCATAGTCCGAACCAACAACCTTCTCACAATAAGAGATTGCACCGTAGATTTCTTTCCTTCCTAGATTCAAATAATTATCGCTCTTGATTCCCATTTTAGCGTCACTCAACTCGCTTATAAGAAGACAGGTATTGATAAATTTTATAGAATTGATTGCAAGTGCTATCTGAAAGTATGGCTCCATAGCGGGCTTTTTTTTCATCTGAGTTTTGTACAGATTGATTTCTTTTTTTAAATCTTCTAGATAATTTTTAAATTCTTTTAAATTTTCGTTAAAGTCTAATTTTTGCTCTTTGGTAATCGCCATAAAATTCTCCGGTTTTTACGCCCGTATATCAACTATCTGCCCTTGAGTAGCTAAATCTTGCTCTGAAGAAACAGGAACTTCTTCCTTTTTCTCTACTTTAATATCGACATTTGGAAGAGATTGAACCGGAAGATTATAAGAATTTGTCAAAATATTTACGTTCTGGATTTCCATAAAGACCTCTCATAAACCGAAATTTCAAACACCCAAAACCCTATTTGAATCCATAGGGAAGAGATGCCAGTTTTCATAATTGTATCAGACTGGGATTCGATTGTAAAGCAATCTTTTTATTCCAATCTCTTTCCAGCTATAGCAAAAAAACTATACTTCGATTAGGAGCATGCTTACATCATCCATAATCCTATTTTTTGATATTAAAAACATTTCATTGGAAATGGACTCCAAGAAATTATAACCATGCAAATTTGAAAACTTTGGAAGTGAATTTATAAATCCTTCGTATCCGAAAATTTCTCTTTTATCTTCCCAGAACTCAAATAAACCATCAGAAAAAAGAAATAATTTATCGCCTTGGATCAATTGAAATGTTTTCTCGATCAAATGAATTTCAGGAAAAATATTGAGTGGGTTTCCGGTTCCCGGTAAGGGAATAATTTCTCCGTCACGAATTACAAGCATAGGGTGGTGACCTGCATAAGAATAAATTATTTTTTTTGAAGATGGAATGTACCGAAAAAGAATTGCTGATAGAAAGAAATCTTTTGCAAACTTGGCGATCATATCATTGATTATTTGTAGATGCTCTTTTGGACCACAATCAAATCTGGAAGAAATATCAAACGCCAATACATACATTCCCGACAATAGCGCCGCAGATACTCCATGACCGGAAATATCTCCAAAGAAAAAATTCAAACTACCGTCGTTTCTCTCCTTGTAGCTAATAATATCTCCACCTACTTTGCCAACAGGTTTGTAATAACTCGTAATTTGAAAATCATCCGAAATCGGAAACTTGAGCATTACTATTGTTTGCTGAATTTTCCTCGCTATCTCCAGCTCGTCTTCCATGATTTTATTTATGCCTTGAATTTTTTTCAGTTGCTGGTTGTTTTCATGTTCAAGAGAAGCTATTTTTAAATGAGTTTCAATTCTCGCTATTATCTCTGATTCGTTAAATGGAAAAGAAATATAGTCCACAGCACCGGCCTCCAGTGCATTTACTATATTGTCCGAGCTGCTATTCCCACTGAGAAAAATTACGGGTATTGATACTGTTTTTAGATCTCTTTTTAAAGCTCTACAAACTTCTATTCCACCCATTTCCGGCATTACAAAATCTAAAAGAATCAAGTCAACAGTCTCGTTTTCTAAAATACGAAAAGCGCTTTTCCCTGAGTCTGAAATCAAGACGTTATAATCATTTTTCTTTAACATTCTCGAAACTAAGAATTGATTATCTTCGCTATCGTCGATTAATAAGATTGTTTTATTTCCCATTTTCTGAAAAATTTCCTTTTTGCGAAATGGTACTTGAATTTACTACCATCTGTCTAACTTATATTTTAGTGGAGAATTTTTCTTATGATAAATCAAGTAAATTTTTTATATAAATATATGTAACCAAGGAATTCTAAAAAAAAATAAATCTATGACAAAACTCTTACAAAAAAAATATTTCTATTCCTTACTCTTTTTTGTGGTGCTACTCGCTATCCGACTGTGTTTTTTCCAGATTTATATTATAAGCGGAAATTCGATGTTTCCCACTATCAAGAATGGAGACATTCTATTTGTATCCAGAATATTTTTTCCTATAAAACTTCCTTTTATTAAAGAGACTGTTCAAATAGGAAAACCCAATCTTCAAAAAAATGAAATTCTTGTATTTGAAAACAACAAAAACGAAATTTTAGTAAAAAGACTGCAAGGCACTCCATTCGATTTCTATATTTTTGATAATGATAAATTTTTAGTCTCGCCTGATGAGATTCCTTCCCCAAAAAATTCAAAAGAAGAAAAAAACTGGAAAGGCTCGATTGACGGGAATCTTGAGTTTCTCCCCATATTTGAAAAAGGTCGTATCCCTGAAGGCTACTATTTACTACTTGGAGACAACAGAGATTACTCAACCGACTCAAGATCGTTCGGATTAGTTCCGTTTAGTTATTTGCGAGGAAAGGTTTTATGGATATTTTAATTGTTTCCGATAAATCAATATAGGTATGTCGTTATACATTCTTCGTTTAAAATATCTGTTTTTTTTCTTACTATTGTTTTTCATGATTCTTTTCAGTAGAGTAGTTTTTTTAACATTTCTAAACGGAAACTCTCAAGAAACTAGATCGGAATTAAGAATTCAAAGAGGCGCAATATACGACAGAAGAGGGATAGAGCTTGCCCTCTCCCAAGACTCCTCCACCATTGGAATTAATCCGGCAAACGTTTACGATCCAGCTTTCACTGCAACTCAGATCTCTCCTTACGTAGACATTCCAACAGAAAAAATTGAATCTTTAATTAAAGAAAAATCAAATTACTTTCTATTGAAAAGAGAAGTAGATAACGTAATAGCTAAAAAAATTATGGAGATGGCTCTACCCGGTGTTCGACAAGAAAAAGAATTCAAGAGAGTTTACCCAAATGGTAGTTTAGCATCCAATTTAATCGGGTTTACCGGAATGGACGATGACAGATCACTTTCCGGTTTAGAATTTTTATACCACAAAGAGTTACTCACTGCAAACGATACGGATACTCCAAGAGGAAACGAACTCCACCTTACCATAGACAGCCTAATTCAATATAAATTAGAGCACGCATTGGGTAGGGCTTTTTTAGAAACAAAATCAAAGAAAGCGGTCGGTATTTTCATGGATGTGAAAACAGGGAAAGTTTTAGCCATGGCCAGTTTTCCTAATTTTAATCCAAATAAATATTACGACTACCCCGCAGAAGCAACTACAAACTGGGCGATTCGTCACGTTTATGAGCCAGGCTCAACTATGAAAATATTCATGGCAATGACTCTTGTAAATGAAGGGCTGATAAAGCCAAACGAGAAATTTTTTTGCCCAGGTTATATAGAATTCGGAAATTCAATTATCCGATGCACGGATAGCCACGGGCCAGTTGACTTAGAAGAAATTTTACAATATTCCTGTAATGTTGGAATTATAAAAGCAGTCAAAAAAATTCCCGATGAAAAACTCTACGAGTACATGAAGAATTTTTTATTTGGTCAGAAGACCGGATTTTCTCCTTATGAAAACAAAGGATACTTTCCTGAATTTAAAAAATGGACTCCCAGCACATCGTATTTTTTAGCGATTGGTCAAGGAATTTCCGTCACACCGATCCAGTTAGTTACCTCTGCCGCAAGTATTGTGAATGGAGGAAAAATTTTCACTCCCACAGCAGTTTCTTTTATTACAAATTCTTATGGGGATATAGTTCAACAATTTTCTTACACCCCATCTACAATCGGAATCAAAAACTCTACTACAAAACAAATCCTAAACGCAATGACGAAAGTCGTTTCCCAAGGTACAGGGAAAAATGCCTATTTGCAGGATTATGCAATTGCAGGTAAAACCGGCACAGGTCAAAAAGCGAAACCCGGAAAAGGTTACAGCGAGTCTCTTTACAGCGCTTCTTTTCTTGGATTTTTTCCGGCAAACGAGCCGAGGATTGTAGGGCTTGTGCTTTTTGATGAACCGGGTGGCTTAGTTCATTCCGGTGGCGGGCTTGCAGCTCCCGTATTTAGAGAAGTCGTGGAAAGCATAATCCCAATTATAGAATCAAGCGAATCTTCTAAAGTATATACTCTCCACAGAATAGAAAAAGTTTCACCAAAAATTAAAACCAATATCGTTCCTAACTTCACTGGAAAATCAGTGAAAGAAGCCTTACTGATAATGAATAAATTACAAGTAAAATACAAATTTGTCGGATCAGGTTTTTGCTTTGATCAAAGTCCAAGCCCAGGAAATCCCCTACCTGAATCCGGTGAATGGATTTTGTATTTTCAATAAACTAACTGAACTTCCACTTATTTTCCGAACACCTTTTTACATTTTCAATTTTAATATCCCTTTGTGGGGCTCCAATTCGGAGGACTGATGACTGATGTCTGAGGTCGGAAATCGTGGAGGTAGAATCTTTGCAATTAGGTTTATCTTTTAGGATGAGGTTTTGAGCTTTAGTAGAGTTTTTGAAATTTCGCTTTTAGTGCAGTTTGCACTTTTCATTGAAATCCCTTTGTGGGGATGATCTCACTCTTTCTGAAGAATCTTGCATATCTTTATACCAAGTTTTTGTTCACCTTTCACGCAAAATGTGGAACTCCACTTTTTTAAGGGATGCTTTTACCAAGAGTTTACGCCTTGGGAACTTGCAGAATTAAGAGTTTACGCCTTTTTTCAGGGCTTTTTCTGTAAAAGTTAAAAAATTTTTTCTAAAATTACAAAAATTTTATTTCTAAAGCAAACTTTTTTTACCTTATAAAGAAGAGCAGAAAAATTTACTTTAAGGAGAAATTTATGAACCCAGAAAAATATGTAGAAACCCAATCGAGCTTGCTAATTCCAGCAAAATACATGGAAGAGTTCAATAGAAGAACGACGGGTTTTTCGAGACGAAAATATTTGCACGCACTGTTTAATAGATACAGAAACGTGATTCTTTGGGGTAATTTTGAGAAGATGGAGAGGGTGAAAAAGGCTTACCAAGAAGTCGGACAGAATTTGCAAAAGAAGAATTTTAAGCCGGACAACGATGACGGATAGACTATACAAATATTCCCCGTTATTCGGCAATAAAACCTGCCGATTAGGTCGCACCCTTTTTCTAATTTTTTGACATTCACCGGCGGATTTACACCCAGAAATTTTTTTAAAGCTAAACGACTTACTTTTGAAACATCCATTTCGTTTCTCTCTGCAAAATCTTGGACAACACTACACAAATTATCATCAAGCTTAATTGTGATACTTTTTGTATTCGTGACCGCCATTCCGAAACCTCCTTGGGGGAGATTTCGGGAGGTTCTATCGTTAACCGCGCTTTCCGTTCCAGTCAGAGACATACCCACATTATGCCCAGGCGTTTTTTTTTGTTAAGCGAAAAGTAACACTTTTGAAAAAATTTTTTATAGTGAGGCGAATAAAAGTTTAAATTTTGTTTAAATGAAGAGTCTCATCTATCTGATATACTTCAGGCCGCCCCTTGAATGAAAAACGATCTATCATGTCTATCCCGCCAATCGTAGGCTTTTTCCTTGCACCTACAGGAACCTTTCGCAATTCAGGGAAAAGCGAAACCGGATATATTACGGATCGACCGTCAACCAACTTAACCACCAAGTCCCTCTTTAGGATCATGGCATCCTGGATTTCTGGAAAATTTAAAGATTTCATAGTTTTATAACTTTGACTGATTCCCCTTTTTTTATTTTTTCTATTTGTGCTTTGATTTTTGTCAAATTCTTCTTTAAGGCTTTTTCGACTTTCAATATGTCTGGAGTAGAAAGCGCACCTTTCCTATCCATAGAAACGTCCGGCTCAAGCCAAAACTTTCCAAACCGATACCTATCTTTTGAGACTGCAACATGAACATGCAACGGCTCATCCGCAATTGCATCTTTTACAAAATAATAAAATTCAAAATTTCTAAATTCAGCGAATTTTGGCATTTATCTTATTTTTCTGACTGCCATAATAGAACCATTTTTCCCTTCTTTTCCGTATTTTTTAAAGGCTTTTAATGACTCTATCCCATCATAAATATAGCCATACTCATTCACTTTAATAAGTTCAAGCCCATATTTTTCTTTTAAAAAATCTCTTTGCCTGTCTGCAAGCTCCCAGTCTTTTTTGTCGGTTTTTTGTTTCGTAGCTGTCGTCATACCCATATTATAGCTATTTTTTTCTTTCTGTCAAGGGTTTTTATCATCGCAGGTTGTCAAGTTTTCTTAAAATTTCTTCTGGAATGAGAATAGGTTCAGGGTTCGGGTATTTAGTGGCGACAATCCACTCGTCAAAAAAATCATGAAATTCCTCCATAAGGCCTTTTCTTTTAAGAAACGCATACATGAGTCTTTGTTGAAAACTATCAACTGGATCCAATAATATTTTTGCAAGTTCAGAATCCATCGTTCAGCCCCTTCGCAAACTTGACGAAACTGGAAGCCTTGTCGAATTTGTGGATCATGTTTTCGGTTTTGGCAAGAACGTAAAATTTTTTTCCGTTTTCAGAAATGACTTTGCATTTTTCACAAAGTTCTGGAAATTTTTTCTTTAAAGATTTAATTTGTGTTTCAGTCATTGGTTTCTCCTAAAAAATATATTCAAGCTCGTCGTCTGTGATTTCTTGTAGTCTTGAAGTATAATAAATATCATCATCAATTTCATTTTATTTTTCTCGTTTTTCTAATTCTTTTTCTGTGCGATTAATATCACAATTTTTTCAAAAGACTATAATCCATGAGCTATATCGTTTTATAGGGAATTACACCTTTAGTGCAGATTTTACACTTTTCACGCAAAAATGTGGGAACTCCACTTTTTTAGGGGATTTCAAGAGTTTACGCATTTAGTGCAGATTTGGGATTTTTTCTGTAAAAGCTAAAAAAATTTTCTAAAAAATGCAAAAATTTTTTTTCTAAAGCAAACTTTTTTTACCTTATAAAGGAGAGCAGAAAATTTTACTTTAAGGAGAAATTTATGAACCCACAAAAATATGCAGAAACCCAATCGAGCTTGCTTGTTCCAGCAAAATATATGGACGAGTTTAATAGAAGAACGACGGGTTTTTCGAGACGAAAATATTTGCACGCATTGCTGAACAGATACAGAAACGTGATTCTTTGGGGGACTTTTGAGAAGATGGAGAGGGTGAAAAAGGCTTACCAAGAAGTCGGGCAAAATTTGCAGAAGAAGAATTTTACCCCAAATAACGAGGATTGGATTGAGCTTGGGATTCTTGCGGATTGGCTTGGCACCACAAAGACCGCTCTTTTTACTCTTTTGTTGGTGCTTGACCTTGCCGAATGGGACATAATTCTCCCCAGTCGGTTCTTCGAGAATGGAGTTCCCACCCCGGTAACCACGATTGCGGGAGGATCTTACCTCTCCAAGAGAAAAACAACCCGCTACAATAGACTAAAACGATACAAACCCGACGAATAAGAGAAAAAACTTACGTGAACAAAAAAGACAACACAAATACAACACGCTCTAAGCTCTAACTACTACAAAAGAAAAAAATTATTTCTTTAGAGGAAAAAAATTATTGACAAACTATTTTTAAAAGATTACATTTATTCTCTAAAAAAAATTATTGGACGTATAGTATTGCAATTAGATTAAAAGTAAGAAGAAGAATATTTTTAAATTAAAGTTCTTGACACTACTTTTTTTAAAATGTATTGTAATTCTTCACTAAGATACAAATTTTTTTAAATTTGGTTTTTGTAAAGGCAGGATTACCACTATGAGTCACAATAAAACTCACAATACCAACATACTCTTTAGAATTTTTAATAAATTCTCAATCCAGCAAAGACTCATTCTAATGGTCT
The DNA here is from genome assembly GCA_015075105.1 of Leptospiraceae bacterium. Taxonomy (NCBI): domain Bacteria; kingdom Pseudomonadati; phylum Spirochaetota; class Leptospiria; order Leptospirales; family Leptospiraceae; species Leptospiraceae bacterium. The sequence continues at coordinate 162,332 of JABTUZ010000002.1, read as the reverse complement.
TGGCGGTTCTAATCCCACTTCTCGTTATGGGATTTATGATATACAAAGAGCAAGCCCGTAAAATGGAATTTTTCACTCTCGAAAATGAAGGTACAAAAGTAGTATTAATGGCAGTTGATTTCAATAATAATCTTGCTGTGCATCGTGGGCTTAGTTCCAGATACCACGGTGGAGACAAAAGCAATGAAATAATTTCCGAATTATCTAAAATAGAATCTGAATTAGATAGAATAGATCTGGAAATTGAAAAATTCGGCAAGACAGCATCTCAAAAATTGCATGTAACCTCTGGTTGGGAGAAAATTTCTAAAGATTATAAAAAATTAAAAGATACCTATAAAACTGTTTCTTCTTTAGAAAATCTCGAAATTCACAGTAATGCAATTGATAATTCATTAAAATTTATTACCAAATTGGGGGATGCTTCGGGATTAGTTTTAGATCCAAATTCTGATACTTATTATATTATGGATTTATCCATCTTTAAAATGCCTTTCTTAGCTGAAACTGTAGGAAAGACTAGAGCCTATGGAATTAGTTTACTTAATAAAAAAAATAATTCAAATGATGAGTTTGAAAAGTTTATTTTCCTATATCAAGATTTGCTTTTTTATTCTAAATTTTCAAAAGATTCATTAGAAATGGCAAGAAAATACAATCCGGATGAGAAAATTTTTTCTAAAGAAGAAATTGACAAGCTCAATTCAATTATAGAAAATTATATCTCAGTCATAAAAAAAGAAATTGTAACTGCAAAAGAACTTACAATCACTCCTTCGGAATACTTTAAAATTGCTACAGTGGCGACTAACGCAATTTTTGAAGTGAATAAAAACACTTCAGGGCTACTCGTAAAAAAATTGGATGAAAATTTAGTAAAAGAAACGAAAATTCTTTACCTCGTTTACGTCCTGCTTGCCGGTACTCTTCTCGGTACGATATTCTTGGCAATTGTTTTGACCAAAAGCATTACATCTCAAATAGAAACTTTAGTTGCCCGTGCTAAGGAATTTGCAGAAAAAATCAAAGACGGTATCTTGGACTCAAGGATGTCCGAAGAAGAAATCGGCACAGACTTCAAAGCCATTCCTCCCGGCATAAACGATATCGTAGTAAAAATGGTCGAGCCAATCGAAGAAGCCTCCAAAGTAATGGCAGAAATGGCAAATGGAAACTTACGGGAATATGTAAACGGAGAATACAAGGGCGGTCACGCTGAAATTAAAAATTCACTAAATAAAACCTTGGACTCATTCAATGAAATCCTTGGTGTAATGATTCAAGCAGTAAGTGAAGTCCACGGTGGGGCAGGACAGATTTCTGAAGCGAGTCAGTCACTTGCCCAAGGTTCATCAGAGCAAGCAGCATCTGTGGAAGAAATCTCTGCAGCAGTTACAGAGTTAAGTTCTCAGACCAAACAAGCCTCAGAAAATGCAAAAAGAGCCAACGAGCTTTCTACTCACACACTCACCAGCTCAAAGAAAGGAGAAGAGATGATGAGCGAGCTAAAAAATGCGATGAACCAGATCAAGAACGCATCGGACAATATTTCTAAAATTATAAAAGCAATAGATGAAATTGCATTTCAGACAAACCTACTTTCCTTAAATGCGGCAGTAGAGGCAGCAAGAGCAGGTAAGCACGGAAAAGGATTTGCAGTAGTCGCAGAAGAAGTAAAAAGGCTATCTGATCGTAGTGCAAAAGCCGCAAGAGAAACAGCAGACCTCATTCAAGAGTCGATAAACAAAGCAAACAACGGTGTTGACATTGCGGAAAAAACTTTTATTGCTTTGACTGAAATTAGTGAAAGCGTCAATGAGGTGGCAACTCTTATGAAAGAGGTAGTGATCGCATCAGATGAGCAGGTAAAAGGACTTGTAGAAATAGAAAAGAGCATGCAGCAGATCGAGCAAGTCACCCAGACCAATGCATCCAACTCCGAAGAGATTGCCTCTTCCAGTACTGAGCTTGCAGGTCAGGCAGAGAGTATGTCGGAGATTATTGCAAAATTCCACATCAAAGACTCTAATCAACCACCTGTCAACCCGGCTCAATCCAAAAAAACTCAAGAGCAAAGTCGCTCGCATAACGCACCTGTAGTTAAAAAAGCTGTCTCACAAAATGGGAATGGCTCACACAAACAAGCCAAAATCGACCCCGAAAAAGTCATTTCTCTTGAAGACAAAGAATTTGAAGGATACTAATCCCATGAAAAGCGAATTATTGAAAACGAAAAACTTTTCAGATGATGAGGATGATTTTTTCGATGAAGATGAGGAAGACACTCTCGAAAACAAATACCTTGTTTTTGTGTGCGATAAAAAACTCTACTCGTTAGAAATACGTTATGTGACAGAGATAGTGGCAATGCAGCCGATCACAGAAGTTCCAAACCTACCACCTTCCATCATGGGAATTATTAATTTACGCGGGAAAGTTCTTCCTGTTTTGGACGTGCGTATTCGTTTCAATGTAGCAAAAAGAGAGTACGACGAAAGAACTTGCATAATCATTGCGAGTATGGACAACTCTTCTATTGGTCTTATTGTAGATGCAGTGAACGAAGTAGAGTTTATTCCTGAAAGTGAAATTGAGCCTCCACCAAAAATGGGAGACTCTATAAACAGCAAGTTTGTGAAAGGGATAGGAAAGTCAGGTGAAGAAGTAAAAATCATACTCGATTTAAAAAATTTAATCCATGAAAGTGAAGTTCCAAAATCTGCACTAAATAAATCTGAGTCAGAGATTATAAAACAAAGAGAAAATTAAGATGGACGAATTTTTAAAAGATTTTCTAAAAGACACTCAAGAAGATTTAAGTAAAATCGAGTCTATTCTTGTTCATCTTGAAGAAAAAGTTTTAAATAGTGAAGAGCTTGATTATGATGTGATAAATAGTCTTTTTCGGCATTTTCACAGCATCAAAGGCTCATCCGGTTTTTTTGGAATGAAGGAGCTTGTAAGGGTAGCCCACCAAGCAGAAAGTATTTTAGATTTATACAGAAAGAAAAAATTAAAGATTGAACCTGAGAGTATCGAAAGCCTCTTTAGAGTTCACGATTTTTTGAAAGAGCTAATTTCCATTATAGACTCCACCGGTAAAGACAAGGGTTTAGAAAACACTGCGGACTTACTCATTGAAGAATTAAAAAATATAGAAACAGCGAATCCTGTTTTTCCCTCAGAGTCCGAAAAAGAAACTAAGCCTAAAAAATTTGAAATCTTCACCGATGTTAAAAATTTACAAACAGAAGAAATAGAGAACCAAGAAGAGAATAGAGAGAAGGCTTCAAATTCATCCAATGAAGAAAATACTTCAAGGGAAGAAACCAAGTCTTCCACAAAAGAAAGCGATGCCAAGAAGTTTGAAATTTTTAAAGAAGAAATACAGCAAACACCACAGGCAAATTTAGAAACCGAAGTGCTCAAAGAAACCCCCAACCAAAAATCCACCGATACAAAAGAGCTAAAAACAGAAGACCACCAAGAAGCCTCAGATATTAGAATCCCTACTTCTAAATTAGACTTACTCGTAAACCTACTGGGTGAATTGGTAATAGTTGACGCAATGGTATCGAGGCACGCTAACGACGAAATCTTAAATATAGAAATGCTTAGAAGGTCTGCTTCTCAATTAAGTAAGATCACTCACGACTTGCAGGAAATTGGTTTATCCATGAGAATGGTTCCTATTTCCGGTTTATTTCAAAAAATGCACCGATTGGTTAGAGATGTTTCTAAAAAATCCGGTAAAAATGTTAGACTCGAAGTAAAAGGTGAAGAAACAGAAATAGATAAGTCTATCATCGAAAAACTTTCCGACCCTTTGGTACATATCATCAGAAATGCAGTAGATCACGGAATCGAAACAGAAGCCGAAAGAGTAAAAAATTCTAAGCCTCCACTCGGACTTATCACTTTGGAAGCGATGCACAGAGGTAACGAAATCTGGATTATTATTTCAGACAACGGCAAAGGGTTGAATCGAGAAAAGATTTTAAACAAAGCAATTGAAAATGAGATACTCACCACGGATCCAAATTCCCTGAGCGACTTTGAGGTATGGGAATTGATCTTTTTACCCGGATTTTCTACAGCCGATTCGGTTACAGATATTTCCGGCAGGGGTGTCGGAATGGATGTAGTAAAAAAAGAAATCACTAAGCTAAAAGGGAAAATAGACGTTCACTCTGTTTACAGAGAAGGCTCCACCTTTTATCTTAGAATCCCGCTTACGCTTGCAATTATAGATGCAATGGTTGTGCAGTTCCGAGGAAGGTATTACATTATTCCTACTGAAAACATAGAAAGATTTATCGACCTTACTTCACTCACAGTTTCAGAAATTCACGATCACCAAGAAGTGATGAAGTTAAATAACAGACTCATCTCTGTAGTAGAGCTTACAGAAGTATTTCAATACGAAAATTCTTTGGAAAAAAGTGAAGATAGGATTGCCGTAGTGGTCGGGAAAAAAGAAAACTTCGTTGCAATCAAGTTAGATAAAATTATCGGAAGTCAACAAGTTGTAGTGAAACCCTTAGACGAGACTATGGAATCTTTGCAGGGTCTTACCGGTAGTGCAATTCTAGGTGATGGTCAGGTGGGTGTAATCATCGACACGGAATATATCGTACAGATGTATGCGAGAAACTTTGAAGAAAGTGTAATGAGTTAATTCTATGCTTGGGCTTACTGAAGATTTATATATTCGATATTTAGAATATATTAAACTAAAAACCGGAGTTACGTTTTCGCATAACGGATTGAGTACTTTAAACAATCGTTTGATTCCCATTTTAATCAAATACAAACTTGAAAACTACAAAGAGCTTTTTTATAAACTTTTAGAAGAAAAAGATGAAGACTTGCTCAATGATTTTATAGACAAAGTAACCACCCACCATACATATTTTTACAGAGAAGATACCCAATTTGAAATACTAACCCAGAAAATTTTTCCTGAACAAAAACACCAGCTCGAAGATTTGCCAGAGCATAAATTAAAATATTGGGTAGCTGCATGCTCTACCGGTGAAGAAGCCTACACTGTAGCCATGCTCTTAGATGCATTTTTTCGAGTGAATCAACCTTGCAATTGCAGTATAAAAATTTTGGCAACTGATGTTTCTCGCAGAGCTATTCAAACTGCATGTCATGGAGAATACAGAGAATCTGTTATAGAAAAACTTCCGAGCTATCTAAGAGAGCAATACACAACAAAATTGCAAAACGGAAAATCAGAAATTTCACCTAAAATAAAAAGAATGATTGATTTTAGAGTTTTGAATTTATTAAGAAAAGATTTTCCTTTTCAAGGAAAGTTTGATATCATTTTCCTTAGAAATGTGTTAATCTATTTTGATGATGAAACAAGAGATAACCTCATCGGGCAGCTAAATGATTTTTTAAATTACAACGGCTATCTATTTATTGGACTAACAGAATCTTTGCTATTCAATAAATTTGGATTGAAACAGATTTATCCTTCAATTTACAAAAAGAGCATTGGTCATGTCGAAAAAAATTAGAGTTCTCATTGTCGATGACCAAGCTATTATTCGATCCATTCTATCAAGAGGATTAAGCAAGTCAGACCAAATCGAAGTCATAGGAACAGCGTCTAACGCTTATGAAGCAAGAGACAAAATAGTAGAGTTGCAACCTGATGTCTTAACCCTTGATGTGGAAATGCCAAAGATGAACGGAGTAGAGTTTTTAAAAAAACTAATCCCGCAGTACTATATCCCCGTAGTCATGGTCAGCTCATTTACATCAGAAGGGCAATCTATTACCCTCGAAGCACTGGATGCGGGAGCGGTTGATTTTGTTACCAAACCTCTTGGTGAAGAAGGAGGAATGGAAAGAACTATCAACGAGCTTACTGAAAAAGTAATTATTGCAAGCAAGGCAAATATAAAATCAACCAAAACAAAAAAAATTTTAGCTAAAGAAAAAAAACTATCACAAAAAAAAATAAGCGAAACTAATGTTCGCTTGATTGCAATCGGTGCCTCTACCGGAGGTACAAACGCACTTAGAGATATTTTAATCGAACTTCCAGAAGGGCTTCCACCTATCGTAATAGTTCAACACATGCCCGAGGGATTTACGAAACTATTTGCACAAAGACTAAACCTTTTGTCCGCTTTAGAAGTAGTAGAAGCAAAATCGGGAGATGTTTTAAAAGATGGAGTAGCCTATGTAGCACCGGGTGGAGAATCTCACCTTGCGATAAAGGAAAAAAATAAATCTATCTGTGTAGAAATTTTTCAAGGAGAAAAAGTATCTGGACACAGACCCTCAGTGGATGTGTTATTTCAATCAATTGCAGAAACTTCTATCTGTAAAAACACAATCGGCGTAATCCTTACAGGAATGGGAAAAGATGGGGCTTACGGACTTAAAAAAATGTTTGAACAAGGATCATTCACGATTGGGCAAGACGAAAAAACCTGTGTTGTGTATGGAATGCCAAGGGAAGCCTATCTATCTGGAGCTATCTCGGTTCAAATGCCTTTAGATTCTATCGTTGAAGAATTGGTTTCGCAATGTCAGAAAATATATGACAATAGGCTAAGTCCATGACTCCAAAAGTTTTAGTTGTAGATGACAACAAAGACATGCTCGAAGTGTTGGGAGAGATGATGCTCTCCTTAAATTACAAGTATGAGCTTGCTAAGAGTGGAAAAGAAGCACTACAGAAACTTCGCACTTCACAATTTCATATATTACTTACAGACATGATCATGCCAGAAATGGACGGGAACGAATTAATCGAAGAAGTAATAAAAGAAAATTCTGAAATTATTTGTATTGTTGTTTCAGGAATTGCTGATACCAATTTGATCATTTCTTCTTTGAGTAGCCACAAGGCTTTTGATTTTTTAATTAAACCGATTGAAATAGGTTTTTTGAAAAGTAAATTAGAAAAGGCTTATGAAATCTATAAACTGAGAAATAAATTAAAAACAATTTCTGAAAATGAAGAAATACATTTTAAAGAGTTGCTACAAGTTTTTGAATGGAAGAAAGAACTTCAGAAAACTAAGATTGATTCTATCGCAGCAAAGACTATACGTCAGGTAAACATAGGACTTTTTCATGGTGGTGGTTTTGGTGGATTGTTGTCTTCTCTTAGCTTACTTGTTTCCAAAGCGAATGTAAACCCCGATACGAAAAAGGTAGAGATTTCAGAAAAAGCATTCCAGCTAATGAAAGAAAATTATACTTCTGCAAAAAATCTAGTGAATGGATTTGTGAAAGCACAGACAATTTTAATGAATGATGTGTTGGTTAAAGATCAAATCGAAATCTTTGAACTAGCAAAATTTTTTGAAACTTGCAAAACAAAAATAAAACCCATGCTGAATATGAAATATCAAAAATTGGTTGTCAGTTCAATTCCAAAATCTATACTCAATGCAAAAATTATTTTCAATAGAGAGCTTATGGAATCTGCAATACTCGAACTGCTCATAAATGCAATGAAGTATTCCAACAACATAGAAACTATATATCTAATAGTATTTGTAAAAGAAAAAATTTTAGAAATTAAAATTATCAACCCAGCCCACCACAATCAAGATGGAACTATAGGGATTTCAGAAGAGCATCAAGATAAGGTTTTTGAGCCGTTTTATCGCATAAGTACAGTTTCTCACGAAGGGTATTTTTTAGAAGAGTTTGGAGCTGGTATCGGGCTATCTGTAGTGAAGAAAATTATCGAACTTCACAAAGGGGAATTTAGAATTTTTACTATAAAGAATAATAATGTTCAGAATAAAAGCGAATACGATGTTTCTGTTTCTATACGTTTTCCACTTCTGGAAATTGAAAACTAAGGAGATTAGTATGAAGAAAATACTCGCAGTAGATGATGCAAACACGGTACTAAAAATAGTGGACATGACTTTATCCGATGAAGGGTATGACGTGAAAACTGCACCTAACGCAGAAGAAGCAAAAAAAATTCTTCAAGCCGAAAAGTTTGATCTTGGAGTGTTTGATGTAAATATGCCCGGGCAGAATGGAATAGACCTGACAAGAGATGTTCTTTTAATGCCAAACGGAAAAGATATGAAGATAGTTATACTCACTACCGAATCCAGCGAAGAGCTAAAAGAAGCCGGAAAAAAAGCAGGTGCAGTCGCATGGCTTATAAAACCATTTGAAGGCGAAGACTTACTAGAACTTGTAAAGCAGCTAATTTAATAGAATTTCTGAAGATTAAAAAATATTTTTTTCTTCTGGAAAGGATTGTGATTCTACTTCTTTAGAATAATTGTCTAACGCATTTTTTATAACTTCATAAAGGCTTGCGTATTTTTTTAAAAACTTTGGGTGGAAATCTTTCCCAAAACCTAACAAATCGTATAAAACCAAAACTTGTCCATCAACTTTTCTACCGGCTCCGATTCCGATTGTAGCTGAGGTAGAAAGATTTTTCGTGATTTCTTCTCCTAAAGTTTCAGGTATCATTTCGAGTACTACAGAAAAATTTCCTGCTTTTTCAAGGTGGATTGCGTCTTGTTTCATTTTTTCTTGAGAAGATATTTCTTTCCCTTGCAACTTAAACCCACCAAGAGTTTGGAAAGATTGTGGAGTGAGTCCGAGATGTCCCATGACAGGGATTCCTATTTCGTTTAATCTTCTCGTCAGCTCAAACATATAGTTGCCCCCTCCTTCTATTTTAATTGCATCGCAACCGGACTCTTTCATAACTTTTCCGGCTGATCGAATTCCTTCTTCAATACTTACCTGATAACTTAAAAAAGGCAAATCACAAACTATACATTTATCAGGTGAGCCTTTGCGAACTGACTTTGAATGGTAGATCATTTCTTCTAAAGTCACCGGAAGAGTACTCTCATTTCCTTGGATAACCATTCCGAGTGAGTCACCCACTAAAATACAATCAACATCTGTTTCAGAAATTATTTTAGAAAATGTATAATCGTAACAGGTAACAACAGAAATGGGAGTCTTGGATAGTTTTTTTTTCTTAAAAATTTCTATAATATTACGCATGCTCTAAGTCTCCAATTTTAGAATAAATTGTTTCCTCGCCAATTTCTTGAATCAACTTACGAATAAATGGTCTTGTAAAAAGAGAATGATGAGGAATGGTCAGTGCATTTGTGTTTATACGAAAATCAGAAAAATACAACAGATCAATGTCTATCTCTCTTGGCCCCTTTTCAAATCTTTTGATTCTCCCTATTTTAAATTCAATGTTTTGAAAAACCCCTAAAAGACATTCCGGCGCAAGATGGGTTCTGATTTTCATTACAGAGTTAATAAAATCCGGTTGGTTAGTTACCTCAAGTGCTTTTGTTTCCAATAGAGAAGATTTTTTTTCAATCTGAATCTCCGGGTGTAGTGAAATCAAAAGCTCAGCTTGATGAATATAGTGAACTCTATTCCCTATATTTGAGCCAAGGGAAATAAGACACAATTTATCCGGGTTCATATTGAAATCTCAATCTATAATCTTGACAGTCTAAATGTAATTCTCTAGTCATCTCATAGAGTCTGGAATAAATTCTGCCAAAACCTTTTTCTTTCCAATCTGAAATAGAAGAATTGGACGTTAGGAGGGTAAGCTTTTCTTCTTCGTATCTTGCATCAATTAGGTCATACAGTTTTGACAAAGCCCATTCTGTGTCTTTTTGAACTCCAAAATCATCTAGAACTAAAACCTCTACCTGTGTAAAGTCTAACAGAATCGATCTTTCTTTTCCATGAAATTCACTGTCTCTTTGATAAGTGTCTTTCAACGCATCCAAAAAATCCATGTTGATTTTTACATAGCGACATTCTACTCCATAACGAAATATCAATTCATTTAGGATAACGCAGGCAAGAAGAGTTTTCCCTGAGCCTGTTCCCCCCCATAAATACATTCCTTTTTTTTCTTGATTATTTTTTTCCCAATACTCAAAATCATTCAAGTGCAAGATGAGAGAGTTTGCCCAGTCGTGGGCAGCGAAAAGAGTTAAATTGTTTTTATCGCTCAAATCTATATCAGAAAGAAATTTATACCTGTACCTCGCAGGGATATTGGACTTTTGCATCAATTCTTCCAGTCTATTCAATTCTATGCGAACTTTATGGCAAAAACAAGGAATCATTTTTTCAATCGCTTTGTCGTAAGCTAAATATGGTGGCCTACCCTTTGATTCACACTTTAAGCATTCAGTAGAGGTGCAATTACAAATACTCAAAACACTACTTTTTGAGCCTGGAATATTGTGCTCAAGGGTAAATCCAACTCCTCCACAAATAAGGCATGACGATTTTCCTTCCCTAATAGCTAAATGTTCCGTCAATTTCATACAATTTCTATAATTAATGCCAATAAAGAAATAGCCAAACTAATTGCAGTACTATATTTTAAAAAAGGGTAAAGATTATGTCCCTTCGCAAATAAATTAATTTTTAAAAAATTTATATTTTTACTTAAAAGACGGGTTTATCTTAATGTGATTAAAACCGATATTTTTAAGGAAGAGTGGAATTTGTATTTCTATTCTTTTAAATTATTGAAAGAGATAACAAGGTGTTTAAAATGAAGATGACAAAAATATTTTTCATTATTTTTCTTTCCTTTGGATTGATTGGGCTTTTTGCTCAAAACCAACCACAAGGAAATCCGCAGGGACAAAATCCTCAAACAGGGGATCAGCCAAAAGATGAGCTTTTGAAAGGTGAATTAGTTCCAGAAGATAACGATAAGGAGCTTTCTCCTGAGCAGAAGACTTTAAAAGACAAAGTTCAAAAAGACGAAGCTCTTTGGAAGAATCCTGACTTCAAAGGTTATCACAAGGCTTTCCAAGAGCTACACCAATTGTCCAAATCTTTCGCAAACAATAAATTCAGATTGGCTTTGTCAAATTATCAATCCGGAATGAATACTATTTTAAAAATGCGAGAAAGTGTTGAACAATTCAGAAAAGACGAAGCTGAAAAGAAACGTTTGGATGAGAAATGGTACTGGCAAAAAATTGATAGAAAAACAAAAGAAGAAAGAATCGTTGCAAGAGAAAAATTAACTGCAAAACAACAAGCAGTTTCTTATTTTACAAAAGCAATTAATCACTTAGATGAAATCACAAATCCTGATTTAAGAGAAAGAGCTGAATACAAAAGACTACTATCTGATGTTTATAGGGCTTGGATCATTGCTGAATACGACTTGCAAAATCTTCCACAGTGTATTCCTATTCTTGAGCTTTACTTAGAAATTGATGATAACGAGAAAGAATACCCTGCTCATAAATATCTTGCAAGCTGCTACGCTTTTGAAGAAAATATGATTAGAAAATACGGTGGTGGTTCTGAAGATCAAATGTTTAAATTCAGATATAAGAAGAACGTTCATTTGCTTAGAGCAACCGAATTAAAATACGGAAAAAATTCTGCTGAATACAAACATATCGTAAATTTAGTGAATAGAGACGAAGTAATCTCTGTAACTCCTTAATAGGGACAATCTCTTTCAATTATATATACGCCGGGGGACTAAACTCCCGGCTATTTGTTTGAGTAGGCTTACAAAGTTTATGATAGTATTAAATCCTAAGTTTAGGATTTTTTTTAGTTTTTTAAAAAAGAATTTTTCCTTTGTAGCAAGTATTGTATTTTTCTTTTCTATTCCTGTTTACGCAGAAAATATATTTCCCTATATTTTTGATACCTCTCTAAAACAAAAAATTGAGTTTTTACAAATTGAGAAAAAGTTTATTGATAACGATATTCTCATTTTAGGTGAAGAGCACGACGATGCTATAGGTCATGCCGAAAAACTAAAACTTATAAAATTTCTAAGTGATAAGATGCAGTTTTCTATTTCTTTTGAAATGTTTGAAAAAGACCAACAGATAGTATTAGACGAATTTTTATTAGGATTTGTGAAAGAAGGGAACCTTTTTCATGAAATTAGAAATTGGAATAGTTTAAAGGCTCACTATGGACCAATTATTTTTTTTGCAAAAGAAAAACAAATCCCTGTAATTGCTTCAAATGTGCCGAGACGTTATGCGAATTTGGTTTCGAGAAAGGGTTTAGAAGAATTGTGGAAGCTCCCTAAAGAGTCAAGAAAATACATCCCTCCTCTAAACCAAATCCAAGAAAATATAACTCCAGAATATGAAAAAAAAATTTTGTCTTTTTTACCCGTACATAACTTAAAACTAGATAAAAAAAATTTTCTTTATGCACAAGCTCTCTGGGATTCTGCAATGGCAGATTCAATTTACACAGAATGTAAAACTCGTGGTAAAAAACTTGTCCATATCAACGGTAGGGTTCATAGCGACAACAGAATGGGAGTAACTTACAGGCTTCAAAAAATGGGACTAAAAGTTCTTACTGTTTCTATGTTCAGAAAAAAAGGTTTTCAATTTTCAGAGGATAACTCTTCAATCGCAGATATAATCTACCTTACGGGAGAATAGATGTTCATTTTACTTTTTTTGATTCAATCCATACCATATTTTTTTCCCTTTGCTTCGTAAATCGCTGTCATAATTTCATTTAAAGTGCTATCGCTTATAGTCCCTGTATATTTTTTTCGCAACTTTCCCCATTTATGTGTCAACTCAGATATATCTTTTTTCTCCGGTTGAAGATTTTTAATAAAAGAAATAACTTTCTTATTATTCTTCTCACTTAAGTCTTCGATTAGTTTTAAAATTTTATCTGTTAGCGTTTACTTTTAATCCTGAAGTTTTATATTCTTTAAGTATTTGATTTCAGACTTATTTGGTGGAAACTCTAATTCGGAGGACAGAAGACGAAAAACCCGAGGACTGAAATAGATGAGTTATGATTTTTTTAATTTGGTTTATCTTGTAGATAGAGATTTTGAGCTTTAGTATAGTTTTTAGTATTTCGCTTTTAGTTCAGATTTTGCTCTTTTCGTGCAAAAATGTGGGATCTCCACTCTTTTAAGTAAAGTGCATGTTTTATACCAATTGTTCACCTTTCACGCAAAAATGTGGGATCTCCAATTCGGAGGACTGATGCTTGAAGTCTGAGGTTGGAAATAGTGGAGGTAGAATCTTTGCAAATACGTTTATCTTTTAGGATGAGGTTTTGAGCTTTAGTAGAGTTTTTGAAATTTCGCGTTAAGTGCAGATCTTACACTTTTCGTGCGAAAATGTGGGAACTCCACTTTTTTGGGGGATTAAAAAAAGATTACACATTTAGTGCAGATTTGGGACTTTTTCTGTAAAAACTAAAAAAAATTTTTTAAAATTGCAAAAATTTTATTTCTATCGTGATATTTTTTTACCTTATAAAGGAGAGTAGAAAAATTTACTTTAAGGAGAAATTTATGAATCCACAAAAATATGTAGAAACACAATCGAGCTTGCTTGTTCCGGCAAAATACATGGACGAGTTTAATAGAAGAACGACAGGTTTTTCGAGACGAAAATATTTGCACGCACTGTTGAATAGATACAGAAACGTGATTCTTTGGGGTACTTTTGAGAAGATGGAGAGGGTGAAAAAGGCTTACCAAGAAGTCGGACAAAATTTGCAGAAGAAGAATTTTACCCCAAATAACGATGACTGGATTGAGCTTGGCATTCTTGCAGACTGGCTTGGCACCACAAAGACCGCTCTTTTTACTCTTCTGTTAGTGCTTGACCTTGCCGAATGGGACATAATTCTCCTCACCAGATTCTTCGAGAATGGAGTTCCCACCCCGGTAACCACGATTGCGGGGGGAGCCTACCTCTCCAAGAGAAAAACGACCCGCTACAATAGGCTGATACGACAAAAACCTGACGAATAAGAAGAAAAACTAAAAAAAAGAAGAAAAAACTTCAAAAAAAACAAAGCGAAAGATTTTCGCTACGATAAAAATATGCCAAGCTATAGACATACACTAAATAATTTTTAAAATCAGCCTATAAATACATTATTCTGATTGCAATTGGTATCTAAACATTTGAAAAAGGTCACATGAAACTCGAGATCAAATTTGAAAAATATCCTGTATTATCTACCGGCAAAGAAAGCAACCATCTTTTGGTAAGACTGAAAACACCAGCAAACGCTATGACTCAGCGACCTCCTTTAGTTATAGGGCTTGCGATAGATAAAAGTTGGTCTATGAAAGGTGAAAAAATGGACTCTACTATTGAGGCGGCTTCATACCTTGTCAATTGGCTTACTAGAAATGATTATGTTGCAATTATTGCCTATTCTGCGGATGTTCAAATTATTCAGCCATTAACAAAGCTAACCGACAAAGGTATGATTGTTGATAAATTGCGAAGTATTCAAGTGGGCACTTCCACAAACTTGAGTGGTGGGTGGCTTCAGACGTTAAGAGCAGTGGAATCTGCTCCCATCCCAAATTCCTATAGAAGGCTTATTCTTTTAACTGATGGTCAAGCAACTCTTGGAATCAAAGACCCAGCTCAATTAAAAAAAATTGCAGCAGATCATCTTGGAAGAAATATTTCTACTACTGCGATAGGCGTAGGAGATGATTTTAGCGAAGAAACTCTTAGAGAAATTTCGGTTGCCGGAGGCGGAAATTTTTATTTTATTGCAAACCCCGAAGAAGCACCTGAAATATTCTTCAAAGAATTCGGAGATATTGGAGCATTATACGGTCAGGCAGTTGAAATAAAAATTACCTTTCCTGAAGGGTTGAATTTTGTTGAATTATTGAATGACATTCCATATACGTTAGACGGAAACGTATTAACAATTCAAGCAGGGGATGTACGTTCTGATGACATCCGAAATTTTGTAATCAATTGTGAGACTGATCCAGCTAAAATAGCAAAAGCAGGAGCCCTAGCTTCTGTTGATGTATCTTATTACAATATACTGCAAAATATGTCTTTTGAAACAGTGAAGGGAAATATTGATCAAAAACTTGCAGCAAAGTCTTCTGCTTTCGACCCGGATGTTTTAACGGAAACACTTATTTCAAGATCAGCAAAAGCTATGATTGAAGCATCTAGATTTAGTGCAGGAAAAAATCCTGATGCAGCAAAAGAAGTCATTCATAGGATGATTGTGAAAATTGAGCAAAATCTTTCTATATCTCCGGACTCTTTAACTCCAGTTCTAAATCGTTTAAAATCTATAGAGACAAGGCTAAAAGATTATTCTTCAACTGTCAGTAAACAACTTATGGCAGATGGAGCTGATTTGCATAGACGACGCACTGAAATAATTGATCTTGAAGGAGTAGATGTTCACAACAGAATTTTTGAACACTCAATTCCCGGGGATATAGATTTGTACAATTGCCCAGATTTAAAGGCAATGATTCAGAAGCAAATGGAAGAAGGATATAGATTTGTAATATTCAATATGTCCAAGGCACACCATATAGATTCATCTGCTATTGGAGCTTTGATTCAAATTGAAGGCTGGCTTACAAGAAGGGGAGGGTCACTTATTGTTACAAATTTGACTGACAACGTAAAGAAAGTTTTTTCACTTACCAGATTGGAAAGCCATATACGAGTAGCTGCAACCCCTGAAGGTGCAAAAGAAACTATTGAAAAACTAATCGAAGATCTAAAGAATATATGACACTACTGTCAAGCCCTTGCGTTGCACTGGGTACCACTAGTAAATTTGGTTTTCTTTGAGTATTGGATTTTATATATTTCCATGAAAGAATTTTTGCAAGTATGCCATATATAATATTATTTTAAAGTAGATTGAATTAAAATTATATCATCACTAATAGATTTGCTATTTACGGAAATTTTGTACAACTCTTCTGAAGAGTTTAATGGAGAAGAGAGAATCTTTATAAGTTTGATATGTTTTTCATTTTCAAAATTTAGTGAAGGAATATAGTAAATTGTATCAACACCTTTTCTAAACCAAAAATCACAAAATGGATAAAAATCACCTGACAATGAATCCCAAAAAGATTTTTTTAAAGTGTCCGATGTAAAAATTAATGCGTTAGGAGAAATCCTTGCATCCAATCTCCTTTGCATTTTTTTAAACGAGATGAATTCTTTATTATTTGTTGTCCAGTAATAGTTTTCAATTCCTAAAGAATCAGAATCTTTTTTTGCTCCTTGAAAATTCCATATATGCAGTCTATGTTTCTCATTGAATGTTTTTGTGCCTTCAAAATTGGCGATAGAATAATTTTGAACTCCTAAAACTGGTTTATTGTTTGGGAGTATGGCAATTGGGGTAAGGTTCGTAATTTCTTGTTTATTTTTTCCCCCTGCTATAGAAAAATTATGAAACAAGCTATATTGTTTATTTCTTTTTGATCTTAGATATTGATGAATATCTATACCAATAGAATTAAAGTAAATTTGAAGTACCTTGTCTTGTGGAACTTGTTCAGAAAATTCTATCAGAGCATTGTTGTATGCATTTCCTTTGTAATCTGAGGAAGTAAATTTAACCAACTTCCAGTGAGAATCTGAAGTTTTTTCAGGAAGATAAAAAAATAAATAAATTTCTTTTTGATAAGCAAATCCGGCAAGGATCGGATTTTTTATATGTGAAAATATTGTGTCCTCATAGTCATCGAACAATTCCACACCTTTTTCAAATTCTTGCTTTCTTAATTTATCTTGAATGTTCGAAAAAAAATTCTTTTCATCTTTGGGTCGAAAAGTGTAGTACAAACTCATTCTTCTTGAAACAAAAGGAATTTGAAGAACTCCTTTTGAATTGATTCCAGAGAGAAAATAATTGGCTTTGTTTGTAGAATATAAAAGTTTTAACAAGGAAGAGTAATTTTTTGTATCTGATAAATAGGTAATAGATTTTTTTATCAAAGATTCGTAGTCAAATCGCAAATCCAAGTAATACTTGATTATTGAAAGATCATCGTTCAATAGCTCTGTTCGTAAATATTTTATTAGAGTAAGAAGCAATTTTTCAATTGGAGCACTTTCACCTGACGCTATGTGTGCTGAAATAATACCACTAAGTCGAATTCTTTCAGATATCATTTCAGGGTTACTTTCTCCAAGGATTCCATAGCTTTTTGTAAAATGGATTACTGATTTTCTGTAATTTTTATTTATAATATGAATATACCCTTGCAGTAAAGTCCCAGCGTATTCGGCTCTTTTCCAACCTCTACTTTGAGCCGTATAAATAATTTCGTCGGCTAATTTTTCTGCGGTCTCTGGTTTATCTGGGAATATAATTTGTGCTATTCGGGTTCGAATGAGCAATTCTTCTTCGTCTAATTTTTTATTGGATTTTTGAATAAGTTTGAGTGCTTTAATTGCCTTAACTGGCCCACGAACTTTCCAGATTGAAACTGAAATCAAGTCTTTTGCTTCATTAATAGAAATTGGTTCAAATCGAAAAGGATTATAAATCGTCTTATCCCATTTTTTAAAATCAAGATTCATATAATAATTTAATGATTGCCTATAGTCTTTTCTAATATATGCAATAGCACCTAACTTCAAATAAATTTGATTTTTTTCTTCTATAGATTTTGTTACTGATAAACGAATTGCTTGGTGCAAAATTTCTTCGGCATTAAGCAAATTTCCATTAAGCATTTGATAGAATGAAATTTTTTCGTAAGTAGAAATTTTCGCTGTCCCGGTCATCTGCTCTTTTTGAAGAACTATATTTTGAAAGTGAATGGCTTCGTTTGCAAAACCCAAATAGGCTAATTTCTCTGATAATTCAGGCACAATCCAATGAATAAGGTGAGGATAATTCAAGATATACTCTTCAAAAAATGGAGCAAGAATTCTATCTAAATTCAAATAGTCCCTATGTCGGTTATTACTCTCATGACTAAGTTGGTCTATCTGGTGTTTTAATTTAAGAAATCTACACAAAGAATAGTAATTTTGGTTTCTTGTACAAATTAACTTTTCTGGAGATTCATCTAACTTTGGAGGATTGTTTTTTTGAGTAAAACTATTTATTATCTGAGAAGCTAAAGCTTTTTGGTAATTGTCTGTAGATATTTCGATGAATTCGTTTAGCTTTTTTTTGGCTCCATCAATATCATTTTTTTTCATTCTCCACAACGAGGAAATAAAATAATCTGCAAGTTTGTAATCTCCTTTTTCGCTCCGAAGAAAAAAAATTACATTTGCGATTCCTTCTTTATCTTCTTTTCGAAGATAATAATCTGTAAGATAAAAAGAAAAATCAATCTTCTGGTTTTCATTTAAAAATTCAGGGGAACTGAACTTTCTTGAAGTTTCAAAAACTTTTCTACCTTCGATGAATAATGTACTTGTAGATTTTCCAACATCCCAACCTGAAAATTCTCCTGAAAAAATTGCAGAAGAAGTTACAAAGAAAATAAAGATTACTAACTTTCTGAAGAGTTTAATAGAAATGATTTGTTTTGATTTCATTGCATTCTTTGTTTACAGAAACTACATATTCATAGGGTAACTCTTTTAAATATTCTGAAGCCAAAAATCTTCCTGAATATTTTAAAAATGAGTTGCTGTTGTAATGGACCCAGTCTTTCAATAATTGATTTGCTATTGGAGCGTAAGACCAGTGCCATTTTTCTTCTAAGTAGCCTGCATTATTTCTTTTATAATATTCGTTGTAAGGCTGACAAAATCCATATTTAGCAGCATTTTTTTTTAGCCAATTGTACAAATATTCTCCATGTCCATTTTTTTCGTAATAATCATTTCTTAATACATTGATATCGAAATCTGTTCCCCAGTGGTGTCTGGAAGTTCCGGGAGCACTGGAGTATTGAAGAATTAAAAAAATTTTTTCTTCTGGAGTCTTGCCTTTTATACTTGTGCTCATTTTTATATCGCCACGATATTTTCCTTCCCAAATATTTTTTTGGTGAGAGAAACTTCTAAAACCAGAAACAAGAAAAATATTTTGTTTGCTTTTATTTTCTCTTTCCTTATCAAAATCACGCAGCATCTTATTTAATGCGAGAATAACGTCTTTGCGGAGATAGATAACTTTTTTATCTTTTTGTCCTTCGTAAGCTTCAAAGTATTTTTCTGGAGAGAAGTCGCCAATAAGATATTTTGCCGGTTCAATCCCAAGGTATATCGGATTTGCCGAAATTGAGGAGGAAAATAGCAGAAATACAAAAGCAATTTCTGTTTTCAAAATTTTTAGTAAGGTGTTATTTGTTTCCATTCTTCATCGTAATATCTAACAAGCACTTGATTGTCTAATCTATTAATTTCAGTATCGACTTCTTCCATATCTTTCGCAAACTGAAATAATCTAAAATACTCTTCTTCTTTCAAGAATTTTAGATCTTTTGGAATTCTTTTTGGGTCTAAAAAATTTGTATTCCCGGCTAAAACAAATCCCCATTCACCAAATGAAGGAACATAGACATGAAACGCTTTTGTTTTTATTCCTGCTGATTGTATCGTTTTATTTATACACCAGAAAGATTTTCTGGCGAATAGAGGAGAAGTGGATTGAACAGAAACCACAGACTCAAGGTTTAGATTTTTCTTGAGTAATTTATAAAAAGTAGTCGAATAGAGTTTCCCGATGGAATAATTGCTCGGATCGGGAAAATCAACGATCACTACATCGTAGTAGTTTTGATTTTTTTCTAACCAATTAAATGCGTCTGCATTGATTAACTGAACTTTTTTATCAGACAAAGAATGTTGATTGAATTGTTTCAGCAGATCGTTACTTTTGAATAAGTCGGTCATTACTGGATCTAAATCCACTAAAGAAATTTTCTTTACAGTTTTGTATTTTAAAATTTCTCTTACTGCCATTCCGTCTCCGCCCCCCAACACGAGTATATTTTCAGGATTTTTATGTCCACTCATAGCCGGGTGAACTAATGCTTCATGGTATCTATATTCATCTCTGGTGCTAAATTGAAGATGACCGTTTAAAAAAAGACGCATCTCGTCTTTCCATCTTGTAAGCACAATTCTTTGGAACTGAGAACTTTTTGCTAAGATAATCTCGTCTGCATACAAGCTTTCTTCTGAAAATTCAGTAATATGATCTGAAAAAATTAGACCAATTGTTAAAATTGTAATAGCAAAAATAGATTTTGCTCGAAGTGAATATAACGCCCTGTTTGAAACCGGCAAAACCCAGGTTGTCCATAGTGCTACAGAAATATTTAACAAACCAAATAAAAACGAAGTTCTTACTAAGCCAAGTTTAGGTATTAAAAATAATGGGAATAAAATGGATGCAAATAGTGCTCCAACATAATCCAATGCAAGCACTTTAGAAACAAGTTCTTTAAATACTACATGCTTTTTTAGGATTCTAAGAAGTATGGGTATCTCAAGACCAACTAAAATTCCAACCACTACTACAATAAAAAATAATGGAATCCTAAAAGAATTCGATAAGCTAAAACTTAAAAAAAGTATAGCCGAGCTAAAACCACCCACGATCCCGATTAAAATTTCAATATCTATGAATCTTTCTACTAGATTGCTTTCAAGTGATTTAGAAAGGAAACTTCCTATACCCATAGCAAACAGGTACACACCGATAATTAATGAAAACTGGGTAACAGATTCTCCAAGTAAATAGGAGGATAAGGCTCCAGCAAGTAATTCATAAATCAACCCGCAGGTTGAAATTATAAAAACAGATAAAAATAATGCTTTTTTCAATTGTTAGATTTTATTTTCCCCCGGAATACTTCATGTAATTGATGAAGTGGGATCGATACACTCCGGGATTTTCCCTCACAGTCTTGGGCACATTTTCCACTTCATCTACATCAGCACCACCAGTTCCGATAATATTCCCGTAAGCAAGAAATCCAAATAAAGTTGTCGCATAAATTGGATACAGATAACCTTTAAGAAAACTCATTTTTGTTCTACCTTTTTTGTAATTGTATTGTGTTACTCGTCTTCATCATCACTATCATCATAACTACTGCTATATGAATTAGCGTAATCGCTATTTTGCAACCTGTCAGATTCAAAATTTTTGTATTTAAAAAGTGATACAAAAATTGGAGGAAAAATAAATATCAAGAAAAGTATAAATGGGGTATAACGTGGAGTATCGCGCACTACTGTAACCTCATATCTTAAAGACGAAGCAACATCTGATTCAGGCTCTATTCTTAAATAGTAATCTCCTTCTTCCACATCCTCTATGATTATAAATTCTTTTGTCGAGCCTTCAGACCAACTTTCTCCGTCATCTACTCCGTGATAATAACTAAGCTCAATACCCGTATCTAAGGCTACGTCTGTCTTAGAATTAATTAAAGCGATTGCAAAATATATATAGTTATTGTTTAATTGTCGAGACTCGACTTCAATCGAAACATTTTTTTCTTTCCCATCAAGATGAAAACCTTCTGAAACAAAAGATTTATCACCAGCACTTTTAAGAAAAGTATATTCTTTGTTAAAGACTTTTTGGTTTGCCGAATGATTGCAATAACCTATCTGAAAAATAATTGCAGCAACAAAACTCAATACTGCAATTTTCCAATTTCTCTTCCATGTTTTTTGATGTGGATTTGGCTGTGATGGGGCAATACCTTTTCCGTCTGGAAGGGGAGATTGCATAAGAAAAGCATTTTTGACTACTTCTTTTTCAAGATATTCGCCTCTCGTCCATATTATTTCAGATGGAGTTTTTTCAAGAGAAAGCATAAGTGGAGGGCTTACATAATCTTGTAGATCAGCTTTATCTCCTTTTTTTATCCTCCAGTAAAATTCACCAATAGCGTAATCTACTTCACCATCACCAGAAGTGAATAGAAGATATTTGTCTTTATGGTATGATGCAGTCGGGCGTGAAACAGTTGAATTTACAACCGGAATCCCTTTGATTGTTTTAAATACCATCCAGTGCCCTTCATTGCAATTTAGCCAAATATATCCTTTTGGGTTGTACAATAAATATTCTTCCCAAGAATAAGTAATTTTATCAACTAATGTCTTTCGCCTCATGTACCCTAAAACAGTATATTCTTGATTGTAGAGATTGCATTTTGCACCCAATGGAAGAATAGGAGTATATTTTTCTTTTAATTTGAATTGAGATAAAATCTTCAGTTCGGGGTTTGTGGTGTCTAAGACACTTCCGCAGTACTGACAAGATACCGTGTTTGTAAATTGTGGAAAATTAATCACTAATGGTGCACCACAAGAAGTGCAACTGATTGACTTTGGTTCCTTTCCTGCAAGTTTTTCGGAAAACCTCGGATCTTTCAAATTCTGAAAATTCAAACTGTCAAAGTCGGTCATGTCTCCAGTAAAAAGAAGTGGCGGCTCTTCCGAAAAATCAAGAGTAGCAAAATTATCTGAATAATCTGAAAGGTCTGCAAATACAGCAGTGTAGCCACTATCAAATTTAAAAGGAAGTTCACCTTCTCCACTAACGCACGTAGCTACAGTAATTTCTTTTATGATCCATTCCTTCTTATTAATTGCAATAGCATCTCCGGCAAATATAGGCTGATTGGTTGTCTTATTCACTAAGTAAGAGCTGTATTTTCTATCTAAGTCAACTCCAAATTGCAATTTTTCAGGGTTGTCGATTTTCTTCAATCTTGTCACCATGAACTGTCCCATGGCTTCTCCGATCCATCCTGCATTTCCTTTGTCATCTATGAAATACCATTCATTCCAAAAACCAAGCTCGTATTTTAACTGAATCCGACCGATTATAGAAAACGAGTTATTTAGATATTTTCCAGTAGTTCCAATTTGCAGTGGGGAAGAGTCGTCTTGAAGTTCAGAAACTTTTCCGTAAGTTTCTAAATCCATATCTTTTCTGATTGAAGAAGATTTACAATTAGGACAAACTGCAAATAATGAAGATTTACTTATAAATGGGACTTTCGACCCACAGTTTGGACAAGCTAATTCGAACACAGATTACTTTTCTTAATATTTTTAATTTGATGCAAGTGGAAAATATTTTTTTTATACTATTTTGATAAAATTTTTTTAATCGCTGTGACTTATTTTTCGGACAGTAACTTCTGTAGCCTTTCCGGGTAATCAGTAAACATTCCGTTCACTCCTAATTTTTGCATTTTTTCCATATCCGATTCTTTGTTCAAAGTAAATACATAAAGCTGTAAATTTTCAGATTTAGCCCTTTCCACAATCGATTTCTTTATCAACCTTTTATGAAGATGAATCGAATACGCTTGAATTTCTTTTGCAAATAAAAATGGGTCTTTGATATTGCCTTTCTTTCGATCAAATATAAAGCCCAATTTTATATTTTCCGATAGCTTCCTCAATCGCAAAAGAATGTCCGGCTCAAATGAAGAAATAATTGTTTTATTTAAAATCCTGTAGTTTCTTAAAAGTGGGAGTATTTGTGATTCTATATTTTTTTCTGATACTCTTTTGTCGTGAGCTTCAGATTTAATTTCGATATTTAACTCAACTGGGTTATTTGCAACAAACTCTAAAACGTCTTGCAATAGTGGAATTTTCTCTCCCCTATAATCTCTATGAAACCATGACCCTGCTTCTAATTTTTGGATTGTAGCGTAGGGTGTATTTCGAACCTTACCTTTTACGGATGCAGTTCTTTTTAATGTATCATCATGGATTACAATAGGAACAAAATCAGAGGTAAGGGTGACATCAAGCTCGATCATATCTGCTTTGACATTGACTGCTCTTTGAAAAGCGAGCATAGTATTTTCAGGGTAGTGGCTACTGTACCCTCTATGCGCTATAACTTTTATTTTTCCCATGACTCTCCTGCAAATATCTAAAATAAAATATATTCACAAACCACAAATTCTAATTATTTTTTCCTTTGATTATATCATTCATTAAGGATTTATTTTTTTCGTTTTGTTCTTTCAATAATTTAAAATTTTCTTCCTTCATCACATCTAATGTTTTAAAAATTTCCATCTTCTGTTTGATATATTCTTGTAGTATCCCTTTTTTCATTTCTCCACCTTTTGTAACAACTTCTTGCCCTGCCGATAAGGATTCTTTTTGATTTGGGTTGTTTTTACTTTCAGCTTCTACGCTGCCATCATTGACATAGATTCCTGGGTCAACATCAGAGTCGTCGTATTTTTTGTTTAGATTTTTTGTTTCGCTGATTAAAAATTCTGTGCCTCTCACACCCGCAACAGAAGTATCATTCTCAATCTTAAACTCTGAGTTTTTTGTAAGTTTTTTTATAATTTTTGTGTAAACATTTCCTGAATTTACAGCGAGATTGATTTTTTGTGCATCACCGACCTCGTACAATTCTTTGAATTTCAGTGTAGTGTAATTATTTAATCTTAGAATTGCATTTGGACCAACTTGAATATCTACCTTCCCTGCCTTGGTTGCCACTTCATCGTCCTTGCCAAAGACTGTATTGATTTTTACTTTTTCGAGTTTGCCACTGTGCTTATACCAAACTTCACCGGATACAAAAGTTGCGACAGAGATCAAATTATTTTCTTGACTACTTATGGAAATTGTAAAAAGAAATAAAAAAATATAAAAAACATATTGTGATAAACGAAAGAGTCTTTTCATAACTCACCACCGTAAACTAAATTTATGTATATTCTATAAAATGTACGAATTATTACAATTGTTATTTTTATCGCTTTTGTAAAAATGCTCTAAATAGATTTTATTTTTTCCCATTTATCGAGTAATTTTTGAATACTGTCCAAAGAAACAGGTTTACTTATAAAATCATCCATTCCGGCCGAAATACATTTTTCTTTTTCTTCGTCCATTGTATTTGCGGTCATAGCGATGATGATAGGTTTCTTATCCTGATATTTTTTGCAGATTTGTTCTGTTGTTTCAAGTCCATCTAAAACAGGCATCCGAATGTCCATAAAAATTATATCGTATTTTTTCTTTTCTAAAAGCTCTATCACTTCCAAGCCATTATTGGCAATATCAATTGCGTAACCCAATTTTTTAAAGATTCGAGTAAACAAGGTTTGATTCAGAGAGTTATCTTCGGCTAATAAAATTTTTGTAGAACTCGTTTGGTTATTTGTAGTTGAAGAAATTTTCCTATTGGAGATAAGTTGCTTTTTAGAAAATGCAGAAATTAAAACCATTTTAATTTTTTTTTGTGAAATTGGCTTTAGTGTCAAAAATAGAAAATCATCTGTTTTTTTTCTGTCTGTGATTTCTTTTTGATTTTCGGAGGTGATTGCAATTAGAGGAATTTCTTTTAGGTTTTCTTGTTTTCGTATTTCTTCAATGGTGCTCGGAGATTTTTGAGAAATTGAGTCGTAATCTATTATTATGGCATCCACCTGCTCTTTCATATTTATCGCCTCTGAAAATTTTTCATCAGAGTTGATTAGAATCGTGTTTGCACCCCAATTATTAAGAAGTACTTCTAAATTATTCAGAATGGAAATTTTTGGAGAATAAATAAGTATTTTCTGCTTCGTAAAATCATTTGTTTCTTGATCAATGATTTCGTCTAACGTACCATTTTTCATCCATATTTGAAAATAAAACTCCGAGCCTTCATTTGGTTTTGATTTTACTCCTATGTCCCCATCCATTAGATCGACTAATTTTTTTGAAATGGCAAGACCGAGACCTGTCCCTCCATGCCTTCTTGTAGATGAAGAGTCAAGTTGAGAAAATGCTAGAAATAGCTTTCCTAATTTATCTTCAGAAATTCCGATACCTGTATCTTTGATTAAAAATTCAATCAAGGATTTATCTTGTGCATACTCTAAAACGCTTACTTTAACTACAATTTCTCCTTCGTTTGTGAATTTAATCGAATTGTCTAAGAGATTTGTAATGATCTGCTCTATTCTCATTGAGTCACCTGACACAAATTTTGGTAGCTTAGGATCTATAATTGAATACAAATCTAATTTTTTTTTGTTTGCTTTTGGAAAATGTATTTCAATAATCCCTTCAATACGCTCAAGAAGGTCAAAAGGTTTTTCTATAAGCTCAATCCTGCCTGAATCAATTTTAGAATAGTCCAAAATATCATTAATCAATGTTAACAGATTTTCTCCACTATCACTGATAACTTTTGCGTACTCAAGTTGTTCGTCATTTAACTCTGTTTGTAATAATAGTTCAGTCATCCCGATAATGCCATTCATAGGAGTTCTGATTTCGTGGCTCATATTAGCTAAGAAATTTGTTTTAGCAAGGTTTGCATCTTCGGTAGCAATTTTTGCTTTTTTAATTTGGATTTCTGCTTGCTTTCTTTCAGAAATATCTATCACGAGTCCAAGAAACCCAATAGCCTTTTTTTCGCTGTCGTATAGCAATTTTACGGTGAGGTAAACAGGAATATTTTCTCCGCTTTTTTTAATATAAGTCCATTCTCGATCTTCTGTTATTTCCAGATTCGCAATTTCCTTGAAGACTGAAAAATCGGGTTGAATTTCTTTCTTGTATTCCTTAGATAATTCTTTTGCACAAGACTGTATCTCTTCTTTATTATGGAATATTATTGGAGTAAAATTTCCAATAAGTTCAGAGGCACTATACTCAAGGATTGTCTCAGCTTTTTTATTAAAAGATTGAATCACTCCATCCAAATCTGTAGCAATAATTCCATAGTTGATGTTGTCTAATATACCTTTCAATATTGCTTTGCTGCTTTTAAGGCTTTCTTCAATTTGAGTTTTTTCTTGAATGATTCTCTTTTGAATTATAACTACTTTTCGCAGTTCAAGTAAATAAACAATCTGATTAGCCAAAGTTATGAGAAATTCTTTTTGATCGTTGCTTAAAATTTTAGGAGATTTGTCTATGACACATAAAGCTCCAAGAGAATATCCTTGTGAATTAATCAAAGGAACCCCTGCATAAAATCGGATTTTGGGATCAGATACAACAAGGGGGTGATGACAAAATTTTTCATCTAATAAAGTATCTTGAATTTCTATAATAGATGAAGAGTTTATGATTGCAAAAGAGCTTAATGCAAGTTCGCGTGATACCTCTTCCTTTTCCAAGCCAATCTTGGACTTAAACCATACTCTGTCCGTGTCAACAAAACTGATTAAGGCAATCGTAGTATTGCTAACTTTAAGTGCAATCATTGCAAGATCATCAAATGCTTTTTCTGGCTCTGTATCTAAAATTTGATATTCTAATAAAGCCTGAATTCGTTCTTTTTCATTTTGAGGTAGTTCTACATCCATGAATTTTTTATTATCTGCTAATATTGCATTTAGATAAGTATTTTAAAGAATGCAATTCATTAACAGAAACATCTTTCAAGAATTCTCCTCTTAAAGTTATATCGTTTGGTGAACAGTTTGGATTTCTCATTAGAATTGTAGTAATTGCATCTTCGATCAACTGTAAAGACTCATTAAAATAAATGAGGCTTGCGCCTAACTCAAATAGATAAGTATTGATTTTTGGATAATTCAATACTGAACGACTAATATCATTTATTATATTTTCTTGATTTGATTTTTCGGGACAACCCACCCACTGAAAGTTCAATACGTTATCTACTTCTACTTTCACTAGTAACCGAAAAGGTAAAAGTTTGATGTCAACAAGGTTATCTAAATCCAACTTTAAAGTTTCTAAAACTTTCTCTAATAAAATTCTTGGACGAATCGGCTTTAATAAATATTGCGCTACATTGTTTTGAGCTGCTCTCAATACTCGATCCTTATCCCCTGCGGCAGTGAGCATAATGATAGGTATTCCTGTAGTAAAATTTTCACTTCTTTCGATAAATTCTAATCCATCCATTCCAGGCATCATAATATCGCTAATAATTAAATCGTATTTTTTCTTCTTGACCTTGATAAGCCCTTCGATTCCATTTTGTGCAACGTCTATCTGAAAATTATACCTACCTAAGGCTTTTTCTACTAAGAGTACTGAATTTGGATCATCTTCTAAAATAAGTAGTTTATAAACTTTTTTCATTGTAAATACCATTTAGAATCACTAGATTTCTTGAAAACTCTAAATTCATAGAGCTGTAATAAGTTTATTCCAAGCAGGGCATAGCTTTTTCTTAGTTATTTTTTATTTTTTTCTCCCGGCTTTTTTAGTTTCTTCAGTGCCGCATCTTATGTCGTATCAGCCTATTGTATCGGATAGTTTTTCTCTTTGAGAGATAGACTCCTATCGCAATCGAACTGACCTTGGGTGGAACTCCAAAGTCATAGAACTTGGCAGGGATGATTATGTCCCATCCGGCAATGTCAAGCAACAAAAGAAGAGTAAAAAGAGCCGTTCGGGAAATACCAAGCCATTGAGCAAACTCACCAAGCTCAATCCAATCTGCGTTCTCAGGACGAAAATTCTTCTTCTGAAGATTCTGCCCTTCTTCCTGATACACCGTTTTAACACAATCCAACTTTTCAAAAGTCCTCCAAAGTAACACATTCCTGTATCTCTCCAACAATTCGTGCAAGTAATCCTCTCTCGAAATAGTTTCAGTCCTCGAGGTAAACTCATCCATATATTTTTCTGGAATAAGCAGACTTGACTGCGTTCGTTCAAATTTTTCTGGATTCAAAGTATTCTCCTAATATAAAATTTTTCTTTCCTCTAGTTTCTGTCCCCAGCCACTATTTCTTGCCTCTTGATATAAGGTAAAATAATATCACGATAGAAATAAAATTTTTGCGATTTTCTGAAGAAATTTTTCAACTTTTACAGAAAAAGTCCCAAATTCTGCATTAAATGCGTAATCTCTTGAAATCCCCAAAAAGATGGAGTTCCCACATTTTTGCACGAAAACTGCTGAATCTGCACTAAACGCGAAATTTCAAAAACTCTACTAAGGCTCAAAACCTCATCCTAAAAGATAAACCTATTTGCAAAGATTCTACCTCCACTATTTCAGACCTCAGACATCAGGCCTCTGAATTGGAGATCCCACATGTTTACATAAAAGGTTCACAATTGGTATAAAGCATGCACTTTATTGAAAAAAGTGGAGTTCCCACATTTTAGCACGAAAAGTACTCTATTAGTATAAAACGTGGACTCTATAAATGGCACACCTGCAAAAAGTTATAAATTTTTAATTGACTAAATAAAATTTAAAAAATTATTTTTTATATGGATACTCAATATCCAAAAATAGGAGATATAAATGGAAAAAATTATTCTAATGTTGGCAGTAATACTCAGTCTAATTACTGTAGGTTGCAAAAAAACGGTCAATGCGACATGTTCAGATTCGCCAAAAACTTTAAAAATGCAAAATTTAAAAGAATTTGCAGTCAATTGCCCCGCAAATTGTGGAAGTGCTTCCATTTGGGGAACTGATTCTTATACAACTGATTCTTCTATTTGTCTTGCAGCCGTACACACTGGAGCTATTCAAAAAGATAAAGGTGGAAAAGTTACCGTATTTATCATTGCGGGTCTTCCTGCATATACTGGTTCTGAGAAAAATGGAGTAACAACCAGCTCATGGAATAGTTACGAAGCAAGCTTTACTGTAAAAAATTCCGACAAATAAATACATTGATCGAAGTTCTAATTTGCTGATTTTTGGCACTACTTTCAGTAATTGCTCAGTCCTTGTTTGCAAGAGCTGGGCAAGGATTGAAAGTGATGATTTTACATTGGAAATGAAAATCTTTTTCATTTCCAAATATTGATTTTTTGCACAAGTAAAAACACTATCTACGCCAACTGTCAAATGATGGCCGTCCTGTTTAAAATATAAAGAGATTCACTAAAAATCGCCTATTCAGGTTATGGTTTTAAATATGGATATCGACAAACACCATTCTCCAGTTGGATTACCCCAATTTAAAGAGAGGCTTGCGATTTTCACTCTCGCAGCGATTCAGTTTACTCACATGGTTGACTTTGTAATTATTATGCCTCTTGGACCTCAGTTTATGAGAGTATTTTCTATTGGCTCTTCCGAATTCGGGTTATTAGTTTCTTCTTATACATTCAGTGCAGGTCTTTTTGGTTTGTTTGGCGCATTTTTTGTAGATAAATTTGACAGAAAAAGTTTACTACTTTTTACTTATTCAGGTTTTACTATTGGTACTTTTTTTTGTTCGATTGCGACTAACTTCCATTTTTTACTCAGTGCGAGAGTTGTTGCGGGAGCCTTTGCAGGGATTCTTTGGTCAACTATTCTTGCCATCATTGGAGATATTATACCGGATTCGAGAAGGGGTCGGGCGACAGGTACGGTAATGTCAGCATTTTCTGTAGCATCTATTGTTGGGATACCGATAGGATTATTTTTTGCAAATTCATTTGGTTGGTCTTTTGCATTTTCGGGTTTGAGTGTGATTAGCTTTTTCGTTTTGATTTTAAGCTGGTATTCTTTACCTTCTGTTAAAGGGCATATTGTCAAAACAGATGAAATCTCTCCAATTCGATCTATCTTAAATGTGTTGCAAAATTCCAATCACTACAAAGCATTTTTTTTAACAACCACTTTGATGTTTGGTGGCTTTAGTGTGATTCCTTACATTAGTCCTTACATGGTTTCTAATGTAAAAATTGCAGAAACTGATTTGCCTTATATTTATTTTTTTGGTGGAGTTTTTACTTTTTTTACATCTCAATTGATTGGTAGATTTTCTGATAGATTTGGAAAAGTATTTATATTTAAAATTGTAGCTGCGATTTCAATTATCCCGATTGTATTGATCACCAATCTTCCGGTGATTTCTTTATTTTTAGCGATTTCGGTGACTACGGTATTTATGATTTTTGTGTCGGGTAGATTTGTGCCGGCTCTTGCTTTGATTAATTCTGTAGCTGATCCAAAATTTAGAGGAAGTTTTATGAGCGTGAATTCATCTGTTCAGCAACTTACTGCGGGTCTTGCATCTTCTTTAGCGGGGTTTATTATAATAACTGGCAAGCACGGACTCATTAAAAATTACGATAAAGTCGGTTATGTGTCCATAGTAGCTACAATTCTATCTTTATTTATTGCGGGTAGAATGAAAAAATAGTCTTTTATTGGTGACCTATAATTGGAGAAATATTTAATACATTAAATAAAATATATTCAAATGGAAAATTCTATGGAGTTTATTACAAACATTATTGATTTTATATTACATATAGACAAGCACTTAGATTACATAACGCAAGAATTTGGTTTGCTAACTTATTTGATTTTGTTTTTGATTATATTTGCTGAGACAGGTCTAGTGGTAACTCCATTTTTACCGGGGGATTCTTTACTTTTTGCGATAGGTGCAATTGCTGCAAGAGGGAGTCTTAGCCTTACTATAATAATTATTACTCTTATAATTGCTGCAATCATCGGAGACACTGTAAATTATTGGGTAGGCAGATATTTCAGACCCAAGATTTTGAGTGGGCATAATATACGGTTTATTAATAAAAAACATTTAGACAAGACCCATGAATTTTACGAAAAATACGGTGGGAAAACTATCATCATAGGGAGATTTATACCGATTGTTAGGACTTTTGCGCCTTTTGTTGCAGGGATTGGTGAGATGACTTATTCGAAGTTTATTTTATACAATATTGTAGGTGGTATAATTTGGATTTTGATTTTCACTGTAGCAGGGTTTGTATTTGGAAATATTCCTTTAATTCGTAAAAATTTTACTCTTGTTGTGTTTGCGATAATTTTTCTTTCTATACTTCCTGCAATTATTGAGTTTATCAAGATACGTTATTTTCAAAAAAAATAGCTTTGGAGTGGTCTTGAAATTTCTTTCAGAGATACAGGAGGATTTGAAAGAAAAGTCAATTTCGTTTAAAACCAACGTAAATCTATCCTTATATTCTTCTTTTAAGATAGGTGGAATTTCTCCTTTACTGATTGAACCAGAAAATACCGAACAGATTTTTGATATATTTCATATTTTACAAAAAAGAGAAACTGCCTATAAGATTTTGGGTGGGGGTACCAATCTACTTATTTCGGATCATCCGGATAATTTTGTCGTTTTGAAATTGGCTGGAGAGTTTAAGGAATTTACTTTGATCTCGGACAACCAATTTTCAATCGGTGGAGGTGCGCTGACTACTCCTACTTTTCGTAAAATTTCACAATCCGGGTTTACAGGTGGGGAATTTTTAAGTACAATTCCTGGCTCTGTGGGTGGAGCTGTAATTCAGAATGCGGGTTGTTATGGTGGAGAAATATTTCAGCTAATCGACTCAGTTGAGTGTATTCAAAATGGAAGGCTGGTACATTTAAACAAGAAAGATATTCAGTATAGTTACAGAAATTCAGAATTTAAGGAAAATAAAAATTCCATAGTTTTAAATATTAAAATTTCTTTGAAAGAAGGAAATATTAGTGAAATTGAAGAATCTTTGAAAGAAAAAAGGGATAAGAGAAATTCTTCTCAACCTTCCAATAAAAAAAGTGCGGGCTCGGTTTTTAAAAATCCTCCCAAAACTAAAAACAACCTTAGACCATTAAAAAGTTGGGAATTGATTGATAGGGTTGGACTTCGAGGATTTGTAAAAGGTGGTGCAATTATTTCAAAAGAGCATTGTAATTTTATCACCAACGAGGGAAATGCAAGAGCGAGTGATGTTGACTATTTGATTTCTTTGGTACAAGATAGCGTGTACAATAAGTTTGGAATCTTGTTAGAGAAAGAAATAGAATATTTCGGAGAAGTTCCATAAAAAAAGCCACTCTGAATTAGAGTGGCTTTTCAAAGATAGTAAACTATAGTATTTATCTAACGTCTATTGTAGTCGCTGTGAGCGTCTCTGTGAGACTCTTTAGATCCACCTTGCCACACAGTGTAGTAAGGAGTCCATCGGCTATATGTGTCGTAGCATGTAGATAACCATAAGAATCCACACTTACGAGATTGGGTTAGGTTTCCTTTTCCAATAGAGCAAGATACATTGATATCTGCTACTTTATTGATATTGCAAAGAGAGTGATTTGCAAGCACTCCATCGTCTTTACCTGGTAGAAGAGGGCTTGTTAAATTCCAATAGTCAGATCCTTCTCCAGAAGTTGTGTAATATACTTTACCGTAGGATTGGTTGTGGTTGAAACCGTTTCTTGCTCCACTTGTACTTACGGATTTGTCTAACTGCCCGCCGAGAGTTTTGATTCCAAGCCAGCTAAGGTAGGTTGTAGATACGTCTGCTAATTCAGAGCCGCCTGCAGCGCTTGCAAGAAGTTGAATTCTAGTTACATTTACAGCAGGGTTATTCATTCCAAAATAGGCAGCCGCAACTAATCCACCTGTAGAATGAGTGTAGATCTCACATTTATTTACACCTGTACAGAATACTCTTAGAGCGTCATTCAATTGCTTTTGAGCACCACAATTGTTCCAGCTATAAGCCCCACCATTTTGAGTTCCGTCAAAACCAACATAACGAATATTAGAAAGACCGTAAACAGCTCCCATCCAGTAACCGTTTACATCAGCTGTAGCACTACCTGTGTTAGTGATCGGGGAGCAGTGGTTTTTATCCGAGCGACCGTGCACAAACAATCTATAGGTATCTGCGTTTAGTCCTATTGTAAAAAATGATAGAAAAAGAGTGCTTAATACTATTTTTTTCATTTTCATCTCCATTGAAATTTTCTTAATTTTGACAAAATTTTACCATACTTACAAAATTTAGCAAGTAAATTTCTAACTTTTTTTAAAAAAAAATTAGGGTTTTAGTCTTGCATTTCTTTCAGTATAGGTTTGCCTTCAAACTCCTTGGAATAATGAATAATGTATTCGACAAACTTTGTTTTAATAATTTTTTGTTTTCAGGAAGAATTATTCAAGATGAAAAAAATAAACTCAAAGATTACATATAAAAAATCCGGAGTAGATACCCATGCAGGTCAAAAATTTGTGTCTATGATTCGTTCCAAAGTTCATTCCACCCATGATAGAAATGTATTGGGAGGGATTGGTGGGTTTTCTGCCGCATACGACGTTTCTTTTTTAAAAAATTACAAGCACCCGGTTTTATTATCTGGTACCGATGGGGTAGGAACAAAGATAGAGATTGCCAGACTTTTAAACAAACACGACACCATAGGAATAGATTTGGTTGCAATGTGTGTAAACGATTTATTAGTTAGTGGAGGCGAGCCATTATTCTTTTTAGACTACATTTCTTGCGGTAAACTAAATATAAAAAAAATGAATCAAATCGTAGCTGGGATTTCAGAGGGGTGTAAACTTGCGGGTGTTTCACTTGTAGGAGGAGAGACCGCAGAACACCCAGGAATTATGAAAGAAGACGAATACGATTTAGGTGGGTTTGCAGTAGGAGTTGTTGAAAAAGACAAAATCATTGACGGTAAAAACATTAAGACAGGAGACATAATTATTGGGTTGGAATCGAGCGGTCCTCACAGTAATGGTTTTTCTCTGTTACGAAAACTGTATTTAAAAAAAGGGAATTTGCCTGAGAAAAAAGCAGACTTAGAATTTATTAAAAACGATCTTATGTCTCCTACTAAAATTTATGTGAAATCCATTTTGCAATTAATCCAAAAAGTTCAAGTGAAAGGAATGGTACATATTACAGGTGGAGGATTTTATGAAAATATACCCAGAGTATTGCCAAAAGATTTATGCGCGAGGATACAGAAGAAACTTTTACCTGAAAATGAAGTTTTTGAAAAGATACATATAGATTCCTCTATGAGTCATAAAGAAATTTATTCTGTCCTGAACATGGGAATAGGTTATGTTGTTATTGTGCCTGAAAAAGATGCCGAAGATAGTATCAACATTTTAGAGTCCCTCGGAGAAGAAGCCCATATAGTCGGACAGGTTGTAAAAAAACAAAAAGATACGGTAGAATTTCAATAAAAATTTTAATTCTACTTTACAATTCAATAGGAGTGCAAGAATTTGAGAAAATTGAAAAAATTCACACTTTGACAACCAAATGATTTGAATGAAAAGGATTGTTTGTGAAACCAACAACTAAAAAGGCAGTGCAAAAAACAAAAAAGAAAGGTCAGCCTAAATCGCCTTTTCAGAAAAATATTTCTGAAACTACCTCTGAATTATCTTTACCTTCAAAGGACAGTAAGCCGGAATTTTTACCGTCAAAGTGGACAATTCGTTACAAACTAATTACGATTATTTCTGGACTGATCGTAATTTCACTATCTTTTATGATAGCGCTTGCCACCTTTTTCTTTAAATCAGACAGTGAAGTAAGGATTAAAGAAAATAATATAAATCTCACCGATATAATCGGGCAAAAAGTTTCGTCCGAAGTTCAGTCTTTGGGAAGTCTGTCTAAGGTAGTAGCCTCTACATTAGAGCAAACTCCTGGAGCAGAAACTACACTGGTTCGTTCTCTTTTTGAAAGCGATAAAAATTTAATTTTTGTAGGCTCATATTCTGTATCAGAAGATTTGACTCCAAGGAAAAAATTTTACAATTCATCTTTTTTATCGGAAAGAGAAATTTCTCGCGACTCAATAGATAAAATCACTAACAATCATTCCAATTTTTTTAAACAGTCCGTAAATGGAATGATAAAGATTCAAAATGTCAGTTCCGGTTTCCATTACCCTGTAATTGGAATTTCTTTTCCATATTCTTTTGGCGGTAGGTCTGTAATCATCTGCTACGTAAAATTAGACAAATTCATAGGTGCTTTTCAATCCTCGGGAATTACAATTACTTATTTAGTAAATTCAGAAGGAAAGTTAATGGCTCACCCTGATACAAATTTGGTAAAGCAAGGTGCAAAGTTTTCTGAAGTTCCTATTGTCAAAGCGATGAAAGAAAGCTCTGTAGATTCCGGTCTTACAAAATATAAAGATAAAAATGGAGAGTTATTTATTGGCTCATACAAGAAACTTCCTTCTATCGGAGCCGGTGTAATTTCCACTGTATCCGAAAAAAAAGCCTTTGAAGAAGTTTACAATATTCAAAGAAGAAATGCCTATCTAATGATAGTAGTATTAAATCTTGCTATACTCATAGTGTATTTATTTTCAAAATCTTTAACTTCACCTATTTTAAAACTTGTAGGGGCAGCAAAACAAATAGAGAAAGGGCAATACGCCGTAAATATTCAGCCAACCACAAGAGATGAAATAGGAGTGTTGACAAATTCCTTTGTTTCCATGGTGGGCGGGCTAATCGAAAGAGAGAATTTAAAATCATCTCTCGGAAAATTTGTGAATAAAGAGATTGCAGAGCTTGCATCCAAAGGTGAGTTAAATTTAGGAGGAGAAAGAAAAGTCTGTACAATTTTCTTCTCGGACATACGAGGGTTTACTTCTTTATCGGAAAAACTTCCACCGGAAGAAGTTGTAGAAGTATTAAATTCTTATCTACAGGAAATGGTTAGTTGCGTAAAACAAACAGGTGGAAATGTAGATAAGTTTATCGGAGACGCTATAATGGCTGCATGGGGGACTACCAAAGCCCATGACGACGACCCAAAAAAAGCAATAGATTGCGCACTATTGATGAGAGAGGTATTATTAAAATACAATAGGGGGCGAGGAAGCGTAAAAAAACCAATTATTAAAATTGGAATAGGAATCAATACAGGACCTGTCGTAGTAGGTCAAATCGGCTCTGAAGAAAAATTAGATTTTACTGTAATTGGGGATTCTGTTAATATTGCGTCCAGACTTGAATCTTTGAACAAGACTTACGGAACGGATATTTTGGTTTCTGAATCTACTCTCAAACAGTACATCAAGCTCTACAAAGTTGAGAAATTGCAACCGGTAACCGTAAAAGGAAAATCCGAGGCAATCACTGTGTATGCCGTTCTCGGAAAAGCCGGTGACTCAAAAGCTCCAAATTCCATAAAGGAATTGAGAAATCTTGTAGGAATTGATTTTAAACCAAATCAGAAGAAAAGTTAGCGAATGAGAAAATGGAATTATTAATTAAAAAATTTCTTACTGATTCTTATGAATTCATTAGAATTTACATAGTAGGGAATTTATTTTTTTCAAAAGAGAATCGTATCCCTGCAATTCTTATTTTGAACACTGTAATTTTTTCACTTCTATTTACTTACGATTATCGAAAAAAAGAGAGTTTTGGAACTAGAAAATCTATTGGAAACATTGTTTTTAAGAAAAATTCAGTCCAAAGGAAATTTGACAATAGAATAGTTTGGAGTACGATAGATATTAATAATCCTGTTTCCAATAAAGACTCTATAAAAACTGAAGCGCTTGCAGATGCGATTATCAAACTCAATGATGGAACAGAAATCCATATAGACGAAAACACTATGATTTTTCTCGATTTTTCTGGATTCAACCCTACGATCAATTTTAAAGAAGGCTCGATCAAAATCAAAAAATCTTTTGATAATAGTTTTTTTAGTTCAAAAATGATCATTCAATCCGAGGGTCAGACTGTAGAAATCGGAAAAAGTGATATTAGTTTACGAAGAACAAAAGAAAATTTAGACGTATATGTAGAGAAAGGAAAAGCAGAGGTTATAAGCAATAATACTTCTCAAAAAATAGAGGAAGGTACGCTTGCCAGTCTCGGTGAGAAAGATATTCAAGCGAAAAAAATTTCTATATCCCTTATACATCCTCCCGATAAAATCAGAATTATAGATTCCGGTGAGACTGCTGAAGTAGATTTTTCTTGGAATAAATTCGGCTCTGGAGAAGTGTTTTTAGAAATTTCCAGAAACTCTGCCTTTCAGACTATTTATAAGAAGACTCGTGTTTCAGGAGATAAAATACAAATCTCTATCCCTGAAGGAACTTACTACTGGAGGGTCTCTGCTATTTCTGAAGGGAAAGAAGAGCATAGCGAAACAAGAAAATTAATTATAGTTACAGACTCACAGATTAAAATATTCTCTCCGAGAAATAAAGAAATTATATACCACAAAGATTCCTCCCCTTTGGTAGATTTTCACTGGAATAAGAGATTTCTTTCCGCAGGATACACGCTTACTTTATCTCATAGCCCTGACTTAAAAGAAAAAACCAAGTCTTATGAAATTGATTCCAATAGTATGAGTTTGTCTAACTTAGAGGATGGGGTTTACTATTGGAAAATCACTTCAAAATCAGAGCTTGCAGATATACCGATTAGGAATAGTTCTGTGTCTCAATTTAGTATTCAGAAAAGCATTCAGGTTTCTCCTGTAATTTTACTTAAGCCGGCTGATCAATTTCAATATTCTCAAATTCCTTCAAACATTGCCTTTGAATGGGAGGCTTTGAATACGGATAGTTTTCTTTTACAGATTAGTCAGGAATCAAACTTTAAGAACATAGTATTTGAACAAAAAACAGATCATCCAAATTTTTCATACACTCAAGCCCTGCACAACGGGGAGTATTATTGGAGGGTGAAAAATTTAGAGAAGGGTGGAGATTTTTCTAAAGCGTTTCGTTTTATAGTTTCAGAGCCTGAGAAGAATACAGAAGTTACTTCACCTGTAGTTGTTCCACCCAAAAAAGTAGAGCAAGTTGTAGAGAAACCGAAAGAAGTAATTACCGAAGAAACTATTAAGACAAAAAAAGTTACCACTCAAGAGAAAAAGACTCAACCTGACAGTTCAGAGCCTCAGGTAAAACCGAGAAGACCGACTAAGGAAACCGAAGAAGAAAGAGAGCAGAGAAGAAAAATCGAACTTGAAAAATTCAATGAATATTTAAAAATGTAGAATACATTTTACAAGACAAAATTACAATTTATTTAAGGGTGCAATATCATGGCATACTTTCGCAATAAAAATACAATAAGATTTTTAGGGTTCATTCTTGTCTTAATTTTTGGTTGTTCTGAAAAAAAAGATATCAACGATACCAAACACTATCTCGATTCAATAGGAAAAAGGTATTCTTTAAATATCTTAATCAATCTGAAGACCATAGAATTTTCAAAAGCAACTGAGATTTCTGATAAAGGTCTGACCTTGTTAAAAGAGCTGGCAAACCTCGAAAGGCTAATTATTGAATCTTCTAAAATTACAGATATTGGAATTTCATCTTTGAAAGATGTTCCTAATTTGAAATATTTAAAAATTATGAATTCTCCTATTGGCGATTCGATTGCAAATTCACTTAAAGATTTACAAAAATTGCAAAACCTTGATTTGATAAATACAAGCGTAACCGAAAAAGGCTTAGAAGAAATTCAAAAGTCTCTTCCGAGTGTTACAATTCTTTGCAACACTTGTAAGGCAAAGACGTTGGATGAAACAAAAGTATTTCTGGATTCATTGAAGGTAAATTTTTCTATTGATGAGCTGAAAAATGTAAAGAAACTCTATCTGAGCAGTAAGAAGATTCAGGAAGAGAAATTAATTCTTTTAAAAGAGTTAAAAAATTTAAAAGAAATTGATTTGAATTATTCTAGTGTAACAGACAAGGCAGTTGAATATTTAAAAGAGTTAAAAGGTTTGAGTTTTCTCTCTTTAGAGAATACGAATATGACTGACAAAGGTTACAAAGAATTACAAAAAGAGCTGGCGAGTACAAGAATTCTTTGGAAAGAAAAAGATAAAGATTCTTCTTCTAAATAGAAAATTTGAAGAATTACTTATTTGTAAAAAAATTTACTTTTTGGAAAACAGAATCAATTTCAGAAATATATTTTCTATAGGTCACCCAAATTGTGTAAAATTCATTTTCTTTTTGGACGAGATAAACAAAAGAGTTTAGTTCATTACCGTTTTTGATAAATTCTGCTGACCATTTTTTTATCTTGTAACTTTTTATAAAATTATACTCTACTGTAGGATGATAAGTCGCATTCGGCAAAAAGGAAGTTTCTAAATTTTTCAAATCTATTTCTTCAAAGTTTGGAGTACCTCTAAATTCCCTTATAGTTATAAAAAAAGACTCTTCCTTAACCGAAAATATTTTTAAGTAAGGTTTTTGAGAATGAATCGTGAGAACCACAACATCAAAAGGAAAACTGAGCTTTAATTTTTTATAAATAATGGTTTCATTTTTTTTAATAAGTTGAGAAGGGATTTCTTTTTTGGGGGCTGAAAGAAGTAGGGTAGATAGCGTAAGAGTAATAATTCTCTGATTTTTGAAAACTTGAATAGTGACAGGAAAAATAATTATAAAAACTACTATTAGAAAAATAGCAGTCGAACGATTTCTAAAAAAGAATAAAAGAATCTTTTCAGGGATAGATTTCATTTGATTTTGCAAAACTCGGGATAGATTAAATTTTATATATACTAATTATAATGATTCAAAAATATTAAAAGAAATTTATTCTATTTTTCATGTATTCGAGTAAAAAATAATTTTTTGCTTTACCGTATCTTAGCCATGATTGACCATAAAATTTCTATGAAACAAATTCGAGAACCAAAGATAAATCTATTTAAGAAATCCAATCCTTATATTGCAAAGGTTATTGAGAACGTTCAATTGACCCCGGACTTCGGAAAAGGAAAGCGTCCGAAAAATGAGGGCTTCTCATCTATACACAAAATTATCTTTTCAGTCGATCACTCTAAGTATCCGTACATAATCGGGCAGAGCGCAGGGGTGATTCCACCCGGAGAAGATCCTGAAAAAGTGGCTAAAGGCTCAGACAATACAGGCTATACAGTCAGATTGTATTCTATATGCTCCCCTACTTATGATAGAGATCTTCAAGAAAAAACAATGGAGCTTTTAGTAAAACGTGACAACGCTTATGACAAAGAAGGGAATGTGCTTTATACTGGGGTTTGTTCTAATTATTTGTGCTCTTTAAAGCCCGGTGATGAAGTGGTGATGACCGGGCCTTCCGGGAAAACATTTCTTTTACCGACAAGTGATTTTTCTGGAGATATATATTTTTGTGCTACGGGTACCGGCATTGCTCCATTTTATGGAATGGTTCGTGAACTATTGGAGCATAAATTGATCCAGTTTACCGGAAAATTAACTTTGCTTTTTGGGTCGCCTTATACTGATGAGATGGTATTTAAAAATGAGTTTGAAGAATTTGAAAAAAAATATTCTAATTTCAGATTTTTAACCGCAATCAGTCGTGAAGAAAAAAATCCATTCGATGGGGGAAGAATGTATATCAGTCATTTAGTCAAGCAACTTG
Source organism: Leptospiraceae bacterium (assembly GCA_015075105.1). Lineage (NCBI taxonomy): Bacteria > Pseudomonadati > Spirochaetota > Leptospiria > Leptospirales > Leptospiraceae > Leptospiraceae bacterium. Next base: position 121,432 of record JABTUZ010000002.1, on the reverse strand, counting down.
GCCTTCAAGTAAAAGCGTCTTTGGAAAATAGAGGGAGGTTTTATATTTGTGGTGGACCAAAAGGCATGGAGACAGGAATACTTGAAGAGATTAAAAAAATTGTGGATAGTTCGCATAGCTTGGAAAAATTTGAAGAAGAGTTAAAAGAAAAAAATCAACTATTTGTGGAGACTTATTAAAATGGCAGAGCTTGGAGTTATTCGTGACATAGACAAGGGCAAGGGAGAAATCATTCGTGTAGAAATAAGTGAGTACAAGGGAAAAAGTTATTTAAACCTTAGAGTTTGGTACACTGATAAAGAAGGAGAGTTGAAACCAACTCAAAAGGGAATTGCAATCCCTCCAGAGTTGTATGAAGATGTGAAGACAGCAATAATAGAAGCCGGCTCTAAATTTTAAATAACACAGGCTCTTTTAGAACTTTTTATTGTAACCAATTTGAACAATATAAATATGTTTCACAATTTTTTGTTCTTGGTAACTTTGGGTCAGCGCCATTTTACCAACGTCTATTGTATTTAGTTTTGAAATTTGATCTAAGACTAAATTATTGATTAGTCCTACTGACTTTGATGGGTCAACTGTTCTACCATCGGCAGGGTTTATATCAGAATATTTTCCGATTTTTGGATAAGTTCTATCGTTGTCATACATATAGGTATCCGGTCTATATACATCAGTAAACGAAATTAAGAAGTGTCCAAAATTAAACTGAAGTTTTGTAGTTACGTCGGTTGCACCTGTTCTTCTGTCTGTGGTATTGTTTGCAGTTTGGTATCCTGCCTCAACACTTGGAGTAAAACGAAAAAATTCTCCCTTGTTAAATTCGTGGTTCATTGTAAATCGAAAATGAATATTGGCATGGTAGGCAGAGCCAGTGTCAGAAGTGAATCTATAATAAGTAGTAAGAGCCGGATTCAAAAATTTCAAAAACGGAAATTTCCATCCTAAAACAAATTCTCCGAGATTGAATCTTGAAGGATAATTTTGGTTGTTCAAGTAGAACATACCCGTTCTAAATCCACCTGCTTTTGTTTCCCAGTCATAATACAATTGCATAGTGAAAGAATCTCTTAGTCCATTTTGTTCCCTTCTCATTCTTACGGCGTTTGGATCATAAGTTATGCTTGCAGGGTCTTTTGTATCTGTCAGTCTGCCTACGTCTCTAATTACTGTGCTTGTCTGGTCTGTGCCTCCCGGACTGGACTGGTATCGGAAGTCGGTATCTCTATTTCCTCTATTTTCAATTGGGTTGTTGGAAGTAAAGAATAGCTTAAATCCGGTGGCAGGTAAAATAAAAGCGACATTAGAAGATATGAGCCAAGCATTGCTAAAAGATTCGTAGGGCTGTAGATTCCTTCTTGCTAATTTTTCTCCCAGCACACTGGAACCGCGAAAATTTAAGTCGTTTGCAATCACTTGAGTAACATCAAATTCATTTTGAGGAGTGATTGGTTTTGTATCTTTGTTTTCTATCGGGGTAGTGGGGGTTTCGGCAACAGGTGGCTTGTCTTTTTTATTCGGTTGTGCAACAATTTGATTGGTTATCAAAAAGAGGAAGAGTAAGGAAAAGCAAAAATGAAATTTAAACAATGAAATACTCCTGATTGAAGAAAATTGTAACGAAACAGCTTTTTGCAATAACGTCATAAACCAACATTTAAAATAGAATTGATTTTATCAAGTTTATTCAACTTCAAGTTTTCATTTATATTTTTATCTTGGAATTGTTGCTTATGTCGCAAACCCTACAAAAAAAAAGTAGAATACAGAAGAGATTCAATTGATCGAGCTAAAATAAGCCGATAATAAAAACGATGAATTACAGCAATAACGATACTATTGAAACAATGTATTTGCGTTTGAAAAAATATTTAAACGAGTTAGAAATTCTGATCTCAAAAGTTTTAGAAGAATTGGAGGACAGTAGGAAAGAGCGATCCGAGTGGTTTGAGTGGCACGAAGATTGGAAAAATGCTTGGCTAAATTCCGACTCAAATAAAAAATCTCTACTCGAAGAAGAAATTGAAAATCTCAAATTTATGACTTCTGTTAGAAGAAGAAAGACATTGTTTGATTTAAGAAATGAAGTAATGGAATTGAAAAAGGAACTAGAAGAAGTACGAGAAAATAGAGAGTTGTTGATGGTTTTTTTAAATCACAGTGTATTTCAAAATTAGGGCATTGCTTTCATCTCTGTAATATTTTTTTCTTGAATGAATCGTTTTAAACCCGCATTTTTGATAGAGCTTTAAAGCAAAATCGTTTGTATCACTAACTTCTAAGATTAGATCCTTTTTTCGGTCTTTTATCTCATAAATTAATTTTTCAGCCAGCCCCTTTCTTCTTTCATCAGGCAGCACCCCAATTCTTAAAATTTCTATTTCAGAAATTGTCTCACTGAATAAAATATAGCCAATAATAGATTGATTGAACATTCCCATTCCATAGAAATTCTTTAGATGAGACTGGATTTGTTCCATGGTCCAAAAAGTATCAGGAAAACAGATTTTTTCTATTTCCGAAATATTTTCTATGTCTGCATTTTCCAATTTTTTTATGAACATTTCGTATTTAGTGCTAATAGAGGGGTTTTTATGAATAGTAAAAATTTTTTTTTTATTTCTTTTTTTATTAATTTTTCTATCCTGTATTGTATGATGAATCTTTCTTTTTTTGAATATACCGTAAAACACAAATATCTTAGAATTGCAATGAGAGTTTTATTAGTAAGTATTTTTTTTGTTTCGATTGTAAATTGTGAAAGGTTGTCCGAGTGGGGTCGAAAAAATGCGAGAAATAAATTACTCGTGCCAGAACCAGACACGAAAGAAGTAGAAAAATGGAAAGAAATGCTCCAATTGGAAGAAGCAGAAATTCAAGAATTAGACTCAAAAATTAAGAAGATGGTACAGAAAACAGGTCAAGCGGGTGCTCTTTCGTGGAAAATTGCAAGAGCTTATATGAAGGTTGCCAACTACGAACTTGGAAGTAGGCACTACACTCAATCTCTCAAAGAAAAGGGAAACGAAAAAGTAGAGGTAATCGGTGCAGAAGTTCACTTTTTTGAAAGTGCGATTCCTTTTTTTGAAAAAGCAAATCTTTATAAGAAAGCAGATGAAGATCTTTTATTTGAAACCGGTCTTGCTTTTGCAAATGCGTCACGCGACAGAGGTTGGGATAAGGAAAGAAGGAGAATTGCACTCAGTATTTTTACAAACCTCACTCGCTTAAACCCTGAAGATATGCGATACCCTTATCAAATTGCTCTAATCTATTTTGATTCTTCAATGAATGACGGGAAAATAGAAGGGGTTGACCCGGAAGGATACAATGATCAAAATAAGGCAATGTTGATATTGGGCGATATTTTAAAAAGAGAGCCTAAGTCTGTTCCTGTAAAATTTGCGAAGGCAAATTTTTTATATCAGTTGGGTAAGACGAAAGAATCAGAATTAGAATACAAATCTATTAAAAGTTTATTGGAAGACTTCAAGAAAAATGGAGTGATTACAGAAGATCTAAAAGAAAATCAGTCCTATAAAAACGTATTAAAAAATCTGGAGAAATTACAACACCCTGCAAATGTTCCATAGCTCAATCAATACTTTGATATTTCTATTATCAATTTCTCGGATAGCGAATTTTGCAAGAAATAGAAAGATAATAGAAGATTCAAAAACCATCGAAGAGCTAATAAAAAAAATTATTGATTATTTACCTAAAACAGAATTATTAAAACACCTGCCTGTTTGCGAATACACAAAAGAGTTGATAGAAAGAGACTCCATTTCTATAATCCACTATTTTGAAAAAGACTATCCAGATTTATTGAGAAATATTTCGGATCCTCCTTTGATTTTATTTTACAAAGGAAATAGAAATCTTTTTCAGATCGAAAAAACTTCTGTAGTGGGTACAAGAAAACCTTCGAGACTATCAAGGTTTGCTGCAAATAAAATTCCCGAACTTTTATCCAAGGACAAAAATATTGCAATCGTATCTGGAATGGCAATGGGGATAGACAGGGAGGTTATGCTCTCTTCTATAGAAAAAAATATTCCTACAATCGGAGTTCTTGGGACAGGAATTAATATAGAATACCCATATATAAACAAAGATTTATACGAAAAAATGAAAAGCTCGGACAACACTCTTATTATTTCAGAGATGAGACCTGATGAAAAATACGGTAAATGGTCTTTTCCGAAACGAAATAGAATTATCACGGGTCTGTCTAATTTGTTAGTAGTTATGGAAGCCCCAAAAAAAAGTGGTGCTATTTCTTCCGCCAACCATGCAATCAGTCAATTTAGGGAGATTCTTGTATTTGACCACAAGAGCCTTTTTAATAACGAGGGGGGACGTAAACTTTTAGAAGATGGTGCAAAGCCAATTACTTTAGATGATATTACTAAGAAAAAAAATTCAATCACACATATTTCTGAATTCTTGGCAGACTCTAAAAATATACCAAAAATTTTGTCCGGTCTCGGCAAATTAGAAAGCGAAGGACTACTGAAAGATATGGGTGGTGGATATTATCTAAATCTTGGCAAAACTTAAGCCAAAAGATTTTCTAAGACAATAGCAATCCCTTGTCCGCCACCGATACATAGAGAAGCGACTCCAAATTTTACTTTTCTGCGTTTCATTTCATAAGCCAAAGTCAGTGTGACTCTGTTTCCACTTGCACCAAGTGGATGACCGAAAGCAATGGCACCACCGTTTACGTTAGTTATTTTCGGGTCTAATTTTAATTCTTTTTGAACTGCGAGGTATTGTGCGGCAAAGGCTTCATTGACTTCGATTAAACCAATATCTTTTAAGGTGAGTCCAGCCGATTTCAGAGCTTTGGGAATTGCAAGAGCCGGACCGATTCCCATTTTCGCGGGGTCGCAACCGCTATGTCCGTATCCAAGGATCAGTGCAAGAGGTTTTTTTCCTAACTTATCTGCAAAAGATTTTGAAGATACAATTACAGCGCTTGCACCATCATTAATTCCGGAAGCATTTCCTGCAGTGACAGTCCCATCTTTTTTAAATGCAGGTTTCAATTGAGAAAGTTTAGAGGTTCCGGATGCGCCTTTGATATACTCATCTTTATCAAATACGACCGGCGTTTTCCCGCCGAGAGTAATCGGGGTAATTTCTTCTTTTAGGATGCCAGAATTAGTTGCCGCCTCTGCTCTTTCTTGAGATGTAGCTGCCCAGTCATCTTGCTCTTGACGAGAAATATTGTATTCGGTTGCAAGATTTTCTGCGGTTAGACCCATGGGCAATTCTACATACAAATCGGTTAAGCCTTGGTTTAAAGAGTCTTCAAATTCTGTAGAGCCGTAACGAACTCCAAATCGAGCGTTTCTAACAACATAAGGAGCCTGACTCATAGATTCTGTTCCACCTGCCAGAACTATAGAGGCTTCGTTCAAATAGATTTTTTTGGCTGCTTGAACTATGGACTCCATTCCGGATCCACAAAGACGGTTTAGAGTGAGAGCTGGTGTTTCAATAGTTAGCCCGGATTTTAGGCCGATGTGTCTTGCAAGATAGATTGAGTCTTTTCCTGATGGAACTACATTTCCAAAAATAGATTCTTCGATTTCTTTTGGGTCAACGCCAGATTTCTGAATAGCTGCCTTTGAAACTTCTACGCCCATTTCTGTTGCACCTATATCTTTTAGTGAGCCGCCAAATGAACCAAAACCAGTTCTTGCTCCATCAATTATTACAGCTTGTTCCATATTTCATCCTCACATTCTAAGTGATATTTTTATAATGAATTCTATTCTTAAAACCAATCTCTTTTTTTGTGCTTGGATTGCACTAATTTTTAAGTTTCCCTATTGCAAATAATTTATTGGCTTTGGAGTTTTTCTTTTTGAATATGAAAAAAGAAAAATAAAACAATGATTGCAGGGAGATTCAGACAAGTAAAAAACTGAAACAGAGTTCTATAGTCTAAAAATTCAATCATATTTTGAGTGAAAAATTCAGAGAATAGAGAGCCTATGTTTGAGATAGCAACTGTAATCGCAAACATTGTTGCAGATATTCTTATGTCGGCAATGTCCATCGACAGGCAAAGAAAGACCGCTTCTTGAAATCCCCATGCAATTCCCCAAATACTTCCAAAAAAATATACAGAATGAACATTCCAAGATATTGAAATCAAAAAAGCTCCTATCGAGAGGAGGATTATGGCAAGAAATGAACTTCTTTTATGCCCAAGTCTGTCAATATACTTCCAGCCGGCAACAGCTCCGATGATGACTCCTATTCCGCGTAACGTATCATAATTGTTAAAACCTTCTTCATTCAAGTCAAAACTTTGTTTGAAAAAATACAAAATTTGACTGTCCACTCCAAAAGAAGATAAAGAATACAGGATTGCGTACAAAGAGAATAGTAAAAATTCAGGCTTCCATAAAAAACGAAATGCAGTCCATTGAAATTTTTCTGATTTCAGCACTTTGTTGTTTCGATTATTAAAAAATAATAATGGAATCGGAAGAATCATAGAAATAGTGATAATCTGAAAAATATAGTCGTAGTTGGACTTTTCAGAAAGTTTCGTAAATAAAAATACAAATAGAAAGTAAGAGATCGATCTCCCAGCAATCATAATTCCCTGGACTTTGCCGTGCTCAAGAATATTCGTGCTGTCAATTGCAAGCCCATCTACACTTGCATCGAAAATTATAATACTGAATACCCCGATGACAATTAATGTTGAAAATAAAACTAAGTTTTCATTGGGTGGGACAAAACCTGCCAGTAAAAATGAAACTCCACCGGATAATAGCCCGATTAGAATATAGGGCTTTCTTTTCCCCAACCATAGAATCGGATAGTGGTCGCTTATGACCCCGATAAAAATTTTCATTAAAAAGGGGATTAAGAGAATCCCGGAAATCGTGCCGATAAATTTTTCGTCAATCTTGTTTAAACTTAAATAGCTTTTATTAAAATTCTGAAAGTAAGCAAGAGCAATACCTTGTACAAAATATATTGATCCAAAAAGAAGGTACAATATACTTTTTTCGTATTTAAGATTTTCTTTTATCATTGGATATAATTTTTGTGGTGTAGAAATTTAAACAAGAATATTATTTTCACGGATTTCATATTTGGATTTGTTCAGAGATTTTCGAGTTAAGTCTCATTATTTAGGCAAGTTTTGCAAAAGTTTTGTGAATAGGCTTTTTACAGTTATACTTTGAGGCTACTAATAAAATGAATTGGTATTGATTTGCAAAAAAGTGTCCGATAATAAGTACAACGTATGTTTGAAAGAGGAGTTGACAAAAATATACAAGGAATAGCAATTTTTACTTATAGTGGATAATTGAAACTATTTATGATGCTCCTGCAAAAAATATAAAAATATTTTCACTTTGTGTAAAGAGGGATTATGGCAAAAAAATATTATAAAAAAATCAAGAATCAAAATTACGATAAGCAATTGTTAGATATAGCAGACGCAGCGATTGCAGGAAGGGGAGATGGACAAATCTCTTTAGACGATGCAGAAAAAATTCTTTGGGCGGTTAAGGATTCCGGTGAATATACGGATATAGAAAAAAAGACAATTCATTATATTCGCGACAATTATAAATTTACTAAAAAAGCAGATACTTGGTTTAGGAAAGAAATCCGTTCTTGGGCTGCGTCTAAAGCCTCAGCAAAAAAGTCAAAACCTGTAAAATCCAAGTCACCTAAAATAAAGCCAATCGAAGAGCCTGAACAGGAACTTTTTTCTAAACCGGATTTAGAGCCGGACCCTGCTTATTATCAGATTCAGAAAACCTCCATCAAGAAAAATGAATTTTCTCATAAGAATAAATTCTATATTATAACAAGTGCTGTTATTCTGATATTGTTTGTTTTGATCTATTTTCTGTTCTTAAAGTTACAGTGTGGAAAGGACACTGGAAAAAAAGAGACTACAATCAATAGAGAGTTGGAAACTAATAGTAAAGAAGAAGTCAAAAAGAAAGAAACAATACAGCCTTCTCAAAATGAACCTTCTAATGATTTGCCAAAAATTGAAACAAAACCAAAAAATTTGCAAGGCGTGAAAACTATTGCAGGTTTGAATCCAAAAAAAATTAATTCGGAGTCTTTGCTCTTTGACGATTCTGAGTTGTATGTAAATAAAAAAAATCGCGCATTCTTGAGAAAGATGGCAGAATTCTTAATAGGAAATCCTGATTTGAAAGTAAAGGTGATCGGTCATACTTGCAATCGTGGGACTGACGAAAACAATCAAAAACTATCTGTAGAAAGAGCTGAATCTATAATCAAATATTTAAAAAATCAAGGGGTCGATTCTTCCAGACTTACTGCAATCGGAGAAGGAGAAAGAAAACCAATTGCAGATAATTCTACAAAAAAAGGCAGAATAAAAAATAGAAGAGTTCAATTTGAAGTAATTGAATAGATGCGCTTCTATTTTTTTGTCACTTGGATGTGGTGAAAAATAAACGGGAAGTCTTGAGTTTTAGAAATAGTTTTTAATCTGGGGTCATTTCTCCAGTCGAGACTTTTCTTGTCTAAATTATTATTAGATGAGGCTTGAGATGGGTTAGTGTCTTTTTGCGTTGTTTGGATGGCATTTTCTGCGATTACAAATTTTTCTGTATTATTTTTGATTAGAGATTGAATCAAATTTTCTAAGTCTGTTTTTTTTTCGGCTACAAAAAAAATCCTATCGGAATAGGAATTTTGCAAATTTAAAGTAGAGGCATATTCTTGAAAAATAATGATTTTCTCAGGAATCTTGTTTAGCTTGGTATTGAAGCTAATAATATTTTTATCTGAATTAGAAATCCAGCGAATATTTTTCCATAGAGAGTAAGAAGAAAATAGAATAGATAGAATAATAAGAATTTGAAATATTGTGTTGAACCCCTTGAAATCAAATTCAGGGATAAGTAATAAAAACAGAACACACAACAATGGAAAAATCCCGAATAAATATCTGGGCGCAATATGGTCTCCGTCGTTTGGGCTAATAAATAGTATCAGACAAAATGAAATAACAATAGCGAAAAATAAAAATTTTTCGGTTACGTTTAGATTTTTTCTGGTGAAAAAAAGAAATATTGCAACGAGGGTAAATGGAGACTGAAAAAATATTCCTCTCAAAGGAGAAAATAACATCATCTGTATAATATTTAACCTCATAGAAATTGTTTCGTTTGTATTTTCCAAAGTGAGTACGTAGCGAAGCCCAAGTGGATGAGAGTGTAGGTAGAAGTTAGTGCTCATTAGAATTCCAAACGGCAAAATAAATCCAAGGCCTGAAAATACGATCATGCTAAGGTTGCCATTTTTTTTGTAGAATAGAAAACTTATTCCAAGTGCAAGATAAACAAACATAAGCTCAAGTCGAAAGAATAAAGAAATCCCGGCGAATAGTCCAAACAGTATATAATAGATTTTTTTGGGTGAGTTGTCTTGAAACGAATGGATTAGAAAATAAGCAGATGCGATAAATAAAAATATAGCTAAAGGATATTCATGATATACAAAATTATACAGTGGAACTGAAGTACAAAAAGCAAACAGAAACAGTAGAAGATTTGTCTTTCGATGGCTGAAGTTTAGAGTTTTTCCGATACGAGAAAGAAAGAATAGAGATAAGATCAAAGACAGAAAAGATAAAATGTATAATCCTCTATAATCAAAAAATTTATAGAACAATGAATTCAGTAACGGAAAGTAGGGAGGAAAATCTATATAGTAATTATTTTCGATTTTGGCAAGAAATGGTTTTGTATATGGCGCATAACGTCCTGTAGAATCGTAAACTCTACCTTTGTAGTCAAAACGAAATGTCGAAAAATTAGAATCTACAATTTGTTTGGTCTGCAAATACATTAGCCCACCATCTCCATAAACAGGCTTTGGATTTTTTACTATAAAAATAAGCAAAAAGTAGAAAAATGAGATGCCAATGAGAACTTTCCATGGTGAGGTGTCTATGATTTCATAAATTTTTCTCAAAATATTCTCCTGCTATTTCATAAGGCTTTTCCCTACACAAAGAGGCAAATCAAATACTTATGTGTAGAGGATAAAATTCCTTTTTTGTAATCATAAAGCATTTATGGATATTAGAATCAGAAAAATCTATGGGAATTGTTTCTTTTGTTATGTCGTGGATTTTTCTTGCCAATATTTTTTCATCGTCTAATTGAAATTTTTTATAATTTGTAGAAAACAGTAAGATCCCATCGTCATTCAATAACTCAAGAGAAGTGTTGATTAATTTCGGATAATCTTTTTGAACATCGAAAGGGGAACGCATCTTTTTTGAGTTTGAAAAGGTCGGAGGGTCTATGATTATAAGATCGTATTTCCATCTCTTCTTTTTTGCTGTGTCCAAAAAAATAAAAACATTTTCTCTGATTGCGATGTGGTCGAACGTATTCATTTTATTTAATCGAAAATTCTCTTTTGCCCATTCTGTGTAGGTATTTGACATATCTACAGAGGTGGTAAATCGTATTCCTGCGTTGGCTGCCACTACACTGAATGAGGCAGTATAGCTGAACAAATTCAATAGTCTTTCTTTGTTTGTGGCAAGCTTGGCTACGAGTTGCCTTGTTTCTCTGTGATCTAAAAATAAACCTGTGTCTAAGTAATCGGTGAGATTGATGAAAAATTCTGATTTGTATTCTTTGATAGTGAAAAGATTTTTTTTGTGACCTAATTTTTCGTATTGAGATTTTCCTTTTTGTTGTTTTCTATATTTCCATATTTGGTGAGAGACAGTGATATGTAAAGATTCTCGGATGGCTTCTTGAATTGTATTTTTTATTTCTTCAGATATTGAATTTTCACTATCTTCATAAATTGCAATATGGGCGTATTTTCCGTAAATATCAATATTCACCGGAAAGTCTTTTAATTCAAAATCATAAGCCCTATACGCTTCGATACGATTTGATTTGAGATAGGTTGAGATTTTTTTATTTCGTTCAGAAATGTACTTTGCAAGAATTTCATTCATATTGTTTTAGCCACTTACAATGTATTTTCCTGAACTTGAGAATTTGGAATTTCAAGTTTACAGGTAGGGCAAGACCCTACCTGTAAAAGGATTTATTTTGCGAGCCACTTCATCATGCTGCGAAGTTTTTTACCGACTTCTTCAATTGGGTGCTTAGCTCCCTTTTCTCTAAGTTTTTGGAAATTGGGATAACCTGCTTTGGTTTCAGCTACCCATTCTTTTGCAAACTTCGCTCCCTTATCTTTTTGAATCTCAGAGAGGACTTCTTTCATTCTTGCTTTTGTACCTGCATCTATAATACGAGGTCCTCTTGTCAAATCACCATATTCGGCGGTGTCTGAAATAGAATACCTCATTCTTGCAAGTCCACCTTCATAAATCAAATCAGTGATTAGCTTTACTTCGTGCAAACATTCAAAATAGGCCATTTCCGGCTCATAGCCGGCCTCTGTCAATGTCTCAAATCCAGCTTGGATTAACGCAGATAAACCGCCACAGAGTACTACTTGTTCTCCGAATAGGTCAGTTTCCGTTTCTTCTCTAAAACTTGTTTCTAAAATCCCTGCACGACCTCCACCTACTGCAGCCGCATGAGCGAGTGCACGCTTACGGGCTTCGCCTGTAGCGTCTTGATGAATTGCGATTAAACAGGGAACTCCACCACCTTCTACATAAACCCTCCTGACTAAGTGTCCGGGGCCTTTTGGAGCAACCATATAAACGTCAACATCTTTAGGAGGATCGATTAAATCGTAGTGAATATTGAATCCATGAGAAAATACAAGTGCCTTTCCTTTGGATAGATTGGGCTCTATTTCTTTTTTGTACATATCAGCTTGAATTGTGTCAGGTGCAAGAATCTGAATAATATCAGCTTTTTTAGAAGCGTCAGAAACACTCAACACTTCAAACCCTGCCTCTTTTGCTTCTTTTTCTGATTTTGAACCTGCCCTTAAACCGATAATGACCTTGCAACCAGAGTCTTTCATATTTTGAGCTTGAGCATGCCCTTGACTTCCATAACCAATCACTGCTATAGTTTTCCCTTTTAAAATTCCAAGATCACAGTCTGTGTCGTAGTACAATTTTGCCATTTTGTTTCCTCTAATAAAAAATTTAAAAACCTTTTACCAGAGAATAAAAATCAAACAGAATCTCAACTATTTAACGATTGAAAAAATAACCATTTTTCAAAATATGGATTTATTCAATATGTCAAATATCATTGTCCAGAAATACGGTGGAACTTCTGTAGGAAGTCCTGATAAAATAAAGAATGTTGCGAATAGAATTAAATCTTATTATGATAAAGGCTCTTCTGTTGTAGTCGTTGTTTCGGCTATGGGACACACTACAGACGAACTTATTGAGTTAGCCGAGAAAATAAATACAAATCCGAGTCGCAGGGAAATGGATATGCTACTCTCAACAGGTGAGCAAGTTTCGGTTTCTCTTTTGGCAATAGCCTTAGAAGCAATTCAGATCCCGTCACAATCTTTCACCGGTTCTCAGTTAAAGATTATGACCGACGGGAATTTTTCTAATGGTAAAATAAAATCAATTGACCGCACAAAAATAGATGAAGCTATCTCTAAAGGCAAGGTTGTAATTGTAGCCGGATTTCAGGGAATAGACAAAGACGAAAATATTGTGACATTGGGGCGAGGTGGAAGTGATACGAGTGCTGTAGCTCTTGCTGCAGTTCTTGGGGCAAAAGAGTGCGAGATCTATACGGATGTGGATGGGGTTTATACCGCAGACCCAAGAATTATTCCTGAAGCAAAGAAACACAATACGATTACCCATGATGAGATGCTTGAGCTTGCAAGTCTTGGGGCAGGAGTTCTTCATTCAAGAAGTGTAGAGCTTGCAATGAATTACGGAGTAACGATTCATGTTCGGTCGAGCTTCAATCAAAGTATAGGTACGTTAGTTGTCAGTGAGGAAAAACTTATGGAAAAGATCAAAGTGAGTGGTGTTACTATTAAGAGTGAAGAAGCAAGAGTTACGATTCCCGATGTTCCAGATAAACCGGGTATTGCCGCTGAACTTTTTGGAAAACTTTCTAAAGCAGATATTTTAGTTGATGTGATTGTACAATCTTCCCCTCACAATGGCATCAATACAATTTCTTTTACAATCCCGCGAAAAGCAGTTTCCACTGCAAAGCCTATCTTAGAAGATTTTATAAAAACCCATGGTACCGGGAAAATAGATATAAACGAAAAAATTGCTATTGTATCGGCAGTCGGTGTAGGGATGAAGTCTCACGTAGGAGTAGCTGCAGATATGTTTAAGGCACTTGCAGATAAATCCATTAATATTGAAATGATTACTACAAGTGAGATAAAAATTTCTTGTGTAATACGCGAGGATCAGGCAAAAATTGCAGTCAAGGCTATTCACGATACTTTTGGTTTGTAAAAATAATAGCTAAAAAAGAATTAACCGACTTGGATTTTTACTCCGTCGTCTTCTTCTCCTAGATTTATTGTACCTGACATTCCTGTAAGTGCGATCAATGCTGTAAATATACCGATTCTTCCAATAAACATAATTGCACAGTAAGAGACCTTTTCAACATCTCCTAAAAGTGGGGTTAGCCCCATAGAATAGCCCACAGTTCCAAAGGCAGAAATCACTTCAAAAAAAATCAAATGAATTCTATGGCTCTCGTGGTGCATCAAAGATAAAATAAAAATCCACGTAGCAATCATTGTAGTTGCCAAAAAGTATGTACGAATACTCATCGCAACTGCGCGTTTTGAAATAGGCTGCCCAAAATACTCTACTGGCTTTTTAGGATTGATTACATTCTTTAGATAAAGAACAAGTATTACAAATGTGGTGATTTTGATTCCACCCGCCGTTCCTTGTGGTCCTCCTCCTATAAACATTAAAGAGCAAATCAGAACTATAGAAGGGTCGGTGATATTGGAAAAACTAAAAATACTAAATCCGGCAGTTCTTGCAGACACAGATGCAAAAATCGAATTGGCTATCTTTTCCGAGAAGTCCAAGGATTTTAAAGTTTTCGGGTTATCGTATTCAGTAATAAAGATACCGATCGCACCTATAGAGATTAGAATCAGGCTTCCTACTATCAATATATGCGTTTGAGTTTTATTGGAAGCTCCTTTAAGGTTATTATTGTAAGATTCAATTTTATTTTCAGTTACACTCGATAGTTTTGTAAATAGAAGATAAATGGGAGAAGGGTCTTGACCTTTGATTGCTTTTGCCATTAGATAGGTTTCACCCCACACTTCAAATTTTCCTGTAATTTCTTTCAGAATTTCCAAGAAAATCTTTTCAAAAAATATTATCACCGGAAAGCCAATCCCACCAAAAATTATGAGAATAGCAATAGTATAAATACTCCCGATATCTTTTACGATAAAAGACAAGTCATCGAGTAAGGAAAAACCTGCGTTGTTGAATGCAGAAATAGACGTGAATATACTGATAAAATATCTGTTTACATTGGATGGAATATTTTCCGGTAAGATAAAAAATAGAGTGATAGCGCCTAACGCTTCTAAAAGAAGTGAAATTTTTAAAATTGATTTTAATATTTCGTAAACTGTGTGAATTTCGTCTTTTTTATTATTTTCTTGATCGATGGCTTGAAGCATAGCTGCACCGATTTCAGAATTTCTTGATAAACCGGAGATGACGAGTCGTCCGACAAGTACGGTAAAAGTTAAGACCCCGAGTCCTCCTAATTGAACCATACATATTAGAAATAGTTGACCATAAAAAGACAGATCACTAATATTGACCGGGCTCAAACCCGTAACACAAGTAGCCGATGCTGCCAAGTACAATGAGTTTATATACGATAGTCTTGTCCCTTCGATCCAATAAAGAATGACTGAGCCGGTAAGTATTGCAAATAGAAAGCTGAACGCAATCAGTCTTGCAACGGATGTTTTTTTAATAATATCGAGTAAGAATTTCATAAAAAATTTTTAGAAAGTATTCATATATCGTGAATTTAGTTTTCTGGGTGAATTTTTTTAGAGTTGGTAGAAAATTGGTTGCTTCATGAAGATTCTTCTTCTTCGTTTTCTTGCTCTTCTTCTCCACCTTCTTCGTCTTCACCTTCGTATTCTTCTTCGTCGGAATATTGGACAGTGAAAGAGATTGGAGAATTTGTTAAAACTTGGGCAGAGTAACTGTTAGAAAAAATAGGATTTAGAGAAATAAAGAAAGGAATTGCAATCAACAAGTTTTTGTTCATAGTTTCCCCCTGTTGGATAGAAAAAAACTTACAAAACAAAAGTCAATTCAATTAATTACAGGTAAAAGATTATAGAAAGAATTTGTCACAATTCTTAGCTTTTTTTTCCTTTTAAAAATTCTTTGTATTTCATGTCTGACTTCAAAATATGGAACTGAAGCCAATCAATCATAAACTTTAACAATTCGGTTGTCTCTTGTAATTGGCCGTATTGAAATTTTTTGATGAATTCTTCTAAGTTGCCGCATAGTTTTTCGTGCTCAATTGAGTGCACTTGAAATTCAGGAAAATTATTTTTTTTCAGCAACTCCTCTTCATGTAGAAAATGGTATTGGATATAAGAAATTAACTCGTCTAAGGTAGTCTTGATTGCAAGCGGTTCATTTTTAATACTATGAATGTTGTCGTGTAAATTATTGATCATATCAAACAAATTCTTGTGTTGTAAATCTATAGAGTCCACTCCGACGCTATAGCTTTCATCCCAATTAAATAACGGCATGGCAGTTTCTAACAGAATATAGGTATTGCAAGAAACAACAATACTTATTTCACTCCTTGTTTGATTAAAAAACCAGAGTATTGCATATCGGATACTAAAATATGGTTTTGCAACCAGTTAATTGAAAAAGTCAAAAGCTCGTTTAAGTCTTTCAACTCCCCTGAATCAAATCGGTTCTTGTATTTATCGAGGTCGTTGATTAATTTTTCGTGCTCGATAATGTGTTTTTCTAATTCAAGGTATCCATTTCCCTCCATCAAAGATTCCTCGTATCGAAAATGAGACTTTGCATAAGAAAGCAATTCTTCTAATAATTCTTGAACTACACTCATACTTGAATTTTGGTGAACGATTGCATTGTGAAGACTGTTGATAATTGCAAATAGTTTTACATGTTGGTCATCAATGGATTTGATTCCTATATTGTATTTTTGACTCCAATTGAACAGCGCCATTGATTCCCTATTTGTAGAAAAATTTTTACTAAGATTTAATATTTCATTTTTCTTGTTTTAAAAATCAAGAATTAATTTAGAAATAAGTGTTGAATAGAAATAGGTTTTTTGGATTACATGTTTTATGCAAAGGATAGAAAATTCATATTTGTGAAAATTGCGGCGTTTCAAACTGACATATTCTGGCAAGATCCTCATCAAAATCTTGCCAATTATAGGAAAAAAATACATAGCTTGCAGTCTCCGGTAGATTTAGTAGTGTTTCCAGAAACCTGCTCTACCGGGTTTACCATGAAAAGCAAAGAATTTTCTGAAAAACAATCAGGGGATACGGAAAGTTTTTTTATGGAATCTGCAACAAAGCTAGGCAGTTTTGTAGGAGGGGGTTGGATTGAAAAAAACCCAAAGGGACTTCCTTTCAATACTTTTTCGGTTGCTTCTCCAGAGGGAAAAATAATTTCAAGATACAGGAAACTTCACCCCTTTTCCTTTGCAGGCGAGAACAACAGCTTTACTTCGGGGAGCGAACTTACAACCCTCAAGATTTTTGATTTTCATGTTGCTTTATTTATTTGTTATGACCTTAGGTTTCCAGAAGTGTTTCGTAAAACTGCCGGAAAAACAGATCTCTATATCGTAATTGCAAATTGGCCGAAAGATAGAATTGAAGCATGGGACACCTTACTAAAAGCAAGAGCAATTGAAAATCAAGCCTATATTTTGGGCGTAAATCGAGTAGGTGACGCAGGAATAAGAAATACAGTGTCGCATAACGGACATTCTCATCTCATTGATCCTTCTGGGAAAAATCTTTTTCAATTCTCGGAAAAAGAAGAATTCTATCTATCTGAAATTCAACTTGAAGCTTTGACAGTATATCGAGAAAAATTTCCATTTTTAAAAGACAGAAAACTTGAGTTTAATTAGGAGTAAGAATTTATGAGCTCGTTAGGAAATAAAAAACCCGGACTGTTAGAAAAAACGGGTCTTTATTATTTTCATAAGTACAAAAAGAAAGACTTTGAAAAAAATATCACCAGAGATATAGGAGATGATGCTTATATTGC
Organism: Leptospiraceae bacterium; assembly: GCA_015075105.1. Taxonomy (NCBI): domain Bacteria; kingdom Pseudomonadati; phylum Spirochaetota; class Leptospiria; order Leptospirales; family Leptospiraceae; species Leptospiraceae bacterium. The sequence continues at coordinate 104,145 of JABTUZ010000002.1, read as the reverse complement.
TAAAAGAATTCGGAGAGCAACAATTTTCGGAGCTTTAATAGCATTTTGTATTGGTGGGATTTCAGCTGGTGGGTCTGTGTTCGTCGAAGAATATTTTTCTGACTCACCTCCATTGATTTTATACTCGTGGCTTTCTATAGTTACGGTAGTTTTAACGATTATAGAATTTGCGGTTTTGTATTGGGTGAGTTTACGAACTGTGTTTATGATTTCCAGAGTTGCAGGGCACCCGGAAGAAGATTCAGAAATCATTGCAGGAGAAAGTATAAATTTATTATTAGCAAGGGCTGCACTGGAAGTGCCTGATCCAGTCAGAAATTATTTGGGGATAGACCCACTCTCAAGAGTATCTAAGAAGAAATTAGTTCTACTCGGATTTTTTTATAAGCTGAAGATAATGATGTCCAATGTTGTAGCTAAATTAATTTTAAGAAGAGTTGCAGGAAAAAGTGTGCTTAGAGTCAGCGTAGCCTATATTTCGGTAATTATTACCGGATTATGGAATGCAATCGTTTTGGTGAAAACGGTACAAGAAGCTCGACTAAGGTTATTTGGAAACCTAATTGCTAAATATATTTCAAAAGAAATATTTACTGAAGAGAAAATTCAAGGACTTTCCAAAGAGGCTAAAATCGGTTGCATTCAAGCAATCGGAAACTCAATCGTCCTCACTCAAAATTATCACCCCAATATGTTGATTTTAATAGTTCGTCTATCGGAAATTTTAAAAGTAAACGAAAAAAAAGATTTTGCTAATTGGAAAGAATTTTTAGATACTTTAGAGTCTGTAAATCAAGAAGAAAGATTTTTACTTTTGAATATTCTAACGATAGCGGCTGCGTTTGACGGAAAACTTTCCAGACTTGAGAAGCGAGATTTGAAGGAAGCATTCAAAGAACATACTCCGATTTATTATCAAAGAATTACTGATTTAAAAAATCATCTGTTAGCCGGAAGGTACAATGCAGCAAAATCAATGTGTGATCTGGAATTTATCCCTGGATAGATTTGTTTGTTTATTCAATTCCAAAAAAGAGACCCTAATATTTTTGAATCCTTTGCACCTGTAGTATTGTTAATCGGACTTTTATTTTTATCGGTGCAGATTTTTGGAGAGGAATCCTCTAATGGCCCAAATCAGATTGCACTCATTTTAGCAGGTGTACTCGCTTGGACAATTTCTATTTTCCATGGAAAGTCTTGGAGAATGTTGGAAGAAAAAATTTTAGAGAATATCAATCTTGCGATGCAGGCAATTTTAATCCTCTTACTCATGGGGGCAATGATTGGGATTTGGATTCTTGCAGGGATTGTTCCATCTCTGATTATTTATGGATTGAAACTCATATCGTATAAATATTTTCTTTTCACTACATGTTTTTTTTGTGCGTTAGTGTCTCTTACTACGGGTAGCTCTTGGACTACTGCCGGGACGATCGGTCTTGCAATGATAGGAATAGGAAATACTCTTGGAATTCATCCTGCACTCACTTCCGGAGCAGTTGTGTCAGGGGCTTACTTTGGAGATAAAATGTCTCCTCTTTCAGAGACTACCAATATGGCATCTTCGGTTGCAGGTACAAATTTATATACCCATATTCGTTATATGACAATTACAGCCATTCCGAGTATTGTCTTAACTCTAATTATTTTTTTGTTCATTGGGCTTTTCAATGATACCGCGTATAGTCCACAAAAGATCGCAACTGTAACTGAAATTTTAAGTCGCAAGTTTGTAGTTTCTCCTTTTGTATTTATTTCACCTCTTCTTGTGATTGGTTTGGTAATAAAAAGAACCGATACAATTCCAGCTCTACTCGCCGGTTGTCTTGGAGGTATTGTCACGGCAATTATTTTTCAAAGAGAAGTGATTATAGAGTTTACGAGTGAGCCGAACTATTCAATGGCTGTATTCAAAGCTGGAATTATAGCCTCTTCGTCAGGGTTTAAAACTATATCCGGGTCAAGCGAGGTAGATGCGTTACTTTCCAGAGGTGGGATGGTAGGAATACTCCCGACGGTATGGCTCATTCTGTCTGCGATGTTTTTTGGAGGTATAATGGATGGAAGTGGGATGCTATATCGCATAACGCATTCTGTTCTCTATTTTGCAAAAAATGTTTTTAGTTTGATCGCAGCCACCATCGGAACCTGTTTTTTTGTAAACCTTACTGCATCTGATCAGTATCTTTCTATTTTGATTACTGGTAGAATGTACAAAGAATCTTACCGGATGAAAAATCTTGCACCTGAAAATCTATCGAGAGCCTTAGAAGATTCAGGTACTCTAAGCTCGCCTTTAATTCCTTGGAATAGTTGTGGAGTTTTTATGGCTTCTAGTTTAGGTGTTTCTACGATTGCTTACTTTCCCTTTTGCTTTTTCAACTTGATTAACCCTGTGATTTCCCTAATCTATGCTTTTATCGGATTTAGTATTACAAAGATTTCAAGCGAGGATATAGCGGAAACCTCTAAAATAGAGTAGTTTTTTCATAGATACCCTACCTTGTAAAAATTTTTATTGAGTTTATAACAATGCTCTTTTAAATAAAAATTTATTGCAAATGTGCCTTTCTATATTAATGTTTATTTTTTTTCTGATAGTTTTTTCTAACCAGATTTATCCGGACAATGATATAATAATATCTCCCCAATTAAAAAAAATTCTCATAGTAGAACAAAAAGAAATTTTTAATTTAAAAAAAGAATACAAGTTAGCTGACATTGCAGACTTAATTAAAAAAAATCAATTCCAAAGTGAGGCTGGCAAAAATATCGATCCAGGGCTTGCATCTGGTGATGCTTGGATCCTCATAAAACTGAAAATAGAAAATGTAAGTCAAGTCGAAAAATCTACTCTACTATTTAAAAACCCATTCATAGATGAGGCGGAACTTTATTTTTTAGAAACCTCTCCTGATTTGAGTTTTAGATTTGCAGGCTCTTATACGAGAGGTAAAAATCAAAAACGAAATTTACAAGACTGGTTTATTTCGCCGGGAATTTCATTTTCTATATATCCAGAAAAAGAAGTTACACTGCTTTTACATTTTAAATCAAAAACTATGTTGAAACCTGCATTTAAAATCGGGTTTAAGGATGAAATTGAGATGGCAGAAATTAAAAATATTGCTTTCATCGCCTTTTACTTTGGATCAATATTTGCCTTGTTTTTATATAATATATTTATTTATGCATCGATTAAGGATTTTAATTACTTTTGGTATATTTTGTATCTATTTTTTTTCATTCTATTTCAAGCTCAATATTCTGGAATTACAGCAAATTTATTTTCTGATCCTTGGATTTATCATATTCTACAATCAGCAACCGCAGGGTTGTCGATTGCAGGCACTACTCTTTTCGTAATATTTTTCTTACAAGTATGGAAAGTGAATAAACTTTTATACTACTTGCTTGGGATAAATTTTTTGTTAGGCATGTTAGTATTTTTGGTATCACCTTTTAAATTATTGCATATCATTTCATTAAAAGGAATTGCTGTTATTGTTTTGTGTTTTTTGGTCACTAGTTTTATATCTGCAATTTTGGCACTTAGTAAGGGTTTTCGTTCTGCAAAATTTTATATCATTTCTTCTGCTTTGAATTTATTATTCCTTGGGATGGAAGTTTCTTATACTTTTTTGGGTCAGCCATATTCTTTTGTAAGTGAAAATGCACTAAAATTTGGTTCACTTAGTGAAGCGATTTTATTGTCCTTTGCTCTCGCAGATAAGATTAATTTTTTACGTCAGGAGAATTTAGCAGTAAAAGAAGAGCATTCTCGTGAAAAAAAAATCCTTATGAGGAATTTACACGATACTGTGGGGAGTAGTTTAACGCAGCTTTTATATAATGCTCGAAACAAGGCTTTTACCAACGAAGCTGAAATGGAAGAAACCATTTATTCAACTCTATCAAAACTTCGTGATTTTGTTTATCTACTGAACAGAGATGAAAATTTTTCTGAGGTGTTGATAAAGGAAATGGAAAATTTCTTGTCTCGTCTGAAGTCTATTGGTAAATACGAAGTTCTTTCAGACTTGAAATTTGATAGTAAATTATTGAATTCCAAAAACAGTTTTCATTTGTACAATATTTTTTGTGAGTGTGTCACAAATATTATAAAACACGCAAGCGCAAAAAAAATACATATAAAACTTTCTTACTCGACGTACGGATTATTTTTCACTATTTCCGATGATGGGATCGGAATGCAACCCTCTTCAAGCCAACTGAGTCGTGGATCGGGACTTTCTAATATAAAATATAGAGTAAGTGAGATGAGCGGGAGGTGGAAAATATATTCTAAACAAGGAACTGTGATTTCAATATTAATACCAATTAGGGCAGTATGACCTATTGACAAAGGAAATTAAAAGAGGTAAAATAGTTTTTAATGTACAAAGTATCAATCATTGAAGACTCTAAAGAAATTGCTCAGAATCTTATTAATATTATTTCCGATTCAGAAGATTTTATTTTTACAGGGTTATGGCATTCGGGAGAGAGTGGCTTTGAAAATATCAAGGGGAACAACCCTGACCTATTAATTCTAGATATAGGACTTCCAGATATAAGTGGGATTGATTTGATTGTACCTATTCGGAAAAAAATCCCTGATATTAAAATTATTATTTTTACTATATTTGAAGATGAAGAAAGCATCATAAAAGCAATACAAAACGGAGCCAATGGATATGTATTGAAAGAAACCCCAAAGGAGTTGTTTTTAGCTGAATTGAAAGTTCTCATGTTGGGTGGGGCAAGTCTTACACCAAGAATTGCAACAAAAATCTCGGATTTGTATAAGAGAAAAGAACGAGCAAAATTAAATTCAAAGTCCTCATTTGAAGAGCCTTTGACCGATAGGCAGAATGAAATTTTAAATTTAATTGTACTCGGATTTAGCTACAAGGAAATTTCTGATGAATTGAACATCAGTCCTCATACTGTCAGGCGACATATTGAAAATATATATCAAAAATTAAGGGTAAACAAAAAAACTGAAGCCATCAGAAAATACCATCAATCCATAGAATCATAGGGCAAAATGCCCTATTTACAAATCCCAATATAAATTGTATAATTTCAAAATTGTATTGAGGTAGTATGTTAAAGTCCAAGCAGCTCAATCTCTTTAAAAAAAATTTTGTATTTTTGGTTTATTTAATAATAAACTGTCAAGAAATAGATCTTCCTGAGTTAAGTAACACTCCTACACTTATTTCAATTTTGTCTCAAATTATCCAATTACAAAATAGTACTGTAGAGACTCCTACATTAAATCCTTCTTCCGGGCATTACGTTACACCCCAAACTATTATCTTGAGCACAAATACACCTGGTGCAAATATTTATTATACACTCGATGAATCCACTCCCACTATTCATTCAAGACAATATTCCACAGGAATCCCTATATGGCAAATCTCGGGTAAAACAATTAAAGCGTTTGCATCAAAAATAGGAATGACTGAAAGTCCTATTGTAGAAAGTAAATTTAGTTATCCTCCTTTAAAAACAGGACAAACAAGTTGTTACGATGGAGTAAATAACCCGGTCGCCTGTGGCAGCTATCAAGGTCAGGATGCGCAGGAGAATCAAGGTGTTTCTCGAAGTTATACGGATAATGGAAATTATACCATTACAGATAATACTACAGGATTAGTTTGGCAAAAATGCAGTGGAGGACAAAATAATGATTCTACTTGTTCAGGAATTGCGAACTTAACAAATTGGACAGATGCAAATAATTATTGTAATACACTTACACTATCTGGAAAAAATTGGAGGCTCCCTACTTATATTGAGTTATCTACAATAGTAGAGCATAGTATGAATCCTCTTCCAATTAATTTAACAAACTTTCCAAATACTATTGCGGGTCACTATTGGACCAAGACAAATTATCTATTCGATTTGAGTTATGCTTGGGTTGTAAATTTTAGTGGTGGGATTATTTACGCAAACTTGAAGACAGATCCTTATTATGTTCGTTGTGTTAGTAGTTCGTTTTCCATTGACAATAATTTACAAAAATATTCAGACTTTGGAGACGGAACCATTCTAGATAAATCAACTAATTTGTTATGGCAGAAATGTACTAAAGGGCGAAATAATGATTCTACTTGTTCTGGTGTTGCAAGCCCGACTGATTGGCAAACTGCATTATCTTATTGCAATTCACTCAATCTTTCAGGTAAAACTTGGAGACTTCCTAATTGGAAAGAATTGCAGAGTATTGTAGATTATAGCGTAAATTCAGGCGCTTCAATTTTTGAGACTATATTTCCAAATACATCAATTGATAATTATTGGAGTTCAACCACTTATGTAAATACTCCTGCGAATGGAATCTATGTTTCTTTTGCTGAAGGGAAATTATTTCACCAACCCAAGGTAAATAATGCAAAAATTCGCTGTGTGTCTGCCCCTTAGTTTTCCTTTTTTCGAATAATGATTTCTATTCTTTCCTGTTTTGCATATTCTTCGGGAGAAGGGTTGTCAGTTTTCATTTTTCTAAATTCAGAATAGGCTTGAATTGAAATCTGATTCTTAGGAATTCCGTATTTTAATTCTAAGAAATCCGCAAGGAGAGAAGCTCTGTGTGCGTTAAAATCCCAATTATTCGCGTAGCCTTTTTTTTCTATATTTTCTAAATAGGGAATTTGAACTCTAAGAATAATATCTATTTCCATATTTTTTGACATTTCTGAAAGTCTTTGGAATGTAAAATCTGTATCTTTGTCGAATTTAAGATTTCCCTCACCGAGGGAGGAAGCAAAAACTGTTAGTTTAATTTCTTCGTTATTATCAAGACCAAATAAGACTTTACTTTCATTTTTAAGTCTTTTTAAAGAAAACCCCAGTCTTTCCCATAATCGAAAAATTTTTGATTTTGGAAGAAATATTTCTTCTTCTGTGATATCTGTTCCTCCATCAAAGATTAGAGATTCACCAATTCCTTCAAGACCAAATCCGCCACGTATCTGTCTTGCAACGGTTTTTAATTTTTCTTGATCAACAGTTGAGATAGAATACATAACAATAAATAATCCTAACAAAAGTGTAATCATATCGGCATACGTTAGTAGCCAACGCTCATTTTTCTCTGAATCTTCAGAGGGAGGCTTTTGTCGAAATCTTAATTTTTTATTCGTTGGCATTTGATTTTAATTCCGGAAAAGCAGAATACAGATAATTCCACTCTCTCTCTTGCACCTCTTCATAAAATGATTCAAATATATCGGAGGATACTGGAAGTACTGCATGGTAGCCATCTTCTACGCTTGCAAACAAAGGATAAACTCCAAGTAATTTAGACATAAATTTTGCCGGTTTCATAATGACTGCATTGATTGGACGATGAGCCAAGTCATAAAATTTTCGGAGATTGTTTAATACGTATTCTAATTGAAGTCTTCTATCGTCTGTATGCTTTAGCTCAATGTATAGATTGCGATACTCGTTCAAGCCAAGTTGATCTCCTTCTTTCCAATTTTTATTCAATAACAGCAATGCCATCTGTGTATCCAATTTATCGGTTAGATTGTTCAGCTCGATTAATTGCTCTAAGTTTTGTCTGGTTTGCTCCTTTATCATATTTTTTACTTTTTCAAAAGTATTTACAGCGAGATCCAGCCAATCTTCCTTCCCTTCTAAGTTGTATATTTTATCAAAAAAATAATTTACCATAGGTGTAGTTTCTTGTCTTGCAAAATAATTAGGATAGAATTCATGAAATCTTTCAACTTGAACTCGGACAATTTCTTTTTTTGCTAAAAATAAAGATGTCTCGCCTTGTTTTTGGTTCATTTCCCGACCTCTATAGGGTATGAAGGAAAACCTTGTTGATCGATTTGAAAAGGAAAAACAGAATATTCATTGGGGAGATAAATTATGTTACCGGAATATTTCACCGAAGATCTGAAAAGAATATTTTGTTTTCCTGAGACTGTTGGAGTGAATTTAAAAGACAAGTCATACTTGTAATTTCTTCCCCAGCTTTCTTTTGTAATTTCAAGTAATGGATACTTTGAGGGTATGAATTTCTTTTCTTTCATTGAATAGATCGTCTTCCCCGAATTGTATATTTTTGCACCAGTCATTTTTGGGTCAACTCGAATCACCCCACCCTCAGGGAAGCTCACAGAAAGATAGGTAACGTATGCAGTTTGTCCCCGATTTTTTAAAAGTAGTTTGATTTCTGTTTCTTTTCCTTTTTCAAAATTGCTAAATTCTGCATTCAATATAGAAGCTACTGGAAGTCCTGAAATTACAGGTACAATTTCCCATCCATTGAATACAAATTCTTGTGAGTATGAAGGATCGCTGGGAAAAACAGAAATGCTTTTTTCACTTGGGTTATAGGTAAAATCGGCTCTTCTTGTTTTTCTTAGATTCTCGTGCTCTTTTAGAGAACTTAGTCCGTCAAAAATTTTTAAGTTTTTCCGAATTATATATGGAAAAGAAAAAAGTCCAAGAGGAGGCTCTTCGGACAATATTTCTAAAAAAATAGAATTAAAGGAATCGCCTGGAAGTTCTTCTATTAAGATCTTCTTAACAATATACCCTTCGCCTTCTTTATCATTTTTTGAAGGAACCCAAGTTTTTTTTTCTTTTTCGTATTCAAATGGGCCTGCATTCAATAGGCTAAAATTTTTTTTATAATTCAGTTTCCATTTTTTGTCCTCATTTTTGAAAATACAAAGAATTTCTTCTGTCCCATTTCTAATCAAGGAAATAATTTCTAATTCTTTGTCTTCATCCAAATTTACAGATTTAACAGAAATTATTTTTGGGCTTTTTCGTTCATTCTCTGACAAGACCAATTGCAGAATTTCACTATCTTTAGGCCCGGGTCTTGACTTAGAGCAATTAGAAAAATTGAAAAGAAGAGGAATTGTAATAAAGCTAAAAAATTTTAATAACATAGAATTTGTTTCCGTAAATAATATTGATTCAATATGTTTATATTAGAACTATTGAAACTTTTTTTACAATTTGAAATTTTCGCTTTAAAAATCACCTTTTTTTAAATTGTTAGCCGAAGGAAAAATTAAATTTTTTTCGATTAGGGTTTCTGAAAGATTTAAGAAAGCCTTGGCTTTTCTTTGAGGAATTAAGCACGGAAGAGGCATTTTACGGCACAACTCTTTTTCACTAAAAGGTGGTTTAGAAGTAAAATGGAGGGCATTCGTTTTGTCCACAGTATCCAAAAAAAATACGTCACCTTCAACCCACCCGAAAATATTTCCATAAGCAAAATATCCCGAATTTTTTTTTTGGCTCGAAAAAAGATCTCTACCCATTGCTGAAAAATATATTTCCTTGCCGGTCAATCCAAGAATTGTTGGAAGAATGTCTAATTGGGATGCAAAGTCTTTTCTATAATCGGCTTGGATTTTTTTTTCTGAATATATCAGGAGGGGAATATTTCTATCTTCATAATAATTTAAGTTTCTATGGTGGGTATGGTCTGCCGCAAACAGGAAAATAGTATTGTCCCAATATTCTGAATTTTTTGCTTTTTGTAAAAATTCTCCAATTGCCCAATCCGCATAAAAGAGGGTGTTCAGGAAATCTTTTTCTGTCGAGTTTGCAGAAAATAATTCAAATTTTTTATCGGGAACCTTGTAAGGGTAGTGAGTAGATAGGGTCAACACAGTAACAAGGAAAGGTTTTGTCTTGTCTCGTTCCTCTAATTTTTGGATTAAGAAGTCATATACATTTTCATCATCATATCCCCAGATTCCTTTTTCATATTTATGAGTTGATTGAATACTATCAATGTCGTATAACGTATCATAGCCCCAGTGTTTAACAAGTGGTTTGATATTTTCAAAGTCGAGTTCTCCTCCATAAATAAAAATAGAATCATACCCTGCGTATTTTAATACATTGCCGAGTCCACCAACATTTGCCAATGCGTTTTGTGAATGGATCGTGCTAAAACCCGGTCGATCGGGAATGCTGGTTAGAATCGCGAATAAACCGTTAGACGTGCGTCCACCTGTGGAGAAAAAATTCTGAAAATAGACTCCCTTTTGTATCAACTTGTTGAAAATTGGAGTGATTTCTTTTGATTGAAAATCAGGAAGTTTAGAATTGATAAACTTTCCTGTCCAGCTTTCTAAGATTACCAATACAATATTGGGTGGAGTGGTGTTTGGTTTAGCTTTAGTTTTTCGTAGTATAGGATAACGAGAGCTTATAAATTGAGATTCCGGATAAGATATTTCATTTCTTGCAATGAGGATTGCTTCTTCGATTTTTATTTTTTGTATATTAGGAGAATTTTTCCATTTTAAATCAGATAGGACTGTAAACACTCCATTGAGTGCAAGATTATTTAGAAAGAAGTTTTTAGAAAAGGCTGCATTGCCGGGGCTAATCGGGCTTTTTTGAAACCCACCTCTTATCAATACTACAAGAATACAGATAAAAAGGACGTTATGCGAAATAGATTGTATATAGTTTGTGTTTGAAGTTATAGTTGTGCGTAGGGTGTTGAGTCCTTTAAAGAAAATGAGTCCTGCACCAATAAGGGTAATAAAAATTCCAAGTATAAAAAAAAGATCAGCGTTAAGGGCAGAGCGAAAAATCACAGTAAAATCTTTGCCAAGAAATACGATTGCTTCGTATCCTAAATGCTTGTTAGAATTTTTAAAATATAAAATATCAGCTCCTAAATGCAATACCATCCATTCTAAAATTATAAGTGGAATGAAAGTCAGTTGTTTTTGATATTTAAAAAAATATTTGAAATTTCCTGCGAAACTTATCGCCAAAATAAAAATTACAATAATTGAAATTGTAGATAGATCAAATCGTATCCCGAATAGAAACGCTTTTATGATTTCAGTTGTGTTTGTTTTTTCATCTGTATTGTGATTATAAATAAAAAATAGGATTCTATATATCGTTAAAATAAAAAAATAAGCCAACCCTGAATATAGAGATAATTTCAAGGAGAATGAATTTTGAATTGATTGGTAGAATTTGAATTTCATTGTATGTGATTTTTGGAAATCTCATTAAATTGTATAATATAAATTCTAAACATCTTCATCAGACCAGCCTATGTCATTCAAAAAGTCTTCATAACCACCATCGTAAATTTGGATTGTATTGTTATCGAATACGATCAGTTTTGTAGCCACACTTTTTAAGTGCATCTCGTTGTGAGTTACCATGATTACAGATCCATTGAACTGATCTACAGCTTCGATTAGCGAGTCGCAGGATTGCATGTCTAGGTGATTTGTAGGCTCATCTAAAAAAAGTAAGTTGCAGGGAGTCACTAAAATTTTTCCGAGAAGGACTCTACTCTTTTCTCCTCCCGATAAAACTTTGATTTTTTTTAATCCTGAATCCCCACTAAACATCAACCCACCTGCGATATTTCTTGCGATTCCGTCAGAGCAGGATTTATCGGCACTTTTAATCTCTTCTACTACTGTGTTGTTTTCGTTCATATCCAATTTATTGGTCTGTCCAAAATACCCTTCTTTTAAAACAGGGTGTTTGCTTAACTTTCCTTGAATCGGTTGCAATTCTCCTGCAAGAATCTTTAGAAGAGTTGATTTTCCTTTTCCATTTTTTCCGATAATACAAATTCTCTCTCTTCTTCCGACGTTTAAAGAAAAATTTTCTATTAAGTATGGAGTTTCTCCTGTATAAGAAAAGGATATATCTTCTGCAAAGAGCATTTGGCTTGCTTCAAAAGGAGCACTGTTAAAGAATAGCTCTAAGTCTTGGATTTCGTCTAACGCCTTCATCTCTCCTTGTTTTTCTAATTTTTTTACTCTGGATTGAGTTCTACTTGCAAAACTCGCTTTTGCTTTGAATCTTGCTATGAAGATTTCTTCTTGTTTGCGTTTTTTTGCTTCATTCAGTCTGGTTTTTTCATAGAGTTCTTCTGCCTGATTTATTTGGTTATAAATTTTTTCAGTGTCCCCTTCCACCTTGACTGCCTTTGTCCTGTGAATTGCAACTACATGGGTTACGACTGCATCCATAAAACTTCTATCGTGGGTAACTAAAATAATTTCCCCTTCCCACTCTCGCAAAAATTCTTCTAACCATCGAATTGTGACAATATCGAGATAGTTGTTTGGTTCATCGAGCATTAGCATATCCGGTTTAGACACAAGCAGTCTTGCAAGATTCATACGAATTTGGTATCCACCGGAAAATTCACTTGGACTTCTTTCCATATCCTTTTCCGAAAAGCCAAGACCGAATAGAATTTTTTCTACTTGCCAAGTTTCGTATTCTTCTCCCGGGGGAAGACCGAGCGAACACTCTTCTAAAACAGTGGGCTTAGTAAATTTCAAGTGTTGTTGCAGGTAACCGATTTTATAATTTTTAGGAATAGTGACTATCCCTGAATCCGGCTCTACATTGCCGAGTAGTATTTGAAAAATAGTAGATTTTCCGTGTCCGTTTCTTCCGATTAGACCGACCTTTTCTCCCTTATTTACGCTAAAACTTAAATCATCGAATAATTTTTGACTGCCGAAGGATTTATTCAACCCAGATATTTTAATCATTTACAAATTCCTTTTTATGAAAAACCAAATTTTCAGGCAGGTCTATGAATTCTACAATTATTGTAAATTTGCAAATTAATAGAAATAGCTTTCTTGACGAAATTGTCAAACAAATAAAAATAAGGTATGAATTCTAACCTCTGGATAGGAATAATTCCCGTATTGGTATTTGTAGTATTAGAATCGTTTACAAATAAAAAAATGGCACTACTTTCTGCTCTTGCCCTTGCAGTTGCAGAATTAATTTTTACTATTGTAGTTTACAAGACAATTGATGAAATCACAATACTCGGATTTTTCTTGATTGGGGTTGCAGTATTTTTATCTCTCAAGACAGAGAACGATATTTATTTCAAACTTCAGCCAGCGATACTTGGTTGGATTCTCGCTTTAGTATTTTTCTTTTTTTATTATGTACTGAATAGATTTTTGTTAAACGAGATGTTTCATAAATACATGGGTGACTCTTTTCAAAATATTTTAGAGCAGACTACTGACCCGGAATTTTTGGAAAATTACCTGAAACTTTTATCTAAGTATATGGGGTGGCTTTTTTTTATACACGGAACACTCACTGGATACGCTGCATTCAAATTAAATAAGTGGTGGTGGTTTATTATTCGAGTGCCGGGATTATATATTCTTATGATAGTTTTTTCTATTCTTGCTATGAGAGGAGTGTTATAATACTCCTACATTTTTTTAAATAATTCTATAGTGTAATCAAGAAGTTTTTTATCTCCAACTTGTCCGTGTCCGGGCACAATTATCCTAACTTGTGGATATTCTTTTTTCACTTTTTCTACTGTAGTTGACCAATCAGAAATATTTGCATCTTGCAGGTATCCTTTTTTAGCACCCATTTCTTTGATTAAGCATCCTCCGAACATTACATTTTCACTAGGAAAATACCCTACAATATTGTCACTCGTATGTCCTTCACCTAAGAACTTGGCAGTTATTTTTTGGTCTCCTACTTTAAGTATTAGTGAATCTTGAAAGCTATTCTGAGGTGAAATAAAATTATTTTTTTTGGCAAGCTCAATTGTCTTAAAGTAGGCATACGATGGAATCCCTTTATCGTGAAATGCTTTAAGTCCTCCTAAGCAATCCGGGTGGTAGTGTGTAGGAATGATAGCTACAATTTTACAGTGTAGAGTACTTTCGACCCATTGGATTAATTCATCTGTACTTTCGTAGTTTACAGGTGTGTCGAAAATAATCGCTTGATTACTACTTCTCACTATAAGACCGTTTCCGGGAACAACTCCAAAATCTTTTGTGTGTAGAAATGAAGTATGTTGAAATGTATTTTTCGATACTTGGGTTATTATTAATTGTTTTGATTCATAAATAGGCGATTGCAAAAAGTCTTTCTTGTGAATATATATGTTTAAATACTTGGGGAAAATGTCATTTGTTAGCGATGCAATAATCAGTTTTAGGGTTTTTGCAGTATGGTCATAAATCATATTCGGTGTAGATGTATCGTTTTCAAATAAACTGCAACTTAGAACTGCAGATAACAATATTATAATTGCGTGAAAAATTTTTACTTTAACAATTCTTTGTATTTTCATATTGTTTTTATAAAATAGGTGATTAGTAGAATGAAAATTATTAAATCAGTCCATAAAGCAAATTTTTCATTTATACTCGAAAAATTTTTTAGTCCGTGTTGAACACCTGAAAGTCCGTAGTAAAGACCGCTTGCAAATGCACTAACAATTCTCCATTCTGGTTTTAATAGTGAAATAAATCCTACAAGTCCAAAACATATATTTGCGAAACCTAACTCGCGAAGAATTGGAAAACTATCAGAGTTATTCAAATGGAAGATTTGTTTTGCAGTAAATTCCGGGCTTCTGATTTGTTTGATTCCAGCAAAAAATAAACGAAGACCAACTGCCGAAAAAATAAACCACTTACTAAAAAGTTCGAATGTCAAGTCGGTATAGACAACAAAATGCTCTGCAACAAAACCAATAACAGGTACAAGAAAAGTGAAAATTGTTACACTGATAATGTAAAATCTGTTTGCACTGTTGTCATTACTTTTGGAAGCTTTCACTTGTATTTATCAGTCTGGTTCTTGCAACGTTGACGTGATATATATTGTGCTTTAACACAATCAAGATAAAATTACGAAGGCTGATTCCTAAAAAAACAGAAAGATTGTTTAACTCATTTTCTGAAAACTTCTCTACTGATTTTTTTAACTTCTCGGCAGAATCTAAAATTCCTTGGATGATTTTTTCTTTTTCTCTTGGCTTGTAAATTTCCGCTGTAGTGTATTTTCCGAAATCTTTTATATTTGGGCGATTTGTAGGTACAACTTCTTCGATTGGTTTTTGATTTTTTTTGGGCTTTCCAAAAATTTTCATAAAAAATTTGGGTAACTTTAAATAGAGTGTAAATAGATTTGTAGAGCTAATTACGTGCTTCATATTTTTTTTAACAGACCAGCCGTCAGGAATGGCTCCGTCTTGAAAAATAGTGCTTGGGATTTCTTTATAAAAATTTACTAAAGCCTGATGAGAATCGATAATTTGTTTTAGTAGATCTTCTTTATTGCTGCAAGAGTGAATTTCAGGTAGTGAGTTTTTCATAGATTAAATTTTTGAATTGATTCTAAGAAGTGCAAGTATTTTTTTTAAATTTTATTGTATTGTTATTGATATTGCAAAGGGAAAAATTCATCATTCAATTAACGAATTTTAAAGCACTATAAATTCTACAGGATAAAAAAAACTATGTTACAGCTTTTATGGAACACCATCGCTTATCAAGGAGTTCTGTTTGCAAGAGACTACTCGGAACACAAACATATAGTTCTTATCAATGGGTTTGCAGCATTAGTAACTATGTTTACATTACTTGTTTTTATAGTATTCCAATTTTTAGGCTCTGTTTTAGTAATTGATATAATTAATGTATTATTTATATTATTTCTTCCGTTTACGATTTATTTAAACTCAATCGGAAAATTGCTATTTGCCAGAATTTATATCCTGACTATATCTACTGCGTATATTGTATCTATTGCATTGCTTGAAGGCGCTGAAACAAGATCGCATCTATTTTTGATTGCTGAAGGACTTGCGGTATTTTTTATTTTTCCGAGACAAGAAAAGAATTGGAAGATTGGTCTTGCCTTTGTTGTATTTTGTCTATTTATTTTTTTACGAGTTTCTCATCAATATTTTCCTTTGTCTATTCCATATAAAGTCGGTTTTGAGACTCAAAAATTGTTGATGGATATTTCTTTTGCAGCCTTGATCTTTGTTCTTGCAATTTATATTAATTCGATATTTCAAAAATCAGAGCTTTCTATTCAGTTAGAGAGGGAAAAGTCCGAAAAACTTCTTTTAAATATTTTGCCCGCATCTATTGCCAAGAAACTAAGAGAAAACACAGATACGATTGCGGATAGGTTTGAAAATTGTACTGTTCTTTTTTCGGATATTGTTGGCTTTAGCGAATTGTCAAAAATTATGAGTGCAGATGGGGTAGTGAAACTTTTGAATGATATTTTTTCTTCCTTTGATGATTTGGTAGAGAAATACGGACTCGAAAAAATCAAAACTATCGGTGACGCATACATGGTGGTTGGAGGCTTGCCTGAGCCGGATGAAAACCACGCAGAAAAAATCGCAAATCTTGCCTTGGAAATGTTGGAGATTGTCAAAGAATATAGCGAGAAGAACAAATTAAACTTAGATATACGAATCGGAATTAATTCGGGGCATGCTGTTGCCGGTGTAATAGGCAAGAAAAAATTTATTTATGACCTTTGGGGTGATTCTGTAAACACTGCTTCCAGAATGGAATCGCATGGAGTTCCCGGAAAGATTCAAATATCGAACTCAACGTATTTTTTAATAAAGGACAAATTTCAGTTTAAAGACAGAGGGACAGTAGAGGTAAAAGGGATTGGCAAAATTCAAAGCTATTTGCTTTTAGAAAAATCTATTGCTTAATCACACTATTGAAATTTCTATATAAGTCAAAAAAGATAGAGATTGAAAATAAATTTTACTAAAAAAATAGTGAATATGGAAACAGATTTTTCAAAAAAATACTATGAAGAAAAATAAAATCTCTTTAAAAATTTTCACTTCTATTTTTATATTTTTTTTTATAAGATTTTCGATTTTTTCTCAAGTGAGAGATGATTTTTATGATCCTTATGATTTTAATTTGAAAAACTATCAAGGAGGCGAGGGAGTTGGAAAGGATTATGATTACTATAGAGACTATCAATTGCCTTTAAAAAAAAATAAGCCTACGCTTGTGACTCCAAAAAATCCACAAATCCCTCCTGATCCTTTACTTATGATGCCTCTTCCGACTAACACTCGTAACCCGATGCAGTTTCAACAATTCAATTCACAAAGCTCTCCTCAGGCAGTTCAAAAACGTCAATCATCGATAATCAATCCATTGACAGGAGAAATTGATTATAGAGCGATGAGAAAAAATCAAGAAGAAGCAAAAATCAGAAAAGAGCGACAAAAAAAACAAAGAGAAGCTTTTGAGAAAAGAGAGCCTTACACGGAAACAAAGGCGAGAAGGTTTGAAATTATATTTTTTATGACGTGGCCATTTGCGATTGCTTTGACATACATCATCGCAAGTTTACGAAAATTTCAAAAGACTGCAACCGGAACGGCATTTGTAGGTTTAGGATCGATAGGGCTATCTTTACTGAATGCTTTTGCAGACAAGAGTAGATTTGAAGAATACGAAAAAAATAAACCCCCGGAACAAAAACAATTTCAACCGGATCAAGATAAAGACGATCTATCTCAAAAAGATTTTGGAAAAAAAAATTGGCAGTTGTATTTTCAAGTTGCAGAAAAAAAATTCTGATTAAAGATCAAAGTTTATATCTAATTTATCGGGAGCCATGACTACGATATTCATTTCTCCGTAATTCGAGGACGATATATCTTCTGCATATTTGATTGCACAGGCAAGATTCATACCTGTGGTTAGTCCTGTATAGATTCCTTCTTTTGAGCACAGCTCTTGTTGATAAAAATTGCAATCTTCTTGGGTGATATAATAGGAACTGTTGATGAGCTTTGTGTCAAAAGTTTCTGGTAATTTATTTTTTAATTTTGCACTTTCCACTTTCCCTGATTTCGAAGCCGAATGTACAAAGATCAAAGAATCGCCGGAAAAGGCCGCAATTACTTTAATAGATTCTTTCTGAGATTTTAAAAATCTGCCTACCCCTGAAATCAATCCTCCTGAATCTATACCTGATACAAAAGCATCTACGTCACCGGCAAGGTCTCTGAATATTTCTCTTCCGGTGTATTTTATGTGAATATTCGGATTTGTCATGTTTATATATTGATCGAGCCAAACTGAGTTTGGTTTTAGCGCAACTTGATTACGCACAAAAGCCCTGATTTTTTCGGAAGTGTCTGAGCTTTCATCAGGAATTACTGAAATTTCTGCTCCATAAAATTCCAATCTTTTCAAAATTGATTTTTTAATATTTTTTGTTACAAAAGAAATCACTTTGTAACCAAGAGTTTTTCCAATCCAAGCCAGACTCACAGATAGATTTCCTTCGGAGCAATCTAAAATAGTTGAGCCTTCTTTTAGTAATCCTCTTTTTTCAAAATCTTTAATCAGTGCAAAAGCAGTTCTATCTTTAACGCTACCGGTCGGATTTAAAAACTCTGCTTTTAAAAAAAAATTTACTCCTTTGATGTGGTTTCCGATTCCTTTAATTTTTATTAGGGGGGTATTCCCTATTGCTTCAAAAATATTTTCTTTAACAGGAACTGCAATGGATAGGTCTTTTCCAAAAAATCCCTGAATATTGTTCAGAGCCGAAAGGAAGCTATTTCCGAACTCATCTATTGATTTAGAAATTTGGTCAAACAAGTTAGTTTACTTTAATCAGCTCTACATCAAACACAAGTGTTGCGTTAGGCGGAATCACAGGAGGAGCGCCTCTTTGTCCGTAACCCATTTCAGGAGGGATGGTAAGTTTTCTTTTACCGCCTTCTCTCATTCCAGCAACACCTTTGTCCCAGCCTTTGATGACTTCGCCGGTTCCAAGCACAAAGGAAAATGGTTTTCCTCTATCAACAGAGCTGTCAAATTTTGTTCCATTGACTAAATACCCCGAATAGTGAACTAGGACTACGTTGCCTTTTAATGCTTCTTTCCCTGTTCCTTTTTTTACGTCTTTGATTACTAAGTCAGATGCTTCTATATTCATAGTGCCCACACTGATTAAAACAAACAGTAAAAGTATTTTTTTCATAGTTTTTTTCCTTAATTAGATATTTTTTCATATAGCCATGGTTGGGATTTCTTTTGTTTTTCTTCATATTCATCAATTTTTTTCTCGTGGATCATAGTCAAACCTATATCGTCCAATCCTTTATACAAGCATTCTTTTCGGAATGGATCGAGGTCAAAGGAATATACTTTTCCTGAAGGGGAAAATAATTTTTGGGATTGTAAATCTACTCGAATTTTTGCTCCAAGTTTAGATTCCACTTCTTTAAAAAGGTCATCTACAGTTTTTGAGTCCATTACTATCGGGAGCATCCCGTTTTTGAAACAATTGTTGTAGAATATGTCTGCATAAGAAGGAGCAATAATCACTCTAAACCCGTAGTCTTCAAGTGCCCAAGGAGCGTGCTCTCTAGATGAGCCACAACCAAAATTGTCTCTGGTCAAAAGTACTGTAGCTCCAAGGTACCTTTCTTGGTTGAGAGAGAAATCCGGGTTAGGTTTTGTTCCGGCGTTGTCTAAAAATCTCCAATCATGGAAAAGATGTTTTCCGAACCCCGATCGTTCGATTTTTTTTAGAAATTGTTTTGGAATAATTTGATCGGTATCAATATTGGCTCTATCTAAAATTGCAACTAGTCCCTCGTGCTCGGTAAAGGCTTTCATTTCCAGCTCCTAATATCCACAAATCTTCCTTCAATTGCAGCAGCTGCCGCCATTGCAGGACTCACTAAATGAGTTCTTCCACCTTTTCCCTGTCTTCCTTCAAAGTTTCGATTGCTAGTGGATGCACATCTGTCTCCCGGGTCAAGTAAATCGTCGTTCATGGCAAGGCACATAGAGCAACCGGGGTTTCTCCATTCAAATCCGGCTTCAATGAAAATTTTGTCGAGTCCCTCTGACTCTGCCTGCCTCTTCACTCTTCCGGATCCCGGCACAATAATTGCGCTTACGGATTTAGAGACCTTTTTCCCTTTTACTGTTTCTGCGACAATTCTAAGGTCTTCTATTCTGGAGTTTGTGCAAGACCCGATAAATACCTTGTTCAAGGTAATGTCTGTAATTTTCATTTCAGGTTTTAGATCCATGTATTGCAGTGCGTTATGCGCACTCGTTTTGGCTACATTATCAGAAAAAGAATCCGGTGAAGGTACGGTATCTGTAACAGAAATTACCTGTCCGGGTGAAGTTCCCCATGTTACCATTGGCGCTATATCGTCGGCGTTAAGCACAACTGTCTTGTCAAACTTTGCACCGGGGTCTGTTGCGTAGGACTTCCATTTTTTCACTGCTTCTTCCCAATACTTTTCTTTTGGTGCGTAGTCCCTGCCCTTGATATAGGAAATTGTAGTCTCATCAGGAGAAATTAGCCCTGCTCTTGCTCCTGCTTCAATTGCCATATTGCAGACGGTCATCCTACCTTCCATAGAAAGGTTTCGTATTGCACTTCCAGTAAATTCAATCACATAACCAGTTGCACCATCAGTTCCAATTTTTCCGATAATAGTAAGGACTATATCCTTAGCAGTGACATGAGGAGATAAAGTCCCATCTATTCGAATCTCCATTGTCTTAGGTTTTTTTTGTTGGAGAGTTTGGGTAGCCAGTACATGCTCCACTTCACTTGTCCCTATTCCAAATGCGAGTGCACCGAAGGCACCATGTGTAGATGTATGAGAGTCACCACAAACGATAGTCATCCCAGGTTGGGTCATTCCGAGTTCAGGTGCAATTACGTGAACGATCCCCTGATCGGGGTTATTCAAATCAAAGATTTTAATTCCGTTGGAGTTACAATTTTCCAATAAGGTTTGCATTTGTTTTAGGGAGATTGGGTCGATAGATTTTAAGTCTCTTGTTTTTGTCGAGACGTTATGATCCATTGTAGAGAAAGTAGCTTCCGGTCTCCTGACTTTTCTGCTTGCCATTCTAAGGCTTTCAAATGCTTGAGGGCTTGTTACTTCATGAACAAGGTGACGGTCAATATATAATATAGTAGAACTACTGTCTTCCTTGACTAAGTGGTCTTCCCATATTTTTTCAAACATAGTTTTCATAGATTCCATAGTTTTACACCCAACCCATTTAGTCTTTTGTTTTTTAGAAATTAGACTGGACTTTATCATTTTCCGGTAACAATAAATAAAAAGTAGAGCCGTTTTCAGGAGAGCTTTTTGCCCAGATTTCTCCACCGTGTCTTTTGATAATTCTTTTTACTGTGGCAAGTCCGACTCCTACGCCTTCGTATTCCGAATTAGAATGGAGTCTTTGAAAAACATGAAATAATTTGTCTGAATACGCCATATCAAACCCTACGCCTTCGTCTTTCACAAAAAAGACTTTTTTCCCTTCAATATCTATTTTACCAAATTCAATTTTAATTACTTCATTTTTAGATGAGTACTTTACTGCATTTTCAAATAAATTTCTAAGAACGATTTTCATTAGTGGCTCATTTGCAATTGTGTATAAATTTTTTTCGATTGAAAAGTGTATGTTGAGATTTGCGTTTTCTTCGAGTATATCTTTCATAACCGATTCGGCTATATCGGAAATAGAAATCTTATTTTTATCTATAGAATATCTCAAGATTTTAGAAAAATTGAGTAAGGCAGAAATCATATTATTCATCTTTACGGTAGCTTGAACAATTCTATTTAGAGCGTGTTTCCCTTCCGGGCTGATTTCTTTTTCATGGTCTTCTTGTAAAATCTGACTAAATCCGGAAATGGCTCTGAGTGGAGCTCGCAAATCGTGTGATATGGAATAACTGAAAGACTCAAGCTCTTCATTAGCGGTTAAAAGTTCCTGAGTTCTTTCTTCTACTTTTTTTTCAAGATTCTGATTCAATTCTAAAATCTCATTTTCAATTCGCTTTCTGTCGGTTATATCTTGAATAATTGAATACAATAAAATTTCTTCGTTTACGGTTATTGGTCCTGTAAATACTTCTACATACCTTACTTCTTTTGATTTTAGTTTATGTTGGAAATAAAAAGTTTTTTGAATATGTATAGCCTCTTGCATTAAAGGTACGATTTGGTTAGGAGGTAGAATATTTATATCCCAAATCTTTAGTTCGCTGAATTCCTCTTTAGTATAACCATAAAATTTTATCGCTGCGTCATTAACTTCTAAAAATTTTCCTGTTTTAGGATCTATAACCCATTTTATTGCAGAGTTTATTTGAAACATCTGTTTGTATTTCTCTTCATTTTCGCGTAACGCATCTTCGGACTTTTTTAATTCAGTAATGTCTTGAGATACGACTAATATTTCGCTCACGGAATTGTTTTCATTGCTCAAAGGAGTAACATAAGTGATATAAGACCTGCCTTGAAATTTTGTATGGTAGGATAATTTTTCTCCCTTTAGCGATCTTCTAAAATAAGGGGCGTATTCATTATAGGATGACTCTGAAAGAAACTCTTTTAGATTTTTGTTTTGCAAAACATTAATGTCTGATTGTATATCTCTACCGGCATAAATTGTGTTGTTCAGATTTTTATCAAAGACCATAATAATTCCAGGAAAATTTTCAGCTAAGTTTTTGTGCATTTGCCAGTTTTTCTGCATGTCTTGAAATGATTTTTCTTTTTCATAAACAATGGCTGCAAAAATCAACCCTGTCCCTGCGAGCACGCTACTGAATAATTGAATTTTAAAAATTGTATATTTTAAGTTATTTTCTGATTGAAAGGGTGCGGGTAAGTTTTGAATAAAATACAAAGCTACAATGCTTACGATAAAAATAAAAATCGGAATTCCTCTAAATCCGAATCGATAGGTTGTGATAATTAAAAGCGGTAGCAGAAGAAAAGGAAAGGATAAAATATTTGAAAAAATCAAAATACTAAATCCGGCTACAAAGGTAAACAGAGCAAAAAATTCTAAGATTCTCCAAAATCTTGTTTTGATTATTTCTAATACATTATTTTCCGTGATCAGGAAAAATGGAGTGATGATTAATATCCCCATAGCATCCCCTGCCCACCAAACAGTGAATTCATTGTCCCAGCTTTCTATAGGGATACTTCCATAAAAATACATTCCAGTACTTCGGATTAAAGCACCAAGAATAGATGAGAGAACTACACCATAAATTAAAAAATACAGAACTCCTTTAGCTTGATAAAAAATTTGATTGAATGGTATAGATTTCTTGATCAACACATAGCCGAGTAACCCTTCCAATACATTTCCCGTGGAAATAAGGATGGATAGTCCTACTGGGAATTCTGTTAAGGAGAGTAAGAATGAGCCTAACCATACAATAGGGAAGGTTTTCCAGCCTGATGCGATAAAATACCCTAAGGCTAATCCAGAAGGAAACCAGATGGGTGTAATACTTTGGTGAATGGCAGAGTAAGCTAACCCAATTTTTCCACTCAAATAATAAATTGCAAAAAGAGCGAATAAGCGAAAAGCCTGATACCCTAACTGATTCATATAGAGAAAATAACTTGACCGTCTTCAAAAGCAAAACTTTTTTCAAAAGTAGTCTCGCTTTAGAGAAAAAATTAAAAAATTTATCTTTTTAGAATGAATAAAAATTCTACTATTCAAAAAAATGAGAGTATGAAAAAATTGTCGTAATATCAAATAGGAGTAGTTTATTTATGAAACTTCAAAAATTAGCGGTCGTAATTTCTATGGTTGCGGCTCTTATTTTTTCGCTAAATTGCGGAAAATCAGAAAAAAAAGAAGCAGATACTTCTGCAACTGAAGCACCGGTTGATCCTGCACTTCAAAAAGGGAAAGACCAATTTTCGATGAATTGTGCTTCTTGTCACGGTGACCATGGAGCAGGCGACGGTATTGCTGCGGCTTCTTTGAACCCAAAACCAAGAAACTTTAAAGCTCCGGCAGCAGATTGGAAAAATGGAAATACCGAAGAAGGAATTTTGAAAACTATCAATGAAGGAATTCCTGGAACCGGAATGGTATCATTCAAAAGTCTTGGAGCGGACAACGTAAAAGAAATTGCAAAATATGTAAGGCATTTAGCAACAGCAAAATAATTTACAAGTTTGCAAAGGCAAAAGTGCTTTAGTTTTTGCACTTTTGTCTTTTTATTTTGTATTGACTGTATAGTTATAAAAACTAATATAACAAATAATGATAGAAGATTTTAAAATTCAAGTTGATTCGGAAGGTGAAATCTATCCGATAATTCATATTTCCGGTGAAATTACATCTGAGGCGGACGAGGACATCGTAACTTCCTATTCTTCGATTCCTGACAGTAAAAGAAAGAAAGTAGTAATTAATTTTGAAAAGACATCTTATATTAATTCAGCAGGAATCGCAACTCTGATTAGTTTGATTTCCAGAGCGTCCGAGTCTCAAGGGAAAATAGAATTTGCCGGACTAAACCCTCATTTTAAAAAAGTGATGGATATTGTTGGGCTTACAGATTTTGTAATCATCCATGAAAGATTAGAAGAAGCTCTAAAGTAGCTATTTTAATCCAACAATTGCATCCATTCTAAAATCTACTATAATTCCTTTGATTTTAGCAAGAATCATATCTACTGCGGCTAAGGCTGTTTTCCCTTGAAAATTCTGAAATGAGTTTGGGTAATCTTTTTCATTGATTTGTAAAACATAGTTGGGACTAATTCTTTTCTTTTCAATACTATCTTTTAGATTCGTGGTGAGACTTTTTAGATTTAAAGAAATATCTTTTAGAATAGTTTGAGTATCTTTTTCGATTTTTGTGTTATTTCCGTTTGCATCCAAGAGTGATTTTATATGCTCGTTTATACCTACGGAGGGTAGTCCTTTTCTGGAATATCCAAATCTTTCTATGTTAGAAAGTGTATCACTGAATAAATTCATCTCTGGTGTTCCACGAAAAATTGCATACAAGGCAGGAACTTCTGAATTTACAAAATCCATAATAGCCCCATAAAAATATTTCATTTCTTTTTTTGCGAGAGGGTGGAATTCGATTCTTGGGTATTTTTGGAGCCTTTCTTCTATTTCGTCTAAAATGCGATTCAGAGTATCTCCTTTTAGTGCTTCTTTTTTAGCTTGCAATTCATTGTGTTTTTCTTTTAACTTTTCAAAAAATACAATTTCATCTTTTAGAAAATTTTCAATGTTCCCTTTTGCTTTTAATACTTGAGTGTACCTTTCTTCAAATGGAAGTGATTTGAATATAGTAGGATTTTCTTTTGAAAAGGTAGAATATTCAGATCTGAGCTTTTCTAATATTTTTTTTATTTCTATGGAATCCAGTGAAGACATTTAGGTTGAGCTCCGAATCTTCCATTGTTCGATTTTCATTAAAACAGAATCTATATCTTGTAACATAAATATTGCAGCATTTTTTGCGTCTGTAAACATTTGCTGTTCTTTGTATTGCAATTGCTTTAGGTGGTTGTCTGTTTTGGTATTCATAATATCTAAAATATTTTTTAATAATTTTTTTAATTTTTGATGAATCGGGAAAAGTAACTCTTGCATTTCCCATCGAGTGATGAGAGCCATGATCTCTTTGTCGCTTGTTGTTTTTGAAAGAATGTCTTTTTTTGTCTTGTCGTACTTAGAAGAATAGTAACCACTCGGTCTGGGATAGGAAGTAAGCTCTTTATAGAAGTTTATAATTTTATCCATGTTCTGAAAAATTTCAACTTCTATTTCACGAGAGAGATTGCCGATAATGTTTTGATTTTCAGACGGGTCTCCTGTAACTTCAAAAATTTTTGAATTCTTGAGGTTGTTTAACATTGCTGAAATTCGATCTTTGTTCTTTTCGAATTCTTTTATAATTTCAGATAAGAAATTTTTCTCTTCTATTTGAAAGTTCCCTTCTGTTCTAAAAGATTCGTTGTATTTTGAGCCGGGTGTTTCTTTTTTGTAATCAATGCTCAGATCAAAATCATGATCGTCGTCGCTTTCTGTATTCTCAACATCAGCTTCGTCTAAAACTTCTACATTTTCAGAGGTCACTTCTTCAGAATCAATAGACTTCTTTTCTGCCATGATTTCTTCCAAAGATCGGGTTTTTGATTTAATGAGTCCCTCAGTTTTTACGGCAGTTTCTTCTGATTTTGATTTTTCTGATGTAGGAGTTCCGGAGGATTTCATTTGAATTCGGACAACTTCTATTTTTCGATTTTCTTTATTGAATTTTAAAGCATAGCGATTATTGTCTTTATCGATGTATTTATTGT
Source organism: Leptospiraceae bacterium (assembly GCA_015075105.1). Taxonomy (NCBI): domain Bacteria; kingdom Pseudomonadati; phylum Spirochaetota; class Leptospiria; order Leptospirales; family Leptospiraceae; species Leptospiraceae bacterium. The sequence continues at coordinate 78,143 of JABTUZ010000002.1, read as the reverse complement.
TCAATTGACCGATGGATAGTTTGGAAAGATCCAAGTCTTCGATAGAATCAATCGGAATATACTGTGTCTTAGGAGTTTGCATCATAGTGAAGATATTTTATATAATATTCAAAAATTAGCTGCCCAGCTATTAAATTTAAGTAATCCCCCTGATTTTTTGCAAGTTCATTTAGTTTTAAATATAGATTTTTTGACAAAAAGCACCTGTATTCTACGATCTCATCCGTGTTTAAATAAGACAAGTTATCTTCTAAATGAATAAAATAAGCAGCCTTAGAAAGAATTTCTGGTATAGAGTGTCCTTCTTTTTCTATCATGTCGCTTATATTTCTGTCCAAGGTTATTAAAATTGTATATCTTGTTTCCATATATATATAGGTAAAAAAAGTAAGAAAATTAATAATTTTTTTCAAAAAAGTGCATAAATAAAACGCTTGACTCATACTTTTGTTATTTTTGCATTGTATAATCAGGGAAAAACTGAGAGGAAAAGTTGGCTAATTTAAAATCATCTAAAAAAGACGCAAGAAAATCTGATAAAAGAAGAGAAAGAAACTCTATGAAGAAATCTGAAATCAGAACCTACGCTAAAAATATCTTAAAATTTATCAAAACAGGTAAAAAAGAAGAAGCATCCAAGCTATTTGTGAAATATTCTTCTGCAATAGATAAAGCAGCAAAGACAAATGTAGTGCATAAAAACAACGCAAGCAGAAATAAAAGCCGAATGGCAAAGAAAATTAATTCTTTAAAATAACATTCATTGGGAATCACTAAACTTTCGATTTGTAAAGAAATTTCAGAAAGAAATAGTATTCCCTTATCCTTAGTAGAAAATTCTGTAGATTCATTTCTTGAAATTCTTAAAAACAAAATCGCATCAGGGGAATCAATTCAAATCCGAGGGTTTGGCTCTTTTCGGAGAGTTCTTAAGAAAAAAAGAAATGTTTGGGATCCGATCCAAAGGATAACAAAAATTTCTGAAGAGAAATTCAAAATTCACTTTAAATCAGGAAAAGAGTGGACAGAATTGACCCATTCTCAATTAAGTCAAAAGAGTAAGGGCGATTAGCTCAGCTGGGAGAGCGCCTGCCTTACAAGCAGGATGTCGGCAGTTCAATCCTGTCATCGCCCATTTTTTTTAACCACTTACTCTCCACTAAATAGAATTGAAAATTCCAGAACATATCTTAAATTGGAAAAATATTGAGCATTTCAAATAAAAATACGAACCTTATGATTTCTATTTCTGGAATTCGAGGAACAATTCCCGAAGGATTGAATTTAGAAACAATATTTTTATATTCAAAGGCGTTTGCCGAGCACCTAAATTCAAAAACAGCAGTAATAGGGTTGGACGGCAGACCAAGCGGGCAATTTATAAAATCTATTTTAGAAGGGGTACTTCTTTCGCTCGGTAAAAATGTAATAGATTTAGGTATTGTGCCTACCCCGACAGTGAAATCTGTAATCAAAGAAACTCGTAGCGGTGGGGGGGTTATGGTGAGTGCTTCCCATAACCCGATTCATTGGAATGCGTTTAAATTAATCGGAAAGAATGGATTTTTTTATAATCAAAAAGAGTTAGATGAATTTTTGTCTATCGCAGGGAGTAATCCAAGTCCAAAACCATTGTTTCTTCCTGAATCAAATGTGTACAACGATAGCAAAAAATACATAGCTCTTCACTTGGAGTCTGTTTTAAAATGGATAGACATTGGCAGAATTCGGAAGAGAAAATTCAAGGTACTAATAGATTCTGTAAACGCCGGAGGAAGCATTGTAGTGCCGGCTTTACTCGAAAGATTGGGTTGTAAAGTCATTAAATTGAACTGTGAGCCTACAGGCAAGTTTGCAAGACCACCGGAGCCAACTCCAAAAGCACTCCAAGTCACCTCAAAAAAAATGAAGTCTTCCGGATGCGACATAGGATTTGCTTTGGATCCGGACGCAGATCGTTTGGTAGTCCTAACTCCCAAAAAAGGTGCAATTTCTGAAGAATACACGCTGCCTTTGAGTATATTATCGGTTATAGAAGATTCTCCAAAAAATGGAAAAATTGTAGTCAATCTATCTACAAGTTTCATTATTGAAGAAATTTTAAACAAATATGGGAAGAAATTGTTAAGATCGAAAGTAGGAGAAGCAAATGTAGTCGAAATGATGCAGAAAGAGAGGGCTTTTTTCGGTGGAGAGGGAAATGGAGGGGTGATTGACCCTAAAATTAGCTCTTTTGGTAGAGATTCACTGTCTGGGATCGCTCATATCTTGAATAGGCTTTCCATGAGTAGAGAAAAAATTGATGAAATAGTAGATTTTTTGCCAAAAATATATATGGAAAAAACCAGTTTTTCTTCTTCAGGCTGGGAAATTCGATCCTTATTTGATAAATTTAAAAGCTCATTTTCGCCAAATACAATAGATGAAAGAGATGGACTCAGAATGGAATTTTCTTCTTCTTGGATACATATTCGATCTTCCAATACTGAGCCGATTATTCGGGTAATAGCTGAAACAAAAAATGAAAACGATTTAAAACAAATTTTAGAAAAAGCAAAAGAGATTTCGGAAAAATAATATATGTGTGGAATAGTCGGTTACGCCGGAAATAAGAATATAGAGTCAGTATTAATTGTCGGGCTTGTTTGTTTAGAATATAGGGGTTATGATTCTGCGGGTATTGCAGCCTTTGAAAACGGAGAAATAGAAATCCGAAAAGAAAAAGGAAAGATTAAAGCCCTTGAAGCCATCCTGAAGGAAAAACCAGTTTTTGGAAATGTAGGGATTGGTCATACAAGGTGGGCTACTCATGGAGAGCCTTCTACAATCAACGCTCACCCCCATACCAATGCAAAGTCCTCAATTGCAGTTGTCCATAACGGAATAATTGAAAATTATCAGAAATTGAAAAATCAACTATTAGAAAAAGGTCACGTATTTCATAGCGATACAGATACAGAAATTATTCCCCATCTATTGGAAGAAGAATTAAAATCGGGGAAGTCTATTCAAGATGCTTTTTTGAATTTATTCAAAACTATCGAAGGGAAGTGGGCTATTGCAGCGATATTTGAAAAAGACCCGGATAAAGTATATTTTGCTCAAGACGGTGCACCTCTTTTATTAGGAAAGGGAGACAACGAATTTTTTCTTGCATCCGATGTTTCAGCTTTGATTAGAAATTCTGTCTATGTACATTTTTTAAATAAAAAAGAATGGGGCTTTTTCTCAAAAGATAAACTATCTTTGTTTGATTTTCAGGGAAATGAAATCCAGCCTAATTTTCAAAAGCAAGAAATCAAATGGGAAGAAATCGATAAAGGCGGTTATCCCCACTTTATGCTTAAGGAAATTTACGAACAACCTGCGGTATTCAGAAAGATTATCGAAAAAAGACTGAATGGTGGAGAAGGCTTACATTTTCCTGAATTAAAAATTTCCAACGAATTGCTTTCTAAAGTTTCACGATTTGTAATTCAAGCTGCGGGTACTAGTCTGCATTCAGGAATGATAGGAAAACATTATCTTGAGCATAATACAAGAATCCAGACTGATTCAGAAATGTCTTCAGAATTTGTGTATAGAAATCCTGTAGTGGAAGGAGACACAATGGTGATTGCAATTTCTCAATCGGGAGAAACTGCCGATACGTTAGCCGGAATCCACGAAGCAAAATCAAAATTTGTAAAAGTGATATCCTTTGTAAATAATAGTAATTCTACTATTGCAAGAGAGTCCGACGCATTTATTGATATTCTTGCCGGACCAGAAATCGGAGTCGCAAGTACGAAAGCATTCACTGCGCAAGTAATTCATTTCTTTTTGTTTTCTCTTTATGTTAGCCATATCAAGTGGATGACAAACGACGGCGAAAGAAAAGCCCTATTGGAAGAAATCAGACTGCTTCCTTCCAAAATGGAAACAATCTTGAGCCACGCACCGATAATCGAAAAATGGGCAGAAGATTTTGTGAATACAAAAGATTTTGTTTTTCTCGGAAGAACATACAACTACCCTGTTGCTTTGGAAGGTGCATTGAAACTAAAAGAAATTTCTTATATCCACGCATCCGGTCATGCCGGTGGAGAGTTGAAACATGGGCCTATTGCTTTAATCACGGGCGATGTTCCGGTAGTTTGCATTGCAATTCAATCTGAAATTTACCCTAAGATGCTTTCCAATATCCAAGAAATTAAAGCCAGATCCGGAAAAGTCATCTCCATTGTAACCGAAGGAGATGTGGAAGCAAGAAAACTTTCGGACTATACATTTGAAATTCCTTCTTGCAGTGAGATTTTAAGTCCACTGTTGACTGTTATTCCATTGCAACTGCTTTCTTATTATGTAGCTATCAAGAGAGGTTGCACTCCCGATCAACCAAGAAATTTAGCAAAAGCGGTAACAGTGGAATGAAATCAAAAATTGAGTCTATACTGATAAATGAAAAAAATATTCCCCAAGGACTCGAAGTTCCTACAAGAATACGATCGTTTAGCGAGATTCAAACCGGAGTCTATTCAACAATTCAGAGGTTGACAAAAAAATACCCGGGAGCAAAAATTTATTATTCCCATGAGAATCCGATTTTTATAAATTCTTTTCTTTCCAGAAATAGTTTTATACGCTTGTATGAAAATCAAAAAATAGATTTAGAAATTCAGCCTCAAGGTTTTTTGCCTTGGGAGTTAATTCGTCAAATTAGTAAGCAAATCGAAGAAGATATAGATTTATCTAAAGATATAAAAAAGTGGAATCGTAAACTAAAAATTAAATCGGAGCAGTTTTCTGTTGTTGGAAAGAAAAAGCACTTATACCTTCATCCAACTGCAAACGTTTATCCAAACGTGGTTTTTGATCTAACTTCAGGCCCTATTATAATTGATAAAGGGGTAACGATTACTTCTTTTTCTTTTTTAGAAGGGCCTCTATATATTTCGCCTAACGCACAAATTGATGGAGCGAGAATTACTGGAGGAACAATCATCGGGGATACTTGCAAGATTGGTGGTGAAGTGGAGAATTCTATTTTTGGTAATTTTTCCAACAAACACCACGAAGGTTTCGTGGGGCACTCTTTTATATCGAGTTGGGTGAACCTTGGCGCTTTGTCCACAACGAGTGATTTAAAAAACAACTATGGAACAATAAAAATTTGGTCTGGTTTAGAAAAAATTAATACTGGGACTATAAAATTCGGGTCTATCATCGGAGATTTTTCTAAAATCGCTATCGGGTGTATGTTAAATACCGGATCTGTAATAGATATCGGTTGCAATGTTGTTGCTCCAAGAGTTGAAGGTTATACAAAACCGTTTAGTTGGGTTGGTGGAAGCGAAAAATATCGTTTAGATTCATTTTTAAATGATGCGAAAAAAATCATGGCGAGAAGAGATAAATCGTTAAGCGAAAAAGAAGAAATACTTTTGAGAAATTTGTATGAAATTTTTTGATGTTTCGTAATGAGTGAAACTGTAAATTTACACCAAAGAAATGGTAAGTTCGTTGAAGTAGATGAGCTAAATGTTTTTACGATAGATCAAGGAGAAGGAGAAGTGATTGTACTTCTTCATGGCCTTTTTGGCACGTCTTATATATATCGAAAACTCATACCGATTTTGTCTGAAAAATATAGAGTGGTCGCTCCTGACCTACCGGGACTCGGATTTTCTGAAACACCTAAAGAAGTATATTCTCACAGATATTTTGCAAGATTTATCTTTCGATTCTTAGAAAAAATAACAGATGAAAAAGTTCATGTTGTAGCCCACGACTATGCAGGACCTATATCTTTTTTGCTGTTGAATGACCATCCTGAAAAAGTAAAATCTCTTTCTGTCATAAATACTTTTTTGAATTTGAAAAAATTTAGAATGTATTTTCCGGTTTCTGTTTTAAAGATTCCTTTTTTAGGGAATATGTTTTCTATGTTTTTAAACTCATTTACTTTGAGGTTATTGTTTAATCTTCGATTTGTTTCTAAACAAAAACCTATTAGTCGAGATACTGCAAAAGACTACGCATTTTTATTATTGAATGGTGTGTGCAGAAAAAATTTTGTAAAGATATGTCAATCTATCGACACTACAATCCATGCACAGCGTGATATGGAATCCGGGATCAAAAAAATGATTGGTGGAAGGCAGATCATAGCTGGAGAAAAAAATCCGATCATTGACCTTTCGGAAGTAGAGTATATAAAGCAAGTGATGCGCCTCGGTTTCTGTAATTTTATACAGGGAAGACATTTTTTATTGGAAGAATACCCAATCGAGTGTGCAGAAAAAATCGAAGTGTTAGTAAAAGCATTTTCAAAAAAAGGAAAAATTTAATTTAATTATGGAAATACTTCAATCTCAAGTTTCAGTCAATTCAAAAGAATACAAAGAAAATTATAATGACCTATTTGGAAAAGTTCAAGATATTAAAAAATTGATCGAAGTAGCAAGAATGGGTGGTGGAGAAAAACTTATAGCAAAACATAAAGAAAGAGGAAAGCTCATAGTAAGAGAAAGAATTCTATCTCTTCTTGATAGAGAGACTCCTTTTCTGGAATTTTCTTCACTTGCAGCAGAAGGAGTATATTCAGATAAGGTTCCGGCTGCGGGAATTGTTACCGGGATTGGTCGAATTTCCGGTATAGAGTGTGTAGTCGTAGCAAACGACGCTACAGTCAAGGGAGGAACGTATTATCCTTTGACAGTAAAGAAACATATACGCGCCCAAGAGATTGCTTTAGAGAATAACCTTCCTTGTGTGTATTTAGTAGATTCAGGGGGAGCTTTTCTGCCAATGCAAGACGAAGTTTTTCCTGATAAGGAGCACTTTGGCAGAATTTTTTACAATCAGGCAAAAATGTCATCAGTCGGAATCCCGCAGATTTCTGTAGTGATGGGCAGTTGTACTGCCGGTGGTGCGTACATTCCGGCTATGAGCGATGAGTCTGTTATTGTAAAAGGAAACGGTACTATATTTTTAGGTGGACCTCCATTAGTAAAGGCAGCTACAGGAGAGATCGTTACCCCTGAAGAATTAGGTGGCGCTGAAGTTCATTGCAGGATTAGCGGGGTCACGGACCACCTCGCAGAAAATGATAACCACGCAATTTCAATCACTAGGTCTATCATTGCAAACTTGAATAGAAAGAAAAATGAAGTAACCAATACTTATGAAGAGCCTTTGTATCCGGCAGATGAAATTTATGGAATCATCAGTAAAGATGTCCGTAAACCGTACAACGTAAAAGAGGTGATTGCAAGAATTGTAGATGGATCCAAGTTTCACGAATTCAAAAAATATTATGGAACTACTCTCGTTACCGGTTTTGCCAATATTTACGGTAAGCCTATTGGTATTATTGCCAACAATGGAGTGCTATTTTCTGAAAGTGCCTTAAAGGCAACACACTTTATAGAGCTTTGCAATCATAGAAAAGTTCCATTATTATTTTTACAAAATATCACTGGGTTTATGGTCGGTAAAAAATACGAGAATGGAGGGATTGCAAAAGATGGAGCTAAAATGGTAAACGCAGTTTCTACCTCTGTAGTTCCAAAATTTTCTGTAGTCATTGGAGGCTCTTACGGTGCCGGAAATTATGGGATGTGCGGTAGGGCTTTCGGTCCAAGGTTTTTGTGGATGTGGCCAAATTCCAGAATTTCAGTGATGGGAGGGGAGCAGGCAGCCAACGTACTTCTTACTGTAAAAATGGATCAGCTCGCAAAAGAAAAAAAAGAATTTACCGAAGAAGAAAAAGAAAATTTTAAAAAGCCAATCCTTACAGACTATGAAAATAAATCTTCTTGTATCTATAGTTCTGCTAGATTGTGGGACGATGGGATTTTAGACCCTAAAGAAACAAGACAAGCCCTTGGAATTGCGCTTTCTGTTTCAGAGAATCGCTCAATGGATGATCCGAGATTCGGTATTTTTAGAATGTAAAAAAAACCTTTACAAGATTTTTTAATAAATAAAAAATATCCATAAGCGATGAAGTATTTTTTTGAGAGTTTTGTATTTATATATTTTGTCTTTTCTTTGAGTATTTTTTCTGAAACTGTAATACTCAAAAATGGCAATATTATCAAAGCAAAAGTTGTTAATCAAAATCCAAAAGAAATCACAATAAAAAAAGAAAATGGGAGCACGCAAAATTACTCTAAAAATTCTATTTTAAAAATTGTTTACAAAGATATTGATGCAAACGAAGCCAAGAAAATCAAGGAAGAGGAAGAAAGAAAAATCTTAGAGAAGAACAAAAAACTCACAGATAAAAAAATTAGTGAAGAGCCTATAATTACCGAAAAAGAGTCAAAAAAAGAACAAACCCAGTATTCCAGAAGAAACATAATTTTCAGTTCGATGGTTCTTCCCGGCTGGGGGCAATACAAGGAAAATAGAAATATTTTTGCAATTGTATATCCTTCTGTTATTGGAGTGTTATTGTTTGGGGCGTATCAAAAAAACAGAGAGTATAGAAATGCGTCCAATGATTACAATTCATTGAATTCACCCTATTTTAGCCAAGCACCTTCATCGGCTACATTTTTGAATCCCGGCACTGCCTATATTTACAGCCATTCTTTCGATAGCCAAAAAGAGGCAGTAGAAAACCACCAAAAAGAGAGAAATATGTATTTATTCAGCGCAATTTTAGTTTATTTAATCAATATTGTTGATGCAGGCTATTTTTACAAAAATGACGCCACCCAAGGAATTTTATTCAATTATACTCCTTCTGTAAAAAAAGGGTTTTTAGGAGAGTCTATTTTTGAGTCTAAGACAAGTTTTGGGGTATTTTACAAATTTTAAATTTTTTTAAGAAAGGCGTTTTCTTGAGAGAATTGTATTTGCTTTTCTTTTAGGAAATAATATATTATATATTTGAAGCTCGAGCCATGGAAATAAACATTAGAGAAAATAACAGTGTTCAAATTATTAGCATTGCCGGTGAGGTAGATTTGTACAATGCTAAGGAATTGAAAGACTGCTTAGACCTTATGATCAAAGAGGAGAAATTTCAGGTTGTGATTGATCTGGCTAAGGTTCCTTTTATTGATTCTTCGGGAATTGGCACTTTAGTTACAGGTATGTATAGACTAAAAAAATACCACGGTGGGTTAAAGGTGATAAATATCACCGGGAGCGTTGCTAAGGTATTTAAACTTACTGGTATGGAGCAGCATTTAGAAGTGTGTAAGTCAGAGGAAGAAGCAGTTTCTGCCTTTGGGATCTAAGAAATTCTAAATACGTTGCAGTAAAATTTTGAACCACATCTTAGCTTAGCTCAATTTCTCCGGTGAATACTTCTTTCGCTGGCCCTTTCATAATTACGTTATTGGATTCTTTCCATTCAATCTCAAGGCTGCCTCCTCGTAAATCAATCTGCACCCTTCTGCCCGATCTATTAGTTAAAAATCCTGCAACCGCCACAGCACAAGCCCCAGTCCCACAAGCCAATGTTTCTCCGGCTCCTCTTTCCCAAGTTCTTTGGTATAAGTGATCTTTCCCTTTAACAGTTACAAATTCTACATTGGTTCTTCTTGGAAACATGGAATGGTTTTCAATCAATCTACCAATTTCAGCTACCGGAAATTTATCGGAGTCTTCTACAAAAATCACAGCGTGTGGGTTTCCTATGCTTACAGCCGTAAAACGTAGGTCGAAGCTATTTATGGAAATTTCTCTTTCTATAATTGGGTCTTTGCCTGTTAGGTTGACTGGAATTTCAGAAGGAGTTAAAATTGGAGAGCCCATATCCACGGTTACACTTTTCACTTTTTTATCAGTGTTTAAAGAAAGCTCTAATTCGAGTATTCCTTTTCCAGTTTCAATTTTCGGGTTTGTTTTATTGGTTAGTTTTTTATCAAACACATATTTACCTACACAGCGAATTCCATTTCCACACATCTCTGATGAAGAGCCATCCGAATTGTACATATCCATAAGGAAGTCTGCATTAGATGAATTCCTGATAAAAATTACTCCGTCACTTCCAATTCCAAAATTTCTATCGGATAGAAATTGTATTTCTTTCGGTGTGAGTTGAATGTCTTCTTTTGTTGCATCAATATACACATAATCATTACCGATGCCTTCCATTTTTGTGAAAAAGATTTTTTTCATTATTGCTCCTAAATTGTTGTCCCTATAAGTTTTGCTGCATAAGTAGAAAGAAGAGAAATTCCTTCAGGAATATTGCAAGTATAAATCTTAATTCCTACGATAAGCCCATCTTCCGGAGTTTTTCCTTTTTTGATATTACGGATGCTTCCAAAAAATTCATAGTTGATAGAGTTGATTTGAATAGTAAAAGTAATTTTTGAGCCAACTACGAGAAGAGAAGAGTTTTGCACTGAGGAGAAATGCAGCCCAATACCTCTACCGTCTTGGCTTATATCAATGATATCATCTTTATTTGAAATGAATTTCCACTCTTTTACATAAGCAAGCTCTAACTCATAAGTAAATTCTTCTAACTTTGCTTCAAGAAAACTGATTAAAATCCCTATACCGTTGGGAGATTCAATTTCCTCTTGAAGAATTGTATTTCCGAGATTGGGGAGGTTGCTTTGAAGTTCCACGTAACCAACGATTGCGTTTTCCCCACCATAAAATGGAACGATAAGAGTGGATTTGATATTCCCATAAAGAAAAGATTTTAACATCGCATCAATTTCTCGATCTTTTAGTTTTCCGACCGGGTTATAAAAAGACCTTTCTGTATAGAATTTTTTTTGATAGGAGTCTCGAATAAAAAAAGGAGACTTTGCTTCACCAATGCTATCAATCAAAGGTGAATCAGAAGCATAAAAAAAGCCAATGTTTACTTTTTTAATAAAGTAACCGTATTGATTCAAAGTATGTTCGAGCATTAATTGGAATTGATTTATGGTTTGAGTGATGATAGAGGTCTTTCCGTAAAGAGAAAGAACCATAGTCAAATCAACTTGAGGAGAAACGTGGGTATTCCATATATTGATATTTTTAATTGCAGCTCTTTCAGCAGATCTTTCTAAAGGCTCAATGATCAATTCTGAAACAGAAAATAAATCATCTTGGTAAGGGTTTACCTGTTTAATTCTCAATTCAGCTTTGTTTTCCTTTAAAATACAAACTAAGATTTGAGGTTTTCCGATTTCACCTTCTTCTGGTGCGATAGTAATATTCACTGAATTTAAAATATCTTTTTCGCCTGAGATATTCGTAATAGAATAGTGTTTGTTGTTTGTAGGGGATTGGAGAGTTTTATCTTTTAACTTACTCAATGCTCCCAGAATACTTTTTTGGTCTGTTAATCTATACTTCTTCAATGATAGGATTCCTTTTCAATTATTGGATTAAAAAAATACTTGCGTTTGTATATTTTCCTGACATAGTTTTTTCTTTATAAAAACTTTTCTCTAAAATTTTTAGATAAGATTCTTTTTTAAAATCAATATTTTCTATATGCGCTTTATCAGAATCATCTATAGTTAAAAACCGAAAAAGGAAAAATAGAAAATTCTTGTATATTTTTTTAGACTCTTCTTTTTTTTGGAAAAGTTTTTCTTTATTCGCTTCAATAGATTCAAAGAATATGATTCTTTTTTTATCTTTTTTTAGTTTTATTTTTGAGATTAAGTCAACTAAGCTATCCTTATCTTTGGGAATAAGATAAATTGAGTAGAAGTATTCTGTTCCAATCATTGTGGACATAAATGTGGAGGAAAAAATTTTATAGTCATTTTTATATGGTGTGAATTCTTTTTGGTATTCTTTTAGTTGTCGGTTGGCATTTTTTGTAAATGTAAAACCAAGCAGGCTTATAAATATAGAATATACACATAATAGAATTGTTATAGTAGAAAATAATTTTTTCGTAATATTTTTTTGGAATTGGATATGTTTAAAAATCTCATCTAAAACTATTACACTCGGTAGAATTGCCAGGGCTAAATATCTAGACCCCCAGCTCACTACCCCGTCGTTTGGGGCAGAAAGTAAAACGAGAATAATAAAAAATATAATTGTACAGTTAAGAATTTTTATTTTTTCAGAGAAATTTTTAAAAATAGATAATACTGGGTTTACTAATATAAGTAAGAACAGTGGTGTGTATCCAAAAAATCCAAGTTTTAAGTGTCCGGCAAAAGCAATCGTGAAGGCTTGGGTGAGTTTACTCGACATGGTACCAGATAAAAATTCCCCTTGGTTTGCAATGTATCTGGGTCCTAAGAAGTGGGAGTAGTTCCATTGGTTAAATAAAAAAAATAAAAAAAGAACTAAAGTAAACCCAGATATAAAAAATAATCTTTCAACTTTCAATGTTTTATTTTCAAAGCCTTTTAAAAATATCCATGCTCCTATAAGACTAACAAAAAAAAGTAATGCTTCTAGCCTAAGCCAAACAGCGCTACCCATTATACACCCGGATAAAAATAAAATACTTAGTTTATGTTTAGAACTTTCGTAATGAAATAAAATTGTAATTGCTACAAATGGGAGAAAGACCAACAATAAATTTTCGTTAAATTCTATTCCATAAAATAGAAAGTTTGTGCATACTGCCGTAAATAGAATAAACTTTAAACTAACATTCCAATATTTATATAATAAAAAAAGAGAAACAATCGCAAATAGGTAAGAATTTCCGGGTAAAAAGTAGTAGGGAAGAATTTTTAATAGTAATGCGTTTATAAACGAAAAAAATATAGGGTATTGTCCGATATGTCTATCGTTTTGTTTTATAAGATATACTCCTTGGAAAGGATAGGAATTAAAATCCGGGTCAATATCTCTTGCAGGGTAGAAAATTTCTTCGCTTTTGAAATTGTTCTCCAGTAGAGATTTTGATTGGATTAGCTTATTTAGTCCATCCCCAGTAAATACAAATCTCGGGTCTATTTTAACCAAAAAATATATTGGAATAAAACAAATAAATACTCCAAGAAAAACTTTTTTCATAATCCTCGATATAATTCCAGTGTATAGTTTAAAATGCAAACTACCCTAAAAAATACTTGCGTTTCTTTTTTTAAATAATATAGTATGTGAATGACTAAAAAAATATCAATTACTCTTATTTCAATATTTTTAATTTTAATTCTATACATTTCCTTCAGTTACGAATATGGGATTTCAATTGCAAAGGAAGGCTCATACCCTCTTCCAAAAGACTCGATCGATTGGAAATTAATTTCTGATACGGCAGCAAAAGATTTACAAGGGTATATCAAAATCCGCTCAATTCGCGGGAATGAAAAAGAAGCCTGTCTATATTTGCAAAAAATTCTAAAACGAGAAGGGATTTCTTCTAAAATAATAGAATACCCGGGCGACCCATTGAGAGCCAACTTAATCGCAGAACTACCCGGTGAATTGAATGAAGGTGGGGTGATTCTTGCCAATCATACAGATGTAGTTGAAGCAAATTCTAAAGAGTGGGAAAGGGATCCTTTTTCGGGCGACATAGCAAACGGGAGAGTATTCGGGCGTGGTGCTGTTGATATGAAAGGAATGGGGATCATGCAGTTACACGCATTTATCCAAATTAAGAAAAAAAATATTAAACTCAAAAGAAAGCTGATGTTTCTTGCAATGGCAGATGAAGAAACTGGGAGTAAGCAAGGAGCAAAATTTTTAGTAGAAAGACATCCTGAAATTTTTAAAGGCTATGAATATGTTTTGAACGAAGGTGGAGTTGGTACTAAAGATGTGGCTATTCCCGGATCTAAGATTTTTAATCTGCAATACGCAGAAAAAGGGATTTTATGGATTAGAGTTATTTCAACCGGTACTTCGGGTCATGGTAGTACACCTCCAACAAACTACGCTACATTGGATTTGATGAAGTTTTTATTCGATTTGCAAGAAATGGAGACTTCGGTTACAATCACGGATGAGACTTCTAAATTTTTTTATCAGATGGGTGAAGCAAGCAAATTCCCTAATTCTTTTTTCTTAAAAAGAGCTCATAACCCAATTGTGAAAAAGATTTTAGCAGGGATAATAAAGGGAAACCGTCACCTTAGAGCCATGACATCTAATACAAGGAGCATAACCTCCCTAAGCACAGAAAAAGCAGGACCCAATGTAATAACGGACAAGGCAGAAGCGGTAGTAGATATTCGTCTTCTCCCCGGAATAACACCGGAAAACTATTTAGAGAAAATACAAGAATTGGCTAAAGGGAGAAATATTACAATTGAGGTTATCAGTAAACAGCCACCTACTTCTTCCGATCTAAACGGTGAGCTATTTCAGATTCTTTCCTCTGTCGCAATGAAAAATGAAACTGGGGCAGTAATTACTCCTTTTCTTTCTCCTGGTGCAACTGATTCTCATTTTTTAAGAAAGTTAGGTTTAAAGTGCTATGGGCTAATACCTGCGATAATGACTGCAGAAGATATAGATGGAATGCATGGGAAAAATGAAAGTATATCTATTCAAAATTTGCAACTTGGAATGAAAGTTATATATGAGATGATCTACGGAATGAATTGAGCTTCTTTTCATGGTATTCGTTTCGGTTGCTTTAAGGTCTGAGGCAGAACCGATTATCGAAAATTTTCAATTAAAATTAGAAGATACGAAAAATAGATTTTCTATTTATTCAAGTGATCGGATAAAATTAATTATCACCGGTGTAGGTAAAATTAATTCAGCGATAGGTACTGCGATTTTATTAAATAAATTCAAAATAAGCTCGAATGATTTCATATTCAATATTGGGATTTGTGGGTCAAACGATCTAAGTAAATCTATCGGAGATATTTTTTTAGTCCATAAAGTTACAGACTTGGCAACAAAAAAAGATTACTATCCTGATGTATTCCAAAGTTCGTTTAGAGAGATTTCTATTGTAACCTCAGATACTCCTGTCTTTGATTCTTCTATTTTCAAAGAGAAGGTATTTGTTGATATGGAGTCTTCCGGATTTTTTGAGGCATCTTCAGTTTTTTTCGGACCGGACAGAATCTTTATTATTAAAATATTATCAGATTTTTTGGAAAAAAATTCTATTACCAAAAATTTGATCAGGAGGTTAGTCAAAGAAAATGTACTAAAAATTGAAGATTTTTTGAATCGTAGAGTTTTGAGTAGCAAAACCAATCCTACTGAGGAAAGCAATCTACTGTCAAAAAAAATTTCTGAAAATTTTCAATTTACAAAAACTCAATCTATTCAGTTGAATAAAAAAATCATTTCTTACAACGTCAGAAATAAAAAACTCCCGGGATTTTTAAACAAATACATTGATAAAAAAACCGGAAGTAAGCAAGAAGGAAAAACCTTACTTAAAGAAATTTTTTCAGCTTTGGAAGAATAACCCTTAATTGATGATAAATTCTTGAAAGTAAACTTCTTTGATCTTGCCATTTGTCAAGATATGATTGATATGAGCTTTTATTTCTTCTCGTAAATCAAGCTGTTGAACCACTGTTCTTAAATCTTCTTTAGTCTTTCTGGAAATTATCAGATTAATGATATTTTGCATTTGTGGCATCCTTTCTGCAAGCTCGCCTCCGAGTGCTGCTTGCCCTTTGTCGTAACCAAAAGAAAGTTTCAATTTAATAAAATGAGATTCTCCGACATCGGCAGTATTTATTCTAAATTCATCTGTAAATCTAAATACGTCGAGTGGGGGAGGGGCTTTCACTAATGCTATATTTTTTTGTTGTTTAAATACACTGGTTGCAGTTTTTTGAGCTACAAACATAGCTATTACAACAACAATAATTATTCCAAATATGGCTCCTGCGATATACAATAGCCATTTAATAATCGGTGAACTTCCAGTCGCTTCAGCCGCCGGGGCACTGCCTTCATCATCTATTTCTGCATCACCCATATTTTTCTCCTATTCTTCCTCTGTTGTAGTTTCGGTGTTTGAGATTTTGCTTTTAGGGAGTCCGAATTTGCTCTCTGACGTTTTCCTCTTAACCGATCTCTCTGTTAAAATTACTATATCAATTCTTCTGTTATACGCTTTTGCTTCTGGGCTGCCAGGATCTTCTACTATCATGGGTCGATATGAGCCGAAACTTACTGCTTGAAACCAGCTTGGATCTAACTTCCCATAATTAATAAGATACACTGTGGAATTGATTGCTCTCGCACCGGCAAGGTCCCAGTTATTCAAATAAATTCTTTCTTCTCTTCCGGGATTTGTACCGGGTAGGACTGCGTCTTCGTCACTATGTCCTTCGACTCTTACAAATCTTTCTAATTCTTTCATTAACCCGGACGCTTTCTTTAAAGTTTCTTTTATTTCTGGTAATAAAATAGCCGACCCGGGATCAAAATAGTCAGCCCCAGCTAAAGAAATCACAAGCCCTCTCTCGTCTTCAGAAACCCTAACTTTCCCTGCACGAATTTCTGGTTTAAATAATTCTGTTGCAGTTCTTTTTGCTTTGGAAAGAGCCTTTCCTCTTGTTTGTGAAGGAAGGGATTCAATATTCATTCCAAATTCTTCTAAGGTACCTTTGGATAGAGTTTGTCCTCCGTCAAAAAACCCGGTTGTTGACTTGAACACAGATAAAATAATCTGCATTTCACGTGCGTTAGTTTTACCTGTGGTGTATAACATAATAAAAAAACATAGAAGTAGAGTGACCATATCCCCATAGGTAAGCATATACTCCGCTACTTTTTGAATACATTCTGGACACTTTTGTTGTTTTGCCATCTATGCTTTCCTATTTTTCATCATCTTTCAAGGCTCCTCTTTCGGAAGGAGAGAGGAAGCTGGAAAGTTTTTCTTTTACAATCCTAGGGTTGTCCCCGGATTGGATGGACAATGTGCCTTCTATCATAATTTGTTTCATGGATAATTCGTCTTCACTTCTCATCATGAGTTTTTTTACCATTGGGATAGCGAGCAGGTTGGATATAAAAGATCCGTAAAGCGTGGTAATAAGAGCAGCAGCCATACCGATACCGATTGCACTCGAATCTCCAGAGCCCATGTTTTTCAACATACCGATAAGTCCGATAAGAGTTCCAAGCATTCCAAATCCGGGAGCAAGACCACCTAGGGAATCCCACCAGTTCCTACCCGAGGAGTGTCTCGAGGCAATATTCGACATTTCAGTTTCCATGATATTTCTCACTAATTCAGGGTCTGTTCCGTCCACTACAAGTTGAATTCCTTTACGAAGAAATTCATCGGGCAACTCAGAAACATCATCTTCGAGTGCAAGTAGTCCTTCTCTTCTTGCTTTTTCTGAAAAAGAAACAAGAGTAGTAATAAGTCCGGGTATATCGAATTTTGGTTCGGAGAATGCTTTTTTCGATACATTTACAATATTCATTGTATTTGACCAAGAAGTAGAAATAACTGTTGCAGCAATACCACCACCAAATGTAATCAAAATCGAAGGAATATCCAAAATCGACATCGGATTTAAACCCGCTGTTATAGTTCCAAGTAGTAGTACTGTCAAACCAAACGCTAAACCAATGATTGTAGCTATATCCATAATTTAACCATTATCCCTTTTTTTCTGTTCCATTAAAAGGAAATTGAAATATCTTTTTTTTATATTCTATAACCTTATCTATGACTTCAGATATAGTTTCTCGTACTATATATCTTTTGTCATTTACGAGTACGATTACAGTATCGGGGGTTGATTCTAATGATTCAATCTGACTAGCGTTTATTACTACTTCGCTTTTGTTTAACCTGTGGACTACGATCAAAACTTATATTACCCCTAAGTACTTCATCGACCGTATTTTTCATTTCAATTATGAATTTTTCTTCGGTAAATCTTTCAATATTCTTTTGGAAATCCTCCGGATTGTACCGAATTTTCTCTGAAACCATTATAGCCTCGTTCAAATCTCCAATATTCTGATTTTGAAAGAAAACACCTGTCTTTTTGTCATTGACAGTCTCTAAAACCCCACCTTTGCCGTAGGCTATTACAGGGGTACAAAATTTTTGTGCTTCTACAGGGGTAATCCCAAAGTCCTCTAACCCCGGAAAAATAAACCCTCTTGCTCTTTTATAATACTCTTCTATTTCAGTTTTAGAGACACCTGATAGAAAGGTTATATTCTTAGGAGCACTTTTTTTAAGAATTCCCTCGTCTTGCCCGCTTCCAATGATTACTAACTTTTTTCCATTGATACGAAAAGATTCTATTGCGAGATCAATTCTTTTGTAGGGAGCAAAGGCAGAAACAATTAGGTAATAATCCTCTTTTTTTTCATTGATTATTTTGGTACCAGTTTCCAAACACGGCGGGTAGATTACATTAGAGTCTTTGGAATAGTATTTCTTCACTCTTTTTGCTACAAATTTAGAATTGCACACATATTTATCTACCCTTTGAGCACTGGTTACGTCCCATATTCTTAAGTAGTTAGAGATGAACTGAATCAAGAAATTTTTTATCCCGGATTTTTTCGGAAAATACTCGTAGTACATATCCCAAACGTAACGCATGGGTGAATGGATATAAGAAATGTGCGTTGAATCCGGAGGGGAGATTATTCCTTTTGCTACACAATGAGAGCTGGAAAGAATTAGATCAAATCCTCTTAAATCAAACGTTTCTATGGCAGTTGGGAATAGAGGCAGATAATTTCTATACTTAGATTTTTTAAATGGGAGTTTATCTGTAAATGCAGTATGGATTTTTCGATTTTCGATTAGAGGGCTTAGGCTGCCCTTTGAATAGAAGAGTGTAAAAAGTTCAGAATTTGGAAAAATTTTTAAAATAGACTCAAGTACTTTTTCTCCTCCCCGCATCCCTGTTAGCCAATCGTGAATGACCGCAACTTTCATAAGCCAAGTAGTTTTGATTTGTAATATAGTTCAAGATTTTTTTGACTTTGTGGTTTTACAACATAAAGCCTATCAGAAATTCTACCGATTGTAGTATTTCTTTTATAAAGATTGATTGCAAAAGGTGCAGGGATAATATTGGACTCTCTAAGTGATTCTTGGGTTCTTCTTAAATCTTTTCCAAATATGCTCAGGTCGCTTGCTGTTTCGGCTAACGCATCATAAACTATATCGTTATTGATGAATTGTGGGAGAGTCCCGTTTCCGTATTGAAGTTTTGTTGAAACTTCGGTTAGATTCTCTACTGCAATTTTAATCTCTGGACGGTTGTCCTCTATTAGTCTTGCAGAAGATGCAAAAAAATCGTCATAGTAACTTGCCGATGGAGAAAAGTCAGGAATTTTTTCTCCTGTTCTAAAACTTGGTTGAAAATAGGTAGAAGATTCGCCTTCATAAGATCCGGGGTCTATTTCGATTGTTCTTCCAGAAAACATTGTAGTATTCTTAAATCGAATTTTGTAATTATTCCATAAAGTCAAAGGCTCTGAAATTTTCAGAACCAATTCTATTGCATCGCTTTTCCCATATTCTAAAAATCTTTTATCAGGGACATCATTTGCAGAGATTTCTTGAAAACTATTCACCATTCCAAATAAAATACCATTTAGATAAACTTCTGTACCTTTTCGGATCCCGTCTATCTTTGAGTAGTATAGTTTGAGCTTGTAAGGGTATTTGGAATCTATATCAACTTGTTTGATAATCGTGAAATAAAAACTTACAAGCATAAATGCCGTAAATCCAAGTCCTACTATTGCATTAGAAGAAAATTTCATCATATAGAATATCGGAATAGCCACCCCAATTTCTTGAAGTGGCAAAAATTTTCTTAAATTAGTTTGTTCAATCTTGTTTGAACTGCTTCCATAAACTGAAAAGTATCTAATTCTTTTTTATTCGCGCTTGTAGTTAGTAGGATTAGATCTTTTGTCATCTCGCCAGATTCAATCGTATCTAAAACAGCTTTTTCTAAATTTTGTGCAAAACTTGTAACCTCAGGTATTCCGTCTAACTCTCCTCTTTTAGCGAGAGCTCCTGTCCAAGCAAAAATAGAAGCAACTGAATTTGTAGATGTCGTTTCTCCTTTTTGGTATTTACGGAAGTGCCTAGTAACCGTTCCGTGTGCAGCTTCGTATTCAAATTTTCCGTCAGGAGAAACTAATACACTAGTCATTAAGCCAAGTGATCCAAATCCGGATGCTACCATATCACTCATAACGTCCCCGTCGTAATTCATCAAAGCCCAGAGCATTCCTCCCTCGTGCTTTATGATTTGAGCGACTGCATCATCAATTAGAAAATAGCTATAGTCAATTTTAGCGTTTTCAAGTTCAGATTTTTTGGAAACTGCCATCTCATCAAAAATTTTTCTAAATTTAGCGTGGTATTTTTTAGAAATTGTATCTTTGGTTGCAAACCAAATATTTACTTTCTCTGATAGAGCATAATTAAAACAAGCTTTAGCAAAACTTTCAATGGATTTATCTATATTGTGCATCCCCATCACTACACCCGGAGTTTTAAAATCTTGAATAGTTACTCTTGCTTTTTCTGCACCAGAAGAATTTGTAAATACTATTTCTGCCTTCCCCGGCTCGTCGATGATTAGTTCTGTATTTTTGTAAATATCTCCATAAGCGTGCCTTCCTATGATGATGGGTTTTTTCCATGACTTGACTGCAGCAGGAATATTGTTTACAATAATTGGTTTACGAAAAACCGTCCCGTCTAAGATAGACCGAATTGTTCCATTCGGAGAAGGCCATTCCTTTTTCAAGGAATATTCTTTTACTCTGTCTGCATTTGGAGTAATAGTTGCACATTTTACACCTACTCCATACTTAATAATCGCATTGGCTGAGTCTACTGTAACTTTATCTTCTGTCTTGTCACGATAGGTAACCGACAAATCATAATAATCTAACTGAATGTCGAGATAGGGCGAAATGAATCTGTCTTTGATTTCTTTCCAGATTACTCTTGTCATTTCGTCTCCGTCTAATTCTACTAATGGGGTTTTTACTTTAATTTTACTCATGTTGTTCTCCTCTATTGATATGAATTTTAAAAATATTTACGTTTGTTTCCTATTTTATCTCTTTTTTGATAGTTTTCTGAACTATATAATTTAGTAAAACGTAAAAAAAATTTTCCTACTCTGATTTTTTTTTACCTTATAGATTAAAAATAAGGGATAGGTTTATGAATAAAAAAATAAATACAAAATCTGAGAAAATGTTTGATTCAAACTGGGTTGAGCTAAAGAATAAGAAAGAAGAATTTATAAGAATAGTAGAAGTTTTAAATCGATACTATAGTCAAAACAAACCAGAAAATTACCCAAGCGAATCTCATAAATTTCGAGAAAAATTGCTTCAGTCTCCTTTGGATAGTTTTAAAGTGTTTATTAAAAAATTTGGTCTTTTTGAGTATATCATTGCGGTAGAAATATCGGAAAATGGTAGCTCAAGGTTTGATACGTGGATTCACATTGATGGAATAGAAGAGGAAAGAAATGAATTGAAAAATAGTGGTATTTTGGATCATCCAATATTTCAGATTGTCTCTATGACTGATTTGGTTAATCAATATTGTAGCCAAATTGAAACACCAAATGAAAAATTAGACGATTTTTTCCAGAGATAGCTATCCTGTCCACTTTCAGAAGGCCCTTTATTTTTTTTTGTTTGTTTTGTATTTTTTTTAGTTTCGCCACATCTTATGTCGTATCAGCCTATTGTATCGTATGGTTTTTCTCTTGGAGAGGTAAACTCCTATCGCAATCGAACTGACCTTGGGTGGAACTCCAAAGTCATAGAACTTGGCAGGGATGATTATGTCCCATCCGGCAATGTCAAGTAACAAAAGAAGAGTAAAAAGAGCCGTTCTTGAAATACCAAGCCATTGAGCAAACTCACCAAGCTCAATCCAATCTGCATTCTCAGGGCGAAAGTTCTTCTTCTGAAGATTCTGCCCTTCTTCTTGGTAACAAGTTTTCACACAATCCAACTTCTCAAAAGTCTTCCACAGCAAAACATTCCTGTACCTCTCTAACAAATCATGCAAGTAATCCTCTCTCGAAATATTTTCTGTCCTACAATTAAACTCATCCATAAATTTTTCTGGAATGAGTAAACTTGATTGAGTTCGCTCAAATTTTTCCGGGTTCATAGTATTCTCCTAACACAAAAATTTTTTCCTCATATAGTTTCTGCCCCCAGCCACTATTTCTTGCCTCTTGATATAAGGTAAAATAATATCGTGATAGAAATAAAATTTTTGCGATTTTAGAAAAAATTTTTTAACTTTTACAGAAAAAGTCCAAATTCTGCATTAAATGCGTAATCTCTTGAAATCCCCCAAAAAAGTGGAGTTCCCACATTTTTGCACGAAAAGTTCTGAACCCGTACTAAATGTGCAATTCCTCAAAAAAAGAATGGAGTTCCCACATTTTAGCACGAAAAGAGCAAAATCTGCACTAAATGCGAAATTTTAAAAAACTATACTAAAGCTAAAAACCTCTAACAAAAAGATAGAGCTATATAAAAAAAATTCCAACTCCACTATTTCAATCATTCGTCCCCCGAATTGGGGTTCCAACATTTTTGCGGGTATTTTAGACATAAATTAGTTTATGAGAAAATACGATAGGATAAACCTTTACAGATCTTTGCTTTTAAAGATCCTGACACCGATAAAAATAGGTGTAATAATCCACACACTTAAGAAAACAAAGCAAAGAAAAATCCCGCTTACATTTCCTAAATATTTTTGAAAGAAGGCTGAAGTAAATCCGAGTAATACCGCAGAATCCATTTGTAGTAAAATAATTACTCTGACTAAATCTAAAGGGTTTAGCAAAACCATTCCAAGAACTGGAACTTCGAGAGGATACTCTCCAAAGAAAATACTAATCCCGACTATTAACAGATCGTATAAAAAGTAAAAGTAAAACCAAATAATTAAAATACTTCCGAGTACCATTTCTTTTTTTATAATTATGATGGACGCAAGAAATGAGAGACTAAGAAATATACTGTTTAATAAAACTCCATAAATCAGTAGTTGTATCGAGAGAAAAATTTTTCCTTCGCTTGGATCCATAAATAAGATCAAAGGAATTGCTGTACCAGAAACAAAACCGAGATTGAGTCCGAGGTTAGCTCCAATCCATTTGCCAAGAAATAGTTTTGCCCTACTTACAGGACGAGATAAAATTACCTCCATAAACGGAAGAGATTCCATAAAATTTACGCTGCCAAACAATAGCCCAAAGATTGGAATTAGTAATAGAAAAATATTCAGTAAACTGGCTGTAATCTTAGAGCTTTGTTTCCCACCAAAATAAATTGTCAAAGAGCAAATCATAAAAAAAGCAATTGCATAAAGAAAAACCCATTTGTTGCGGATATTTTCATAAAATTCAAGATACACGATTTGACGAAAATCTTGTGAAAATAATTTCATTTTCTTTTCTCCCAGTACATTCTCATTGCTTCTTCTAAGTTAGAAGCATTGTTCATGGATAAAATATTTGAAGGTGTTTCGTGTAGAACCAATCGGCCATCTACAAGAAGACAGACTTTTTCAGCAATTTCTTGTACTTCACTCATTATGTGAGAAGTAAAAATAATGGATGCGCCTGATTCTTTTCTTTTCTTTAATAGACTTTTTAAGAAGTAAGACATGTGCGGATCCAAACTGGAAGTAGGTTCATCTGCAATATAGAGTTTCTTTCTAAAGCCGAAGCATTGCAGGATATTTATTTTTTGCTTCATTCCACCTGATAGCTCTCCAAATAATTTATTTTCAAATTTCCAGATTTCTAAATCTCCCATGAGTTCAAGCATGTAATCGGGAGGAGCAGAATCTATTCTTTTGAATATATCGAGGATTTCTGTAACTTTTAAATTTTTAGGAAAATTTGGAGTTTGAGGCATATAGCCGATTTCTTTATGCACTTCTTCTTCTATTGAAGAAATTTTGATTCCATCTTTTTCAATTGAGCTGTTTGGATCAGGGAAGGTCAGTCCGAGAATGCATTTTAAAAGTGTAGTCTTTCCTGAGCCATTGGGACCTACAAGAGCAGTGATTCGATTTTCTTCGATTGCAAGAGAAAAATCACTGATTACTTTATTTCCGTTAAATGTTTTTGATAAATTTTTTATTACTATCATAATTGAAATACTCTTAAACTTGGTTTTGAATCTAAAAGGGATACCGGGCTAATTACTGGAAATGCCTTTTCTGCTATTTCTAACATTTCTACTATTGGAGACTCAAAGAGAAGTGTCAGTACCGGATATACGTTTACCCAATATCCAAAAAATTGCACTGGTGTGTGAGGCTTGTCTCCTACGCCATCTTTATCCATATCGAATCCTCTGTATTTATCCCAATAATTTCCAGTATAATCATTTGAGTTGTCACGAGAATTTGTTCCAAGATCAAACACGTTTTCTATGAAATTATTTCTTTCAAACTTATTTTCTTCACAGTTTCCAAGAATATTGATAGCCCATCCATTTCTCAAAAATTGATTTTCTGAAAAAATATTTCTATTTGCGTTGTCTGCATATATACCTTGTGCATTTTCTTTAAAAATATTTTTATAAAATCTACTTGTAGAAATTTCTTTTAACAATATTCCATGAGACCCACTACCCCAGTTTTGCTCAAAAGTGTTTTCTTCTACTATCGTATCTCGTGAATACATAATTGCAACACCTGAGGAGTTACGAAAAAATTTATTTTTACGAAATACATTTTCATGGGAAAACATAAAGTGCATTCCATAGCGAATGCTATCAGAGCTTGAATTATTTTCAATTTTTAAATTAGATGAAAATTCAAAGTATAAACCGTCTCTGTGTTTGTTGAGAGTATTTCCTTTAATGGTGTGCCCGGAAGCTGACCAGAGATGAATTCCATTTCCACCGTAAATTTCATCTTTAGCATTTCCGATTGATTCGTTGTTTTCGATTAAACAATTTTCTGATTTTTCAAGATAAAAACCATAAGCGTTATTGATTAATTTATTTCCTACAAGTTCACAGTTTTTGGAGCCTTTAACATGAATCCCTGCAAATTCTCTCATGGAGCTAACTCCACTGTTCATGATTTGCATTCCTTCAATTCGGACGTTATCCGCATTGATACTGATTACATGCTCTTTTGTTTGACCGTCCACGATTACATTTCCTTTTGCAATCAAACGAAGTTTTTTAGTTATAGTAATCATTCCCTCGGAATAAGTCCCGGGTGAAATTTCAATTGTATCGGAGTCTTTTGCTAATTGTATAGCTTCCGTAATGGTTGAAATTTTCCCTTTAGGATCTACAATTAGGGTAGATGCAAAAGTTTCTGAAATAGAAAAGATACCGATAAAAAATAATAAATAAAGCATTAGTGTTTTGTTTTCTCTGATAATTCCTTTTTCCAATCTGTACGAATGTATTGTTTCAATTCAGAGAGGTCTAAAATTTTCCCGCCATATTCATCTTTGGCTTTGTTTGCACCTTCAAGATTTTTGTAAGAAGAAATATTTGCACTCATCGGAGAAATTAATTTATCTGATTTCAAAAAAAATGTATTGGAAATCTCAAGCCATTCTTTTGAATTTTTAAAGTCAGAAAAATTTCTAACAAATAGTTTTTCTGTCCTATGTTCATTTTCTAGCCAATAGGAAATCATACACTCTATAGAATCAAAATGAAATTTTCTTCCCTTGGGAGAGATGATTTGTGAATGGTAGTTCATTTGTGCTATATCCATTTTGCAGTGTTCACATTTCTTTTCTCCTGGAGAAATATTTTCCGGATTTTTATCAATGCACCCACAAAAAAAAAGCGATAAAATAGTTATCGCTATTATAATTTTTTTGAAATTCATTTTAGATTAAGCTGCTATTTTTTTGCATTCATCAGCACACGCTTTACAGCTTGCACCACAATCAGCACACACTTTATGTTTGGATGCGTGTTTTTGGCATTCTTTTTCACACTTTAAACAAATTTCCATGCACAGAGTTGCCATTTTTGGAGTGAATTCAGAATTCGTAACTGCAAGTTGAAATAGTGCTTCGCAAGAAGAGAGCATTTCATTTACAGATTTTGCACAACCCAACATAGTCTTATCTCCATCTGCAAGAGACATTAGGCAATGATCCTTGCAGATATTTCCTGTTTTGATGCAATCCATTATTTTTGTAATCAACATACCATATTTAATATGTTTTGAGTGGTCGTGTTTCGGATCGTGTTTGTGGTTTGGGTCAGAATGGTCATGGTCGTGTTTTTTTGTTTGGGACAAGATCCCTGTTGCAACAAGACCTGTTGTAATTGCTGTCGCTTTTGAAATAAAATCTTTTCTTTTCATTGTTATACCTCTTGTTTAATTTTCAACCTTAATAGTTTTTTCTTTCCATACTACAAATATCAATATCCCCAAAGAAGCAAATAGAAAAAATGCACCTAAGTGAGGAAGGCTACAAGCCGTGATATTCAATAATTCTTTGCAAAATAAAAGTGGTGGTTGGTAAGTCATCCCTGGAACTACAATGGCAGCGTCAGGTTTTAAGTTGTGTCCGTAATTGTATTCCCATCTCCAAAAATCATACAACCCTGCACTAGCAACTAAAACAAAGTTTACTATACCAAAAATGTACATAATATATCTCGGAAAAAAATAGGTTACGATTGCTCCTGCTATCATATACGCTAAAATGTATGGCATGAATAATAATTCCGGAATGGATGTTTCTACGATTTCAGCCATCCCGATATAATGGTTTAGCAGATTGATATTTTGCAAATCATAAGGAGTGCCCCCACTAATTTTATTAATCCAGATATTCATACTTAAACCCTCTGGATACTGAGGGGCTGCAAGGGAAATATACCAAATCGGTACAAAATAAACTCCGATTAAAAGAACAACTATTGCTAAGATTAAGTGACGGTTTAAACCGCTGATTACTTTAAACATATTAGAGCCTCTGTTTGTTTTTCGATTTTTTGATTTTACTAAGAATCGAAATATTATTTTTTCTTTTCGCTTCAATTTTTGTAAATAGAGTGGAGCAAAAAAATATTTTCTGCTCCACTTCTATTCAATTCTTTGGTTAAACTAAGGAGTTACCCTGATGTATTGTTGCATTTCCTGATGCAGAGCAGAGCAGAAATCTGTACAATAGAAAGGAAATACTCCAACTTCTTTCGCTTCCCATTTCACCGTGCGAGTTTGACCTGGCATCACAAGGATGTTTGGTAAAGGTGCACCTGCAATTGCAAATCCGTGCGGAATATCAAAGTCTTGCTCGAGATTTGTAACGTGGAAATACACTAAGTCTCCTCTTTTCACTTGAACCATGTCCGGCTTAAAATGAGATCGGATTGCAGTTAAATACACTCTAACTACATTTCCTTCTCTAACTACTTTAGCCTCAGACTCTTTTTTTGCAGCATAAGGGTGCTTGTTTTCTTCAAGAGGATAAATCTTTTTAGTTTTATCTTTGAGAAGTTTCGCTGGAATCATCTGGGCGTAATGAGGTTCCCCAATTGTAGGAAAGTCAGCCAAAAGCTCGGCTTTACTTCCAGAAATATCGTAGAGCTGTGCAGATTGAGGCAATTCCATTCCTACAGGTAAGTATCTATCCTTGGTGATTTTATTCATAGCAAGTAGATATTTTCCGAAAGGTTTTTTATTATCGCCACCCACAATACTTAAGTGACCAACGCTATAGTATGCAGGAAGTTTTTGTATTACTTCCCATGTACCGGGTTTCCATTTTACTACCTCGGAGCTAACAAAACAAGAAGTATAAGCATACCCATTGTTGTCAAATTCTGTATGTAGAGGACCAAGACATGGTTTTTTTACTTCACCTGCAAGAGTTGATTCATATTTTAAAATAGGAATTCCTCCAGCTTCTCCATCTTTTGCTGCCGGGTCTGTTGCGGCTTTTAAAAGTTTAGAAAAAGAGTGGACTGAAATAATCGTAGCTAATTTTCCACCACCTACAATGTATTCACCTGTTGGATCAACGTCAGCACCGTGTGGACTTTTTGGAGTCGGTAAAAAATACGCTATTCCAGGGCAATCTTTCGGGTCTAACATTTTCACGCCATTATGTTTGGTTGAAACAGTTTTTTGGTTTTCAGGCCATATATTGTGAACATAAGTACCACTAAAGTCTCTTGCTTTTGCCTTACATTCACTTGCTTTTTTCCAATTGAAAGCTAGGATATAATCCTTATCTTTTTTTGAAGCCCCAACCTCAAGCATTTGAAACGCCATTTCAGTATTGTACATACTAAAAAAGCACCAATCACGAGAAGGCCCTTTTCCACAACGAGCCAAATCATAATCATAAGCAGGTAGCATAGTTTGTAGATCAAGACTCATCTTTCCTGTTTTTGGATCAATTTTGATCATGGAAAGAACACCATTGAACTTACCTTTTCCCATTTCTTCGATAGCGATATCTCTTTGAGGAACAGGAATACTAAATCTGGTTGCAGACATTGCGTACTCTGTGTTCTCGGTAAGGAAAGGAGAAGAGTGATTCCCTGCAATGTTTGGAATCTCTATGATTTCTTTTGTTTCAAAAGTAGTCAGATCAATTCTTGCAATCCTTGGAGTGTTGTTTCCATTAATGAATAACCAACGACCGTCGTGATTTCCATCGGTTAGAGAAGCCTCCGGATGATGAGTATCATCCCAAGGAATATAACCTTTGGAAGTGAGAAGCATATCTTTAGTTTCTTCGTCAAATCCATACCCATTTTCAGTGTGCAATGAAAATACAGGAATAATTTTGAATACTCTTCCTGAAGGAATACCTTGTACACTTACCTGTCCGTTAAATCCTCCAGACAAAAGGGCATATACTTCGTCCTTTTCACCTGGGGCAACATATACTTTTTGTGCTGCGTTAGCCGCTAAGGTAGCCTTCCCTCCGGAACCGCCGCACTGGTTGATTAAGCTGAAAGAAATTGCGAGTAACGCAAGTTTCAGCATTGCTTTTGCCAGCATATTTTACTCCTTGTTAAATTTATTTTTGTTCATCTACCTGTCGGAAATATTCAAGCATATCCCTTGCTTCGTCTTGACTTACATTTTGGAAAGTCATTTGTGTTAGATGCTCTTCAAGAAGCTCTTTTGCAATAGGATCTTTCTGAGTCATCTCGACCGGATTCAAAATCATATTCATAATCCATTCGGGAGTCCTTCTGGTAGTAATTCCTTTTATGGCAGGCCCCACTACTTTTTCATCAATCTTATGACAAGCCGAGCATTTAGACTCAAACTCAGTCTTTCCTTTACCTGCTCTTTTTGCATCTAAAGCCCCAAGATCAACTTTTGAAACTGGACCAATTCCCTTAACTTCCATAGGATTTATTTTACTTTTACCAGATTCTTCACTGCTTGCATTCTCTTCTTTTTTAGAGCAGCCAATCCCTAAAACAAAAATAAGAATGAAAAGAGTGAGACTCACCGAGTAAGTATTTCTTTTTTTCATGATTTTCTATATTCCTCCTGTATATGAACATATTTTATATACTTATGTTTCTATCATAGAAAATTTTAAGTTTAATTGACCTATATCAAAATACTTCTAAATTTTCATTATGATAAATATCATAAATTTTTATATTCAAACTTTTGTCACAATTTAGCAATACGGAAGTAAAAGAGCATAGAATAGGATAACTCTCTATTGACCTTAATGTATTTTTTCTAAGAAATTCTCAGAGTAATGATTACCGAAGCTGAAATTTTGATGAATAGTTCATTTGCAAAAAGTCTTTTTAGGGGAAATATACTTTTAGAAAAATTTTTTATTTGCAGAATTTTTTAAAATTCAAATCATTGATAGAGGCTATTATGGCAGGGAAAATTACTCATCTCGAAGTGTTGTCACAGGTTTGCAAGCATTTGGACCACGGCACTGTAGAACAAAAAAAAATTGCTAAAACTTTAAGAATTGAGGAAAATAAAAATTACGCAAACCTTGGGACTGTTGCCCCGGATATTTTTTATTTTTACCATCTTCTTACGCCCGTTTTGAATAAAAAATCTCAATATTGGGGTGATTTGTCTCATCATAAAAATGTAGCTGAATTGATTTTGAATTTTTTAGACATTATTTTTGAAACCGAAGATGGAATTTATCGAGACAGGTTTATAGCATTTACTTTTGGTTATTTAGTCCATTGCGTTGTCGATATTGTAACTCATCCGTACATTTTTTACATATCGGGTGATTTTTATAATAAGAACCCAAAGATTAGCTCTCAAGCACAAATTGCCCACTTGAAGGTAGAGTACGCACTCGACTCCTATTTATTGCATTACAGATGGGGAATGAGCCCTCATGATTATGATTTTCCTCACCATGTTGATGTGAGAGTCCGAGGGAGAGACGGGATATTAAAGTTAGACCCTATGATTTGGAAATTTTGGCAAAGAGGACTTCAAGAAACTTTTCCGGTTGAATTTAAAGAAAAGTATATTGGCTCTGAAGGAAAAATGATTCCTCTGGATGTGATTAATGATTCCTATATCGGTTTTTTAAGATTCAATAAAGTGCTTGATACAAAAAAGAGTGTTACTCGAAATATATTGAAGTTCATTGATATGATAACTTTTAAAAAAGCAAATTCTACAGTACTCATGCTTCCACTTCAAACTGAAATTGATCCTCGTATCATGAATAATGAGGAAAGGGAATGGCACTATCCGGCAGATAAGTCGATCAAGAGAAATGACTCATTTATAACATTGGTCAATAATGCGACTACTTCTGCAAAAGACGCAGTTACTCTTGCATGGGAATATCTGAACAATCGTATTAAGAGAGAAGCATTTTTGAAAGAGTACGGTGGTTTCAACCTTGACACAGGTTTAAAATTTCAAGAGATTACAAGTATGAAGGAATTTTCTCCTCTTTAATTTTCATAATGAAACAAAATGAATCTCCGAATCTACTCAGCCGATTAATTATCACAAAATTTAGAGACACGCTTACTTTTTTCGGGTGTAAAGAAAATGATTTTGGAAAACTCGTAGCGATAGCTTCTATACTATGTTTTCTAAATATTCTTCTCATTGTCGCATCTCCTACCGATTTTTTTAAAATTCAAAAAGCAAATGATTACGAAAGACCATCTATTCTTTATGGAATTAATTCCAAAAATGAATATGAACCAATTGCTGAATTTTATAAATTTTCTAGAGTAGTAGTTCCTATCCATTCCTTGAAACCAGAATCTTCAGGAAAAGACAAAAGACACAATCTGATTCAGTGCTTCTTGTCAACTGAGGATAATAATTTTTATTCTCATACGGGAGTAGATTTTAGAGGAATTTTTAGAGCTTTCGCGGTGAATCTAATTGCCGGAAAAATCAGGGAAGGTGCATCCACCATAACGCAGCAAGTTACAAGAATAAAGTTCCTCAGTATCGAGAGGTCATTTTTAAGAAAAGCAAGAGAAGTGTGGCTTGCATTTTTAATGGAAATGGTTTACGACAAAGATACTATTATGGAGATGTATCTCAACGAAATTCCCCTTGGTCACGGGACGTTAGGCGCAGGGGCTGCTGCAAGATTTTATTTCCGTAAAGATCTAAATGACCTTACTTGGGGGGAAGCAGCGTTATTGTCCAGCTTGACTACCAGACCAAAAGAATTTAGCCCTCTTGTAAATCCGATTGTTTCTAATAATAAGGTTAGAATCGTATTTATGAAACTTATAGAGACAGGGAAGATGGATATTCAAACTGCAGAAGAAGAGTATTCCAAGTTTGCCGATTACTATATGACTTTGAATAGATCTCCAAATGATTCAGCGTTTTCTGATAGATTAAATCGTTTTCCGTATTTCACAGAGTATGTCCGAAAAAATTTGAATAAAACGATAAACACAAATAAACTGTATAGTGGTGGTTTCAAAATCTACTCGACTCTTAATATTCGTCATCAAACTGAAGCTGAAAAAGCTCTTCAGGCTGGACTTACTCGCCAAACAGAAATGTCTAACCAACGCTCATTTAAAAATGTAGAAATTTTTGATAAAGAGTATGGTCAGGCTTATGATATTATTTCTAATCTTTTTGATTTGTCTGATTTTAAATTTAAGATTTCCAGAATGGAGAGAACATTTAGAAGCTCTTATCAGGAAGACTATAGAGATAATTTGGCTATGCTCAATCTCTTAACCGGCTCTGAAAATGTGGGGGAGATAATTGATTTTAATTTTATTAAACAAAATACTCAAGATCACCTACTTCCTGTAGAAGGGGGAATCATTAGTATGCGCCCTGATACGGGATATATTACGGCACTTGTAGGTGGTTCCGGTTTTCGCTCCGACAATCAACAAATTAG
This sequence comes from Leptospiraceae bacterium, assembly GCA_015075105.1. Lineage (NCBI taxonomy): Bacteria > Pseudomonadati > Spirochaetota > Leptospiria > Leptospirales > Leptospiraceae > Leptospiraceae bacterium. The sequence goes on along the minus strand of JABTUZ010000002.1, from coordinate 45,918 downwards.
ACCAGTTCAAGCCTATAGGCAGCCCGGATCTTCTTTTAAACCTTTAGTTTATGCAGCAACGATGGACAATTATTTTCAAAACCCTGACCCTAAAAAAAATGTAACCGCAGCAACTATATTTTTAGATTCTCCGATTCAATATTTAATGGATGATGGAGATGAATGGACTCCGGAAAATTATAGCGATGAGTATTCCGGGTTTACTCGATTACGTTCAGCTTTAGAAAGTTCAAAAAATTCTGTGGCTGTCAGAGTGGTTGAACACGTTGGTCTGTCAAAAATAATGCCTTCTTTAAAAGCTATGCTTCAATTAGATGGAGGAAGAGAAATCCCTCATAATTATTCGGTTTCCCTTGGTGCATTTGAAGTAACTCCTTATGAGCTAACTCGCGCTTACGCTGCTTTTGCAAGCAAAGGGAAAGAGGTCTTTCCGATTAGTGTATTATACATTACAGATGATAAAGGGAAAGTAATTCAAGATTTTCGTATTGAGCACAATAAACGGACAAGAAAACAAATTATTTCGCCTGAAGTAAGTTTTATAATGACTTCTATGATGGAAGACGTTATTAGAAAAGGTACAGGAAAAAGTGCGCTTTCTTACGGATTAAGGAGACCGGCCGCAGGTAAGACTGGTACAACAAATAACTTTCGTGATGCTTGGTTCGTTGGCTATACACCGGAGCTCGTCAGCTCTGTTTGGCTTGGATTTGATACCGGAACAATTAGCCTTGGAAGAGGAATGTCGGGAGGTGTTGTAGCTGCACCGATCTGGGGCCGCTTTATGCAGAACGCATTGTTGGGGGAGTCAACCAAACAATTTGATTTTGGCGATATCAATGTGATAACAAAAAAAGTTTGTGCAATTTCTGGAAAACTTCCGGGAGTTCAATGTACTAAAACTATTGATGAATATTTTGTAAAAGGAACAATTCCTACTGAGATTTGCCAAGACCATCTTGGGGTGGCAGTAGAACCTGTGGAAGAAAAAAAATCAAAGCCAATTCCCTTGACTCTACCTAAAAAGAAAAAATACAAAAATCTTTTTCAAGGTGACGATCAGCTGGAATAGCCATTTGCTATTTAATCAACTTGGCTTCCTTGAATAGTCTAATTTACAACTAAACTCTTCCAATAATGTAGGAACTAATCTGTGGAATGGTGACAAAAATAGAGAAGTTAGATTTTTTTTTCGTTAGAGGTTTTGATTTTTCGCTTTTAGTGCAGATGTTGCACTTTTCGTGCAAAAATGTGGGATCTCCATCGTTTTCGGTGAATTACACGTTTAGTACAATTTTAGGACTTTTTCTGTAAATTTAGAAAGAAATCTATTTCTATTGCGATATTTTTTTATCATATATCAGAAGGCAAGAATAGAAAAATATTACTTTAAAGTGAGTTATGTGCCATCTTTTGCTCAGACCTTTCTACTTCTTGCCCCCATGACACATTCTCGGTCAAGAAATGTTGGTTTTAGAAATATTTGTATCAAGCTAACAAAATAAACTAGAGAAACCTAGATTTAAACTTGTATAGTTTTGCTAAAAAATACTTTCCTTAGAAATGATTTTTGTTTTAGAGTAAAATTATTATGTCTTTTTCGGAAAAATTGAACTCGTTGAGTTTTTACTAAAAATAATTTTTAAGAAAATAGAGGAGGAAAAAATATTGAAAAAGAATTTAAAATATCCAAAAGACTTTATCAATAAAATAATATGCGGGGATTCTATAGAAGTTATGAAAGAAATGCCAGATGAATCCTTAGATTTAGTTGTTACTTCTCCACCCTATAATCTAAAAAACTCAACTGGCAATGGAATGAAAGATGGTCGAAGCGGCAAATGGGCAGGAGCCGCACTCATCAATGGGTATAGTCATTATGATGATTGTATGCCCCATGATGAATATGAAGCTTGGCAGCGTAATTGTTTAACTGAAATGTTTCGATTGATAAAAGATGATGGAGCTATTTTTTACAATCATAAATGGAGAGTTCAGGATGGTATACTCCAAGATAGACAAAATATAGTGAATGGATTTCCTGTGAGACAAATTATAATTTGGCGTAGAAAAGGAGGAATAAATTTTAATCCCGGATATTTTCTGCCAACTTATGAAGTAATTTACTTGATCGCTAAACCAAAATTTAAATTAGTTCCAAAAGCAAACGCTGTTGGAGATGTATGGGAATTTACTCAAGAAATGAAAAATGAACATCCTGCGAGGGTGTAGGAAATTTTGTGTAAAATCCTTTTCCGTTTAAATTTCCATTCTCCCTTCAAAATTTATTGCAAACTGATTAATCGCAGCACCCCAATCCCGGATAGGCATGGTCCATTTTTTTGATGCATTCTGCAGAGCCAGATACAACAGTTTTTTTGCCGCATCATCATTGGGAAATGAAGCCCGGTTTTTGATCACTTTTCGAAGCGTCATATTCAAAGACTCGATTGCATTGGTTGTGTAAATTACTTTTCTGATTTCTGCCGGATAGGCAAGAAAAGGAATTATCTCATTCCATCTGTTTTCCCAGGATTTTGAAATCATCGGATATTTTGAATCCCATTTTTTAGAAAATTCCTGAAGTTTTAATTTTGCTTCCTCAACGTTCACTGCACGATAGATTTTTTTCAAGTCAGATGAAAGCTCTTTTCGATTTTTAAAGGAAACATACTTCAGAGAATTTCTGACCATATGAACGATACAAAGCTGAACTTCGGCATTTGGATAAATAGTTTTAATCGCTTCCGGAAAACCGGTAAGTCCATCAACACAGGCAATCAATATATCCTGCAACCCACGGTTTTTTAGTTCAGTCAGGATTTGGAGCCAGAACTTGGATCCTTCATTTTCTTCAATCCAGAAGCCCAAAACCTCTTTTAAACCGTTCATATTGACGCCGATAGCCATATGAACAGCCTTGTTTTTGACCTGACCATCGTCTCTAATTTTGACCCTCAATGCATCAAGATAAATAATCGGATAGATTGAATCAATAGGTCTGGTCTGCCATTTTACTACTTCTTCGATTACACCATCTGTTACTGTGGAGATCAGATCAGGAGAAACTTCAACCTGATAGATTTCCTGAAGATGAGCCTGGATGTCGCGTGTCGTCATTCCTCGCGCATACATAGAAATTATTTTATCATCAAATCCATTCCAATGGGTCTGGTTTTTCTTGATTATCTTCGGTTCAAATTCGGAATTCCGGTCTCTGGGAACGTCGATTTCCAGGTTTCCAAAATCGCCCTTGATAGTCTTTTTCGAAAAACCATTGCGGGAATTGCCGGCACCATTTTGCCGAGAATGTTTTTCATAACCCAATTCATGGGTCAGTTCCTGCCGCATAGCCTTCTCGACTATAGCTTTGGTTAATTCTTTCAGAAGACCATTTTCACCGATCAATTCTTCAGGATTTTTGTATTCCTTGATCAACTCTTCAAGGAGCTCGTCTTTTCTGGATTTTGTTTTTGCCATATTCTTTACCCTCTTTTATTTTCGGAGTAAAAGATATTTACACAAAATTAATTACACCTTCCATCCTGCACCTTTTCCTGTAGCTTTAATAGAAAGAATTATTTCTTCTACAAGTGCAGAGCTAATATTAGACCCTTTTTCTGGGAGCGGCACAACGGCATTAGTCTCTAAAGCATTAAATAGAAATTATATCGGAATAGAGTTATCTCCCGACTATTGTGAAATGTCAGAAAGAAGGATTAAGGAAAATGGAATGAATTGTTTAACATCGAAAGCAGAGTATTTATCATTATTCAGTACGACAAAATGAAAATATATACAAAAGAAAAATTAATTGAAGAATTAAAGAAAATTGCAAATACTGGTTGGATTAAGAATACAAGACACGGAAATCAAGGTGGAATTGGAAACACGTTAGAAGATTTATTGGGGATAACAGAAAATAACCTACCAATTCCAAACGCAGCAGAATGGGAATTAAAATCTCAGCGAATAAATACAACATCATTAACAACTTTATTTCATACAGAACCATCACCGAGAGCGATAAAATTTGTTCCACTAGTATTGTTACCAAATTATGGCTGGAAACACAAAGAAGCAGGACAGAAATATTCCAAAGATGAAATGAGTTTGAAGTGCCCCCCTAAAACTGTAAAGAAAAAAATCATATTTTTTGTTTATTTTTAAATTGCAGAGGAGATAGTCCTCCTAAAGCTGAATGAGGTCTGATTGAATTGTACCGATCAATAAATTGAAAAATACTTTTGGCTGCTTCAATTTTATCAGCATAACAGGAGATATTTATCTCTTGATACTTGATAGTTTTATTAAAAGATTCTGCGTGTGCATTTTCATATGCATTACCAAGACACATTGAAATTTGTATTTTGGAATTGTTCAGAAGTTCTATATATTCATGCGAACAATATCTTCTATCAGAATCAGTATGATGAATGTAACCTTCGAGACTTCCTCTGTTCATGAGAGCCGACTCAAATGCAGACCTGACAAGTTCACTATTAAGTTTATCAGAAACAGCTCGTCCGATGACCTCTCTGTTTTCCATATCCATTAGTGATGCCAGATAATGATTTTTCCCCTGAACATCAAAAAAAGTAACATCACCAACTATTACTCGTGCATGATTAATTGACTTGTCCTTAAGAAGATTTGGATATTTTTTCAGGTTATGTTTTGAATCCGTGGTCGCATGATGATAAGCCCTCTTCGGACTGCATTTTAAAAGGTTTTCATGCATGATCCTGTAAACTCGCTTATGATTGATTTTCATATCATTTCTCAGAAAATAAGTGACAGACCTGTAACCTGATTGAGGCATTAAATCCAGATATGCTTCAATCTTTTCTATTAGTTGCTTATCCTCCTGTTTTCTTTTAATCTTTGCATCCGATTGGTAATAAAAGGAAGAGATACTGATCTCCAAAGCTTTACAGCTTTTTACAATTCCAAATTCTGGTGCGAGATACTTCCTGATAATTTCTCTTTTTGCTTCCAGTCTTGCAGATATTTTTGGGCTTTTTTTAAAATGTGATTATCTAACGCAAGGTTGGCAAGTGCACCTTCCAATTCTGCGACTCGTTTCCTTAAAGCAAATTCGGTTTGATTATTTTGTTCAAACTTTCCTGTATCTATCTCATTTCTCCAATTTCGGATTGTTTGAGGATTTACCTTTTCCCTTTGAGCTATTTGCGAAACGGAACTCTGCCCGGACAAAATTTCCATTACTATTTGTTCCTTAAATTCTTTGCCATAGTTATTTCTTCTTATCATATTATCAAGTCTCCTTTATCCCCTTTTTTTGTATTCCAGTTTTAGGGGGCAAGACCAGTTTTAGACAAACCATACATGGATTATCCGCTAGTGATAGAGGCTTTATCGTAAAAATTAATCGAGAAGAAAAGAAAATCCTAATATCCTTTGATTCAAAATTAGTTTCACTTGAAAAACATTCTGACTGGTTAAAAACAGTAAAAGCAAAAGTGGGTTTGAAAGAATTAAATCCACAACCTTATTGGGGCTTCGATGACTTAGCCAGTATTGTTGGAACAAAGCTTTTAAATTGTTTTTATGTTCAAGCAGAAGTAAAAAAAGTAAAAGGAAAAGAATTTTACAATTACAGCAAAGTGATGATGTTACAGAAATTTAGTTTCGAAGGTTTTTTACAAGCAATCGAAAGCGGAAATATTTTAGTAGACTTTGATGCAAGAACTGGTCATAATCACGGAACAAAATTCAGGATGAGACAAAATTGCCTCGTTAGTTTATATGAGACTGTGACAACAATTATTTGAAGTAAGTTATTTCAAGTGATAATTTAAAGAGAAGAAGTCATGGGGGAAATCTTCATAGTAATTGTAGCAAAAAACAGCATCTAACAAAGATTAGCCACTGCGAAGCCACGAGAAAATGTGGCTTCTTGCTCCGAGCCGCTGGTTGTTTAAGTGGAATTTTTTAGTTTATTTGGAAAGTTATCGCAAGTCCAGTGCCTTCACTACTGTCACGAAACTTGCAGTCCTTCGATACGCCTCGAAAAGATGAGGCTCAGGAACCGGAGCAAGTTTGCGCGCCATCCGTTCAGTCACAGGACTTGCTAGTCATACGGTTGGCTCGGAGACATTGCCTACATGCTTCGGTCTTGAGTTCCTCAGACCTTCGCATTCCGGCAACGTCGGTTACTCTAAACGGTGTACCCGTTTTAGTGGACAGATTTTTAAGTCACAAATTTTTCTTCAAACTTTAAAGCCTTGAAAAAAGATTCTGCAACAGAATTGTCCCAGCAGTTTCCTTTTCGGCTCATACTGGATTCAAAACCATTTCTCCCACAAATCTCTATTTTGAAGTAGTGTAGTAGTCATAAATAAATTTTAAGTTTTCATTTTTTGCTGTCAAGTAAAACGATATTCGTATCGAGTGTTTGATTTGCTATTTTTAAAAATATATAAATCAAGCCTTGGCTCTGTAAACAAAGACGCTCTTTCGCTACCAATTTTGTATTGCCATGCTTCAAACTTAAAAACCCTGAATATTTTTAGGAAAAAATCTTTGATTTAAAATCTTTAATCACTAAAACTTAATCTTGGATTTTGTAATTTGGCTGAACGGTATGTTAAAATTTCCAAGTGAGGTGCTGAATTCTATAGTCCCTTCAATTAGTAGCTCCAACTCACCTGTGGTCAGCCCTTTTTTCATAACCGTACTTGCGATTTCTAATACATTTTCTCCCTTACTTTTTTCAAATAGTGTTTCTAAGTCTATTTCGATAGTTTGCGCAGTCAAGGGAGGGATTTTGTAGGACTCGGGAGAGGTAACGTAGGCAAGGGGCAGTTTTTTCCCTTCTTCTGGATTATTCAAATATACCGTAAAATCGAACTTGTCTATTGCTACCTCTACTTCGTTGTTATTGGAAATATCTACACCGGCTTTAAAGAAAATTTTAGGTACGGGCGGGAAGAGTAGCATCTTAGCTTGGATGATTTTGGAATATTTTAGGGTCGCTTTGCACTTTTGCAGTTCTTTTAATTTTTTCTGAATTGGGTTACTGCAAAAATTCGAGGCAATCAGCGAAAAAATAATTATGAAATAAAAAGAAACAAGTCTCATCCAATATCCCTCATACTATATCAGTATATGTTATTCAACAAGTTTTTGAAAATCAATCTCAATGAAAGAATTATTTTTGAAATTTGTTTTTTTGTGCCATGAAAAATGAATCGACACACATGAAGATTATTTTTTCTTAGGAAAAGGCCATATCAATCCTTAAGCGATTGAAATAGTTCTAAATTTCTTATAAGGAAGCTCACCTTGGAAAATACAACACTTAGAATCTTATTCCACGTATCTTTTACGGTTTTTTTTATAATAGCAAATTATGTCTTTATTCGTGCGATTCTTTACAGACTCGAACTTACCTTCACAGGTAGAGATGCAACAGGTACAGAGGATTTTAAAAAATACCCCAACCTGAGTTTTAGATTAAAAAGTGTTTTTTTCAATGTAATATTGCAGAAAAAATTATTTCAAGAACCACTTCGCGGGATCATGCACGCTTTTATTTTTTACGGTTTCATAGTTTATACAATTCATACTACAAGCCAGATGATCGCAGGTGTATTTGGTTGGGGAATGGACGACCCATATCAGTTTTCTCTCGCAGGGCTTATTTCTACCGATGTAGCACACACTTATGAAACCATGGTTCAGTGGGTATCTTTTTTAGTTCTTACCGGTCTTGGATTTTTTGCTTGGAGAAGATGGATTACAAAAGCAAAAGGTTTAGATATTCCATCAAGAGCGTCTGCAATAGTGATTTCTTTAATAGCTACCCTTATGATTTCGACTCTTTTGGGGGAAGGTGCAAAACAAGCTGGATTTAAATACAGTAGTTCTTCTCACTCTTCAGTGATTGCTGACGGGATTGCGAGCTTTTTTACTGCAATCGGAGTTACTGGTGAAACGGCTGATGTATTCTATCGAATTTTCTGGTGGGGGCACATTCTTACGGTGTTCTCATTCATGTTGTATGTACCTACTTCCAAACACGGTCACTTGATTTTTGCACCTATTAATTTTTTCTTATTTAGCGATACTCCTAAGGGTGCGCTTTTTAAAACAAATCTCGAAGACGAAAATACTCCTTGGGGATCGAATAAGATTCAAGACTTCCCTTGGCCGAATTTATTAGACGGATTGGCTTGTATCGAGTGCGGAAGATGTCAAATTCAGTGCCCTGCCAATCGTACAGGAAAATTACTCAATCCTAAAAAGATCATCGTTGACTTAAAGCATTCTCTGATGGAAAAAATGCCTGAAGTAATGTCTGCAAAAAAATCAGGCAAAACTGCAGAAGAAATTATGGGCATGGAAACAGGTGTAATCGGAAGTTATATTTCTGAAGAAGAGATATGGGGTTGCACTTCTTGCTACGCTTGTGTGCAAGCCTGTCCTGTAGGTAACAACCACGTAAGTGCAATTATGGAAATGAGAAAACATTTAGTTCTTGCGGAGTCTAAATTTCCTCAAGAGCTTCAATTGGCATTTACAAATATGGAAAATAATTCTAACCCTTGGGGAGTCGGTGCTCACACCCGTGCGGATTGGGCGGCTGATCTCGGAGTAAAAACTTTAGCAGAAGACCCTAATGTAGATATACTCTATTGGGTTGGTTGTGCTGGGGCTTTTGACGAAAGAAATAAAAACATTGCGAGATCCTTTGTAAAGATATTACAGAAGGCCAATGTGAAGTTTGGAATTCTTGGAACAGAAGAAAATTGTACAGGAGATTCTGCAAGAAGAGGAGGAAACGAATACCTCTATCAAACTCTTGCTCAAACCAATGTGGATACACTAAACAGATACAATGTGAAAAAGATTGTGACTGCATGTCCTCATGGTTTTAATACGATTAAAAATGAGTATCCTCAATTTGGAGGAAACTACGAAGTGATTCACCATAGCGAGCTAATCAATCAGTTGATTCAGGAAAAGAAATTGGACATTTCAGTTTCACAGGATATGAAGGCAGGAAAATATACCTACCACGATTCTTGTTACATAGGAAGATACAACGATAACTATAGTCACCCGAGAGATGTAGTAGCTGCAGTTACCGGACAGCAAGTGAGTGAGCCGATTGATCACCATGAAAAGGGGCTTTGTTGTGGTGCGGGTGGTGCTCAAATGTGGATGGAAGAGCAAAACAACGACCGAATCAACAACAAAAGAACAGGGCAATTACTCGATACAGAAGCTTCAACGATTGCGACGGCTTGTCCATTCTGCATTACAATGATTTCGGATGGGGTGAAAGCTGCGGGTAAGACAGAAAACGTAAAAGTTGAAGATATAGCTGAGCTTGTAGCCAGATCCATTTAGGAATCTGTTTTTGTAGAGGAAGTAGGATGATAAATTTTTCGATGACAGATGAGCAAAAAGCTCTAAGAGATATGGCAAGAGATTTCGGGAAAAATGAAATGATCCCGAAAGCCGAATTTCATGACCAAACCGGAGAATACCCGATGGCTATTCTAAAAAAAGCGTGGGAGGTGGGTCTAATGAACCTCCACATTCCTTCACGGTTTAACGGTGCTGAAATGAAGGACTTAGACGAGGTAATCATTGTTGAAGAATTGAACGCTGCTTGTTCAGGAATGGCTACTGCCATACTTGCAAATAATCTCGCACTCGCACCTGTGTTAATGGGCGCTAGCGAAGAGCTTTTGAAAAAATTTGTACAGCCCATGACTTCAGAGTTTCAATTGGCTGCTTATGCAGTGACTGAGCCCGGTGCTGGATCAGATGTTGCCTCTATTCGAACTACTGCAAAAAGAGTGGGTGACGAATACATAGTAAACGGATCTAAAATGTGGATCACAAATGCTGGAGTGTCTGATTGGATGTTTGTATTGACTAATACAGACCCGGCAGCCGGACATAAGGGAATGACAGGGTTTATTATAGATTCAAAAAGTTCCGGAGTCATCATAGGCAAAAAAGAAAAGAACATGGGTCAAAGGTGCTCTGATACAAGAGGTGTAACCTTTGAAGATGTAAAAGTACACAAGAGCCAGATGGTAGGAAACGAGGGCGATGGGTTTAAAATAGCCATGGGTGCTTTTGACCATACAAGACCCGCAGTTGCCATAGGTGCTGTGGGTGTAGCAAGGTCTGCTATGGAGCATTCCATTCGTTATGCGAATACACGTAACGCATTCGGAAAACCAGTATCTGCAAACCAAGGAGTGAGTTTCTTATTGGCAGAAATGGCGAGAGATGTGGAAGCTGGAAGACTACTTTGTTGGCAGGCTGCTTGGCTCATGGACAATGGATATAAAAACACGTATCAAGCTTCTATTGCAAAAGCATTTTGTGCAGATATGTGTGTAAGGATATGCACAGATGCAGTTCAGATTTTTGGTGGATATGGATACAATACAGAATATCCTGTAGAAAAACTGATGCGTGATTCAAAAATTTTTCAGATTTATGAAGGGACTTCACAAATTCAAAGAGTGATTATCTCTAAATTCCTGAACGACGGAAAGGGGATAGAAGGACCAAACTTCTGAAAACCTTTTTTAGACTTCTATCTTACTCTTTTCGATACAAGACCAGATTTACAATAGGAGTTGTATTTGCCTTATTTACAGCCTTATTGAATGCAGCTTCTTTAACTGCATTAATCCCTCTTTTTGATTCTCTTGGAGCAGAAAAAAAAACAAGGCTGAAATTGGAGCTAACCCTTCCTGAAAAAAATATATTATTAAAAGAAAGAATTTTCGGATCCGATTCTTTAGACGGATTGGAACGATCCAAGAAAATCATCATCATTGCAAAAGAATGGGTGAACGAAAAAGCAAAAGACATGGAACCGAGAGAAGTAGTTTGGGCAGTTTGTAAGGCAATCGTTCCACTGTACTTTTTGAAATTGATTACTTTTTTATTGTCGGTGTATTGCATAGCTACAACGGGATACAAGGCTGTTAGAGATATACGCCAAGAACTATTTGAAAAAACCCAACTATTACCACTAACGTACTTTTATAGAGAAAAGACCGGTTTGCTTATGAGCCGAATAGTAAATGATGTTGAGGTAGTCGCAGCAGTTATTTCCAGCAATCTAAGAGATGCAATTATTAATTTTTTTTATGTAGTTACTCATCTGATTATACTATTGTATTTGAATACAGAGCTACTCATAACAGCATCCCTCACTGTACCGATTGTTATTTTTCCTGTAACTCTATTCACTAGGAAAATCACAAAGTCCACAACAAAATCTCAAGAAAGAATCGCGGACTTAAACGCACATATCCAAGAGATAATCTCTGGTGTAAAAGTGATTAAAACTTTTTCTATGGAGAAATTAGAAACTGAAAAGTTTTCTGATATTAACAATAAAGTCTATAGAAGAAACTTCAAAGGTCAGTTTTATGTACAAATCGCTCCAAGCCTTGTAGAGTTAAGCTCTTCTATGGTAGTGATGGGATTTTTTGCTATTGGTGCAAAGCTAATCTATTCGGGTAGATTTACTCAAGGTGAGTTTATGGCATTTCTACTAACGCTTTTATTTTTACTTAGACCACTGACCCAGCTTTCTCAGATGGTGGGGAAAATTACCCAAGCAATCGTTTCGGGAAATAGAATTTTTGAGTTAATGGATTTACGTGGGGAAAGGCACGAGGTTGGCTCTGTTCAAGTTCTTGAAAAATTACAAGATTCGATCGAATTTAACAATTTAAGATTTTCTTATCACGGAAATAGTCAAGAGGTAATCAAAGGGATTGACCTGAAAGTGAAAGTAGGAGAAACAGTTGCACTTGTAGGGACGAGTGGTAGTGGCAAATCCTCCTTAATGGACTTAATCCCTAGATTTTTTGACCCTACTCAAGGATCTATTTTATTCGATGGAATTGATATTAGAAATTTGAGTCTAATCGAGCTAAGAAAAAAAATCGGAATAGTGACACAAGATATTTTTCTGTTCCACGGAAGTGTTGCAGACAATATCGCTTGCGGAAGACCAGAGTCCACAAGAAAAGAAATCATTCGCGCTGCAAGGTTGGCTCATGCACATGACTTTATTTTAGAAATGGAAAATGGATATGACAGTGTTCTTGGAATTCGAGGTTTGAATTTATCGGGAGGTCAAAGACAAAGACTTGTGATTGCTCGTGCACTTCTCAGAAATCCCGAAATCATGATTCTTGATGAGGCAACAAGTGCACTCGATGTTGAATCCGAAAAATTGGTAAACAAGGCTTTAGAAAGGCTCTTTAAAAATAGAACTACATTTGTAATTGCTCACAGACTTTCCACAATACGAAGAATTCCAACTATACTTGTAATGGAAAATGGAAAAATTGTAGAAAAAGGAAATCACGATTCTCTTTTAGAGCAAAATGGAGTGTACAAAAAGCTATACGACAACCAATTTGCAGGAACTGAAATAGTTTAGAAAATTGTTTCAAACTTAAATCTATTTCGTAAAATTCTATTCAAATTTTTGCTATCCCTAAAAATTGTATAAAGGTTTAATGTATTTTTATGAAATTTAGTCTATTTGTATTTATGTTTGTATTTATTAATTTTTGTGCTCCTGTCAAAAGAGAAGTAACAGACTCCGATATAAATAAACTTGTTGAAAGGATTTCAGTAACTCGGTTCATACAAAATTTGAATCAAGAAGAAGGGATGAAGCTGAAAACGGATCGAGAAATTTTTTTAGAAGTATGCAAAGTTTTTAGATTAGATCAACAAAAAGTAAAGTTAAAGTTAAAAATTTCTCATCCAAAATTATTTGAAAGACTGGAACAAAGGCATGAAGATTAAAGAAAGAATTCTCTGGATTTCCCTAGTATTTGTTTTATTGTGTGTATCTGCATTTTCTATTCAACGCGCAAAAGCAATTTCTGAAGAGTCTGAAAAATACCTACAGATTTTTCATGAAGTAATAGCTTTTATCGAAACAGACTATGTAGAGAAGGTGGATGAAAAGTCTTTGTACACAGGAGCCATTCGAGGGGTTATCTCCAGCTTGGGCGATCCTCATTCTCGATTTTTAAATGAAGAAGAATTCAAGGAACTTCAAAATGAGACAAGAGGTAGTTTTGGGGGGCTTGGTATTGAGGTTTCGTATTCTAACGGATCGCTTTTTGTAATCACTCCGATTGATGACACTCCAGCTTCTAAGGCAGGGATTCAACCACAAGACAGAATCGTTGAGATAAACGGAAAGCCTACAGAGAAAATGGGTTTAACGGATGCTATTAAAATGATGAGAGGTCAGGTTGGAACACCAATTTCTTTAAAAATTATCAGAAAAAATCTTCACAATCCTATTTCACTTACGCTTACAAGAGAACTGATTAAAATAGATTATCTCAAGTCACAATTTTTAGAAAAAGAAAAAATCGGCTACATTCGTTTGTCTCAATTCATGGGAAAGGAAAGTACCACGAAAGAATTTGAAACAATTATGGATGAGTTCGTAGATAAAAGAAAAGCAAAAGGAATTATTTTAGATTTACGAAATAACCCGGGAGGACTGCTCGACCTTGCAGTGGAAATGTCTGATTATTTTTTAAAACCGAATCTGGATATAGTATCTGTAAAAGGCCGAGGAGGCGAGCTTGTAAAAGTATTTCGTTCTAAATCTACAGGAAAAAAATACACAGAAATTCCACTTGCAATACTTATAAACAACGGGTCGGCGAGCGCTGCCGAGATCTTAGCCGGGGCAGTTCAGGATAATAAAAGAGGAAAAATTTTAGGAAACCAATCATTTGGAAAAGGCTCTGTACAAAATATTTATCCTTTGCCTCATAAAACCGGTGTAGCGATCACTATTCAAAAATACTACACTCCGAGTGGTGTGTCTATTCACGGAAAAGGTATATCACCGGATGTAGTAGTGAATCAGCTGACCCCTGCAGACGACGATAGATTTTACATGGACAAGGTTTTTAAAGAAGGGATATTAAAGAAATTTATAACTGAAAATCCGGACTACAACGTTGAAAATATTAAAAAGTTTCAAAATATTTTGAAACAAAAAAAATACAATGTATCCGATAAAATCTCACGGTTACTTTTAAAAAGAGAGATAGGGATTGGGAAAAAAGCTCCTTTGGTTGACTTAGAGTTCGACCCTCAATTGAAAAAAGCCATAGAATTGATCTCTTCCAATTGAGCCATGCTTGGACTTGGAATTGAAACAAGTTGCGATGAAACTTCAATAGGAATTGTAGAAGACGGCAAAAAGGAAATTGCTTTAAAAGTTTACAGCCAAGTGGATTTGCATTCGAGCTATGGAGGAGTAGTTCCTGAGATTGCATCGAGAGCACACCTCGAAAAAATTAACTCTATATTGGAATCTATTCTAAATGAATCAAAGGTAAGTTTAAAAGAAATAGAATATGTTGCCGTAACTGCATACCCAGGATTACTTGGCTCTTTAATTATCGGGGCACAGTTAGCAAGGTGTTTGAGCTTATCTCTAAAAATTCCGTTAATTGCCTTAGATCACTTGGAAGCCCATCTGAATGTAGTTCGATTAGAAGAGAAAAACCCAAAATTCCCCTATCTCGGAGTACTGCTATCGGGTGGAAATTCTGCAATTTTTCAAGTCGAGGATTTCGGAAAAATGAAACTAATCGGTGACACAAGAGACGACGCTCTCGGTGAGGCTTTTGATAAGGTAGCCACCCTATTGAACCTCAACTACCCCGGAGGGCCTGAAATAGAAAAACTTGCTAATAAATACACCCCCGATCTTAATGAGTCTGCAATTTTTCCTGAATTGCTAAAAGATTTACCTCTTGGGAAAATTTTATTTTCGTATAGCGGGTTAAAAACCGCCGTGTTGTATTATCTAAAAAAAAATCCAAACTACCTAAGCGAAATAGAAAAAATCTGTTATCATTTCCAAGAAACTGCTTTCCACTTGGTTGAAAAAAATATCAAGCGTGCAGTCGCTCTTACTAAAATCAGAGAAGTAGTAGTTGCAGGAGGGGTTGCTGCAAATTCTACCCTTAGAAAAAGATTGCAAAATTTTTCGGAAAAAATAAATTTTCGATTAACAATGCCAAATAGAAAAATACTATGCACAGATAACGGAGCAATGGTTGCCTGCCTTGGATATTATTTATTAAAAAAAGGAATAACGAGCCCCTTGGATTTCAAAGTCAGCTCTGTTCGTGAGGAATAAATTTATGAAGATTAAACTTTCTTGGATTCCAAATACTCTGTCACTTGGAAATCTTACTATGGGTTTTGTTTCGATTCTTATCGCTTCCGAAGTGACTAAGGACGGAACTGGAAATTCTCAAATATTTTTATTGTCTGGTTTTTTCATTATTCTAGCGGCACTTTTTGATGGGTTTGACGGGATGGCTGCTCGCGCTTTAAACGCTACGAGTGATCTCGGTGCAGAGTTAGACACCTTAGCCGATCTGACTACCTTTGGGATTGCGCCGGGTCATTTGATGTATAAAATGATTTTAGAAGATTATAAAATGGATTTTTACGGAATGCCTGATTTCTTACCTTATGGGATGCTCGTCGCTGCAATTTTTCCGATTTGTGCAGCTTACAGATTGGCTCGTTTTACTGTGGCACACGACCCGGGCTCATTTACCGGACTTCCATCTCCTGTTGCCGGAGTGTTAGTCGCACTATTTCCGATTAGTTTCAATGTATCTCAAATCCCAAACTGGATCTCAATTGCAGGTTTTATTTTGGTAGCAATTCTAATGGTATCTACGATTAAATATTCAAAGCCTCAAGTAGCCATGAGAGGAAAATTTTCACGCTCTAAAATATTTATTGTTTTGACCGGGTTCATTATTTTGGTGTTTGCAGTGGGGTGGACTAAATTCCCTTGGATACTTTACGGGATCATTATATTTTATGTATTCAGTGGCTTAATCAGCTTTATTATTCATTTAATTCAGGAATATAAGGTTTGAGGATTTTTTGTTTTCGCTTGACAAATATCAAAGACAAAATGTTTAAATTTGCTATAGTAAATATATCTTGAAAAACTTAAAAAGAAAGTCTATGAGTAAGAAATTCCAGAAACCGCTTCATTTATTGAAAACCTTTGGAATGGTTTTGATTTTCTTTTGCAAGGTAGTGTTTATTGAGAGTGGAATTTTTGCGAGTAGTTTGTACTTTCAATCTCAAATTTGCGAATGCAACCACTCTTCAGATAAAGAGATTCACAATTCAGTGAGTAGCAGTCCTGAAGATTTAATTTTTCAATCCAAAACAGAAAAACTTCAAATTGAAGAGAATAAAGAATTTCCAAATTGTCATTCGGCAAAAAATAATGAAACCCATAAGTGTAGTTGTACCAAGAAGAAGCATTCATCTAATTCAATCCAATCTCAGTCGATGAATCCTAATTTTCTAATATTTGCATTTTCGTTTACACCTCAAATAGAATCATCTATCGCTTTTGCCAGCGATTCAAACAATTTGTTAAACGGTCATTCACAAATCCCAGATGAGCCTCCAAAAAATTTCTAATACAATCATTTAAAAATTTTCACAGCCAAGAAAATTTTTTTAGTACTCTTCGCTGCAAGTAATTCTATGTGGCGAAGAGTTATTTCAGAAAAGTAATAACATGAATTATTATCGGGGTTTCGTCAGGCTACCGATTGTATTTTAACAATGACGCAAAAGATTATATTTAACGGAAACTTAATGGAAAAGTTTCTAAAGGAATTTTATGAAAAGAACTATAACTATTTTTGCTATATTAGCAATGCTTTCACTTAATTATTGTGGAATAATGAAAACTAAAGAGAATGATGATAATACTTCGATTTTAGCGCTACTTTTAGCGAGTAACGGTATTACAAATCCAAATTGTACAACTTCTTCAGTTAGTGCTATCACCAGTAAGTTGACTCAAGTCCCTAACTCTGCCAGAACAAAGTATTCTATTAGTGCTTGTGATGCTGCCGGGTTTGCCACAATCGGTTTATCGTCATCAGGGATAACGTTAGGCGCAACAGGTACTTCGACTTCTTCGTTGATCGGAAGTACCGGGGATATTTCATTAGACCAATCTAAAGGAGGAACAAGCGTAGAAGTAACATTCACAATCAACAACTCTTCCGGTTATATAGATGTGATTGCTTATGGGTCTGGAACTAGTCTTGCTTTAAGCGGGCCAACTTATAGATTGGCTGCTGGTGCTCAAGCACAGTACAAAAAATCGGCTGATGGATCATTTGCAAATACAAGCAAGGGAAGTTCTGTCTCTGCACCGATTTCCAATGCAAATACTGCCTATACTTATTGTTTAGATTTTCAATATACGGCGACAGGAATGCGTTATATGAATGGCTGGGATAAAGCATGTTCAAGTGTTTCCAGCACTGAAAGAGGAAGCATGATGTATTACCCGATAATGCAGATGATGAATGTTCCAGTCTATACCTCCGGATCAAAAATTGGTTTTGTATTAAATGGCGCAACAATTACTTCATTTACTGTAGGAACAATTCTTTCCGAAACAGAGTAAGGATAAAAATAATTTGCCATAGGGAAAAATAATTTAAAAAAAACTCTATGGCAAAACTTAAACCGAGAATATTCTAAAAGGGGATTTTTAATTTAATGCTTTTCGAATTGCGGTCTTGAACTCATCGGGTGATGATCCGTGAGGAATAGATCCAACTAACTTCCCTTCTTTGTTCACCACAAACACGCTGGTAGTATGATCCATTGTATAGCCTAAATGAGAGGAAAGCTCTTGTTTCCTAAATGTCGCACCATACAGAGAAGCTGCTTTTCGAATATCTTCTACAGAACCAGTAAGTGCAAGTATTTGTGGATGGAAAAATTTTGAATACTCCTGCAATTTATTTAAAGTATCCCTCTCCGGGTCAACAGTGATAAATAACATAAGGGTGTTTTTTATTTCGTTGGGTTTTAAATTTTTAAAAGCTTGAGAAGCATTGGAAAGCGTGGTAGGGCAGACATCAGGACAAGAGGTGAATCCAAAATAAATCAGCACGACCTTTCCCCTCGATTGTGTGAGAGAATAAGCCCCTAATTCCGATTGCAGTTGAAAATCGCCTCCGATCGGACGTGTTTTTAATTCGACTTCTGTGGTTTTTTTGCATCCAAAGAAGAGTAACAGCAAAATTAGTGTAATGTAAAAATTTTTCATATTTCTCCTGATCAAATTTATCTTTTTTTACTTCCTGCTTTGAAATAAAACGGAATTCCGTACAATTTGTTGTCATTGTTTTGAAGAAGAACAAGAGCTTTCCATCGGATTTCGCCTGACGCACAAGACTCGATTACAAAATCAGTAGTGAATTCGTGTGGACTTTTTCTTTTCCATTCAGGCCTATTAAAACTCATTTCCATATCGACTCCGATAAAATCTATTTCCTTAGGAGTCCATTCTAAATTTTGAATGTGTAGAATTGCTCTGTGTTTGTTGTTTGGAACAATTGGTTTCGGAAAAAATTCTAACCAGATTGTATTCTCTTTAGAAATTTCAAATTCACATTTTCCTTTTTGTAAATCGCACTGAGTATTATTCTCAATGGCGATTATGGTATTTTTGTAATTTGTGGAGTAAAAATTATTACAATGAATCTGAAATAGACTTAAAGAGAAAATCAGGCAAAAAAAGAAATCAATGCGAATATTCACAAATCCAAGATTATAGGAAAAGGTTTTTCATTCAACACGAATAAAGAATAAATGAAAAAATAAGATGACCGGTCGAGCGAAAAATAAAAAATAGTATTGAGAGTCATTTTTGTGAAAAATATCGTATTATTAAAAATAGAAAAAGCCTATATCACAAATTTATTTCACTTGAGTTTTAATAAATTCATAACTACCCAGTTTAGATTTCTTGCAAAAATATGGAAACAATTTTCAGCATTAGTCGCAATTGTCTTAATTTCTTATAGTTTACTTTTACAAAATCTCCATAGTTCTGAATTGATAGTTTTTGTATTTGTATGTCAGTGCAATCATAATTCAGAATTTGAAAAGCATGAGGTGAACACTAAGTTCACTCAATCCGACTTGAATTCAATTCCAGATTGTCATAAAAAAAAATCTTCAGCCCACGTTTGTACGTGTAAAAATGGCTCCATTTTGAAAAAGATGAATGATTTTTTAGCACAGTTTGTGTTTATTCAAAATTTTGAAAGTCTCTATAAAATTGTATTATTGAAGGGTGAAACTATCAAAGAAGCACACCATTTTTTAGTAGATGTGATTTTAAGTTCAATAGAAAGACCTCCTATCTCCTAAATTTTTTTTTAAAAAATCGGAAATTTACCGTATAAAACAAATTTAAAAAAATTTTGAAACTATATGTTTCTTAGGAGAAAAAATACTATGAAAAAAAAAGTTATTTTGTTACTTTTCTTTTTATCTTTTTCGATTTTCGGAAAAGATAATAATATAATCATTGAAAACGCATATATAAAACACGTGCCCCCTGTGAGTCCGAATTCTGCGGCTTTTCTGACTATAAAAAATAATTCTATCTCGGACGTTAGTCTGATTAAAGTAGAGTCTGATATTTCTAAAGTAGTTGAAATGCACACTATGACCATGGAGTCGGGTGTAATGAAAATGCGTCAGGTAGAAACTATTCTAATTAAGGCAAATGGTTCGACTGAATTAAAACCTGGTGGACTACATATCATGTTAATCGGTATTAAAAATCCTCTTAAACTTGGAGAAAAAAAAAATATAATTCTTACCTTTGATAATGGTCAAATAGAAAAAATTGAATTCCAAGTAAAAGATGTTCAGTTGAAATCCGGAGAAGGTGATCATGATCACCACGGTCATCACAACCATGCGTCACACGCTATGCACAATAGAGCTGATGCAGTTTCTCCGGCCGGCATCATGGCTCCTCATGCACATGAAGTTGGGTCTTGGATGATAGATTATCGATATATGGGTATGAATATGTACGGACTTATGAATGGAAAGAAATCTATTAATGAATACGCGACTCTTTATTATCAACAACACGATCCTTCAGTTCAAATGCCTTCAGGTAGTCTGATTACAGGTTCATCACTCGGGAATGTTTTTCCTATAATGAATCCAAACTCATACCATTATATGTCTGTACCGGGAG
Source organism: Leptospiraceae bacterium (assembly GCA_015075105.1). NCBI lineage: Bacteria > Pseudomonadati > Spirochaetota > Leptospiria > Leptospirales > Leptospiraceae > Leptospiraceae bacterium. The sequence continues at coordinate 25,772 of JABTUZ010000002.1, read as the reverse complement.
ATATGGTAATGGAAATGCACATGGCAAGTTTAATGACAAATGTAACAGAGAACTGGATGATTATGTTTATGGTCCCGGTTGTTAGAAATACAATGACAATGATTTCCAGTAATTTTGATAAAGCACCTATGAGTTCTGGTGGAGTAGGGGACGTTAGTTTCAGTGCTGCATATCGTTTTTTTCATAATGAAAATCATTCTCTATTTTGGGGGATGGGGCTTTTAATGCCTACAGGCTCTAACGATGAAAGAGACTGGATGCCTATGATGGGTAAACAAAAGGTTCCTTACAATATGCAACTGGGTACAGGTACATTCAGTCTTCAGCCACAGTTTAGCTATAATGGAAATTATAAACGGTTGTCATGGGGACTCTTTACTCAAGCGTATCTTCGAATGGGCAAAAATGAAAATAATTATAGATTTGGAAATAGATATGAAGGGTCAACATGGCTTTCATTTTTGATATTTGATTTCTGGAGTATTTCTGTTCGGGTGCAAAAACAAACTTGGGAAAATTTATTAGGCTCAGATACTTCATTAGATCCGAAAATGGATCCTCAAAATGATCCTTTTAAACAAGGCGGAACAAGGTCAGATGCATTTTTAGGATTTAACTTTTTTGTAACTGGAGGAATCTTTCAGGGATTTCGTTTTGGGTTTGAAGCCGGAGCACCGTTCCACCAACACCTGAACGGGCCACAACTCGGCACTAGACAAATTCTCAATCTATTTGCCCAATACAGTTTCTGAAAGATATTTACTTTGCAGCTGATTGCATGGAAAAGTAATTAGCTGCACTTTTTGGAGGCTGTTGGTATAGCATGTCTAATATATTTTGCATGTTGTCATCTTAGTATATTTTTTCTTTTCTCTTATTTTACTAATATTTGCTCTTTTGTCGTATCAGCCTATTGTAGCGGGTCGTTTTTCTCTTGGAGAGGTAAGCTCCCCCCGCAATCGTGGTCACCGGGGTGGGAACTCCATTCTCGAAGAATCTGCCGGGGAGAATTATGTCCCATTCGGCAAGGTCAAGCACTAACAGAAGAGTAAAAAGAGCTGTCTTTGTGGTACCGAGCCAGTCTGCAAGAATGCCAAGCTCAATCCAGTCCTCGTTATATGGGGTAAAATTCTTCTTCTGCAAATTTTGCCCGACTTCTTGATAGGCCTTTTTCACCCTCTCCATCTTCTTAAAAGTTCCCCAAAGAATCACATTTCTGTATCTGTTCAACAATACGTTTAGGTATCTCCTCCTTGATAAACCTGTCGTTCTTCTATTGAACTCGTCCATGTATTTTGCCGGAACAAGCAAGCTCGATTGTGTTTCTACATATTTTTCTGGGTTCATAAATTTCTCCTTAAAGTAAATTTTTCTGCTCTTCTTTATAAGGTAAAAAAAGTTTGCTTTAGAAAAAAAATTTTTGTAATTTTTGGAAAATTTTTTTAGCTTTTACAGAAAAAGTCCCAAATCTGCACTAAAGGCGTAAACTCTTGAAATCCCCTAAAAAAGTGGAGTTCCCACATTTTTGCGTGAAAGGTGAACAATTGGTATAAAGCATGCACTTTACAGAAAAGAGTGGAGATCCCACAAAAATTGAATTTTCTACAATTACATAAAAAGCACCCTATCAACTTCTTACTGTTGTAGTGTTAAATCATATCAAGAATGTCTGTTCTCAAATCCCAAACAAGGATCTGCAAATTTTTTCGTCTTCATGCAATTGGCGAACTAAAGAATCAATAGATGAAAATTTTTTTTCGTCTCTGATTCTTTTTACAAAAATTGTTTTCAGTTCCTTACCGTGTAATTCCCCCGTATAATCCAAAATATGAGTTTCTATACTCAAGGCATTATTTTCAAAAGTTGGATTTGTTCCAATATTGGTCATAGAATAATATACATCTCCTTTGATTTCAGTTTGAGAAGCATAGACACCAACAGGAGGCAAAATAATTTCTTGTGGAATTTCGATATTGGCAGTTGGAAATCCGATTTGTTTTCCTCTATGAAAGCCATGCTTTACCTTTCCTTGAACGTCAAAACCTCTTCCAAGCAGTTTATTTGCTTTTTCTATATCACCCTGTAAAATTAAATTTCTGACAAGAGAGCTGGAAATTTTTTCTTCATCAAAATACACAGGCTCAAATTTATCTACCTGGAAATTATATTTTTTGGAATGCTTAAGTAAAAAGTCAAAATCTCCTTCACGATTTTTTCCAAAGCAATGGTTGAATCCGATAATCATTTCTTTTGCGTTTAATTTTTCTATTAATATGTTTTTTAAAAAAATCTCAGCATTGGTATTTGCAAGTTCTTGAGTAAAAGGGATGATAACAAGAAAATCTACCCCACAATTTTTAATTAGGTATTCTTTTTCTTCTTGAGTTACAATATTTTTAAAGTTAGAATTTTTTCTTAGCACCAGTGCAGGATTAGGAAAATAGGTAACGACAACAGAAAGCAAATTTTTTGATTTTGAAATTGTGACAAGGTTTTTTAGTAGTGCCTCGTGGGCGAGGTGAATTCCGTCAAAATTCCCTAGGGTTACAATTGAGCCTTTAGAAAATTCATCTGAAATTCTGTTTAAATCTCGAATGATATGCAAATTTTCCTCCGATTCACTAACTCAAAATCCGAATATAAGTATAGAATGAAATTTTTATTTCTTATTTTCATGTTTTTTTTTATTTCTAATTTGGCATCAAAAACATTGCCGGATATAAAAAAATATATTAATTTTACTCATCTCTCTGAAAAAGGGGAGTCTTTAAAGCCAGAAGAAACTTGCAGTTACGATAACTTAAAAGTGTGGGCAAATTTTCAGTCTTTAAAACTTCTTCCCGATGATCCTGCTTATGGTTTAAAAGACGGGATTTGTAGAAGTATTCCAAGTGAGGGTTTATCGTTTTTTTTAACGGCTGATCCAACAATTAAGTCCACACTCTACCTCTATCTTGATCTGACTACTTACGAATCTATTGGAAAAAATACTCAATCAATTCAGAAACTATCTGTAAAAATTAATGGGAAAGTAAAAGAAACGATAATTTTTGATTATGCCAAAACTCCAAAAAACCCTGCAAAAATCCCGGTTTTTCCTGAAGAATTTCCTGATGGAAGAATTGAAGTTTTTCTTTCTCCGAATTATTCAAGCGTCGGAAGGTTTTGGGGAATCTGGGATGTATTTTATTCTTATAAATAATTATTTTAAAGAGTTCAGTACTTTTGTAATTTGTTTTTTTTCTTCTACATTTCCTGCAAGCTCTTTCGCTTTCACAAGGTCTTCTTTGGCTTCTTTGATTCTTTGAAGTTTACTAAGTGAAAGTCCTCTGTAATATCTGGCAGAACGCTCGTCTCCTTTTGGAGGAGGGTAGGTTTCTAAATATTTGGTCCAGCAATTCACTGCGTCTAGGTACATTTCTTTTTCAATTTGAATTAAACATAAATTGTAATTTGAATTGTATCTTTTATCGGGGGCTTCTATCTTTTTTGAATTGACGGAAGTTAAGAAATATTTTTCTGATTTTTGGATATCTCCACTTTGGTAGTAATAAATTCCGAGTTTGTAATTAATTTCCACTCCATCGGGATCTTTTTTGTGGTTGGCGAGTAAAATTCCTTCAATATCTTTTTTTTCATAAACAATTTTTAGTTTTGATAAAACCATTTCTTTAGAAGGAAGACCGGTTAGTTTATCTATAAAATTTCCGTTCTTATCTAAAAATAAAATTGTAGGGTAACCCTTAACCTCGTAACGGCTCATAAGATTTGGGAACTCTTCTCCATTCAATCGAACAGGAATAAATTTTTCTAATTCTTTGGTAACCGGTGTAGAAGGAAAAATTTCGTTTTCCAACACTTTACAATAGGAGCACCAGTCGGCATACAAATCAATTACAATAGGTTTACCTGTTTTTTTTGCGAGTTCAAAACCTTGCTTTATTGATTTCAACCAAATAGTTTCGCTATATAGTTTTGTCGGGGATAGACTCCAGCAAATCAAAAAAAATGTCAGTATTCTATAATTCAAAAAAATCCTTCTTTACTTTATACTCATTCTTTTAGACCATTGAATATATGGAATTTTTATTTGCATTAGAAAAAACTCTCGAAAAAAGAAAAACTGAGAAACCTGAAAAATCTTATACAGCCGATCTTTTTAGAGGTGGTATTGACCGAATTTTAAAAAAAATAGGCGAAGAGGCGGGCGAGGTAATCATTGCTTCTAAAAATTCAGATAGAGAAGAATTCATCCATGAAGTAGCCGATTTAGTTTTTCATTTAGAAGTTTTGTTGGTAGAAAAAGGAATTTCTTTTCAAACTATCTTGGAAGAATTAAAGAAAAGACACTCTTAGAAAGTATGTCAAACTTCTACAAAGAAGTGTACAAAGTCACAAAAAAAATTCCAAAAGGAAAAATCTCTACTTACGGCAGGATTGCGGTAATTCTTGGTAAACCAAGGGCGGCAAGAGCAGTAGGTTATGCCTTACACGTATCCAAAGACGATACAATTCCTTGGCAAAGAGTGATAAACTCAAAAGGGCAGATCAGCTTCAAAGGAGACACAGTGCGTTACTTACTTCAAAAAGAAATTCTTTCTTCTGAGGGAATTGAATTCGATGAAAATAACACGGTAGATTTAAAAAAATACGGTTGGCCATAGATTTGAGTCTTTTCCCTGTTACTCTATCTATTGCAGGCTCGGATTCTGGTGGAGGAGCCGGGATTCAAGCGGACATAAAAACTTTTACTTCACTAAAAGTTTATGGGACAACTGCAATTACTTGTATCACATCTCAAAATCCAGATAGAGTTTCTTCGATCCAAGAAGTGCCTTTAGAAATTATAGAAGATCAGATTTGGTCTGTATTAGAATTTTTTCCTGTGAATGCAGTTAAGACAGGGATGCTATTCTCAGAAAAAATCATTCGTAAGGTTTCGGAGTTTGCGAAAAATAGAAATTTTCAGTTAGTCGTTGATCCGGTTATGGTAGCCACGAGCGGTGCCTTACTTTTACAAAAAGATGCAATTGAATCTTTAAAAAAAGATCTTCTTCCTTATTCTGATCTAATTACTCCAAACCTTGATGAAGCAGAAATTTTACTGAATAAAAAAATTACAATAAGACCTGAAATGGAGGCTTCTGTAAAATCAATTTATGAGCTTTTTGGTGTTCCGGTTTTATTAAAAGGTGGTCACTTGAAAAATACCGACGAAGCTACGGATGTTTTATTTGACGGAAAAAATATACATACATTTACTAAAAATTTTATCCATGGTGTAAATTCTCACGGAACCGGGTGCACCTACTCCAGTGCAATTTGTGCTTATTTAGCCAAGGGTCATTCTTTAGTCGAATCAATTTATCGTGCAAAAGAATTTCTCCACTTTACGATTTCTCATTCTTTACCTATTGGGTTTCAAAAAGTACATTCTCTAAATCATTTAATAAGTAAATAAATTTTCTAAAGTGTTACTTCCCTAAAATCTCAGTTTTTATTCCCTTGATAAAATCAATTCCACCACTTTCAAACAATCTTTGAAGTGAATTTTTCTCGCTAAGAGTCAGAATGTTTCTTTCTCTTAGCTGACCCAAGATTTCTACTATTAGCTCGATTTCCATACCATACAATTCTGAATAGATCGCCTGAAACGATAAAGCGTATCCGTGTTTTTTATATCCAGAAATAATAATCTCTGTAGTGTTGATTATCATTGCTTTTCTTTTTACCAACTCTTCCATCGTTTGTAGTATGAAGAAAATTTCCAAATCATCTTTAAATAGCTCTAATAAGTGCTGATAAATTTTTGGAGACTTTAGTGGAAGTTCATAAATCCCGTCCCCAAGTGCATGATAGAGTGTCTTCTCGTCTTCATCGGATAGGTTTGCATAGTTTTCCAATTGTGAAATTATTTCCGGAGGCAGTACCAAAAGAAATTGAGCTGCGAGTGAGGATTCTTCTTTTTCCTTCATCAGGAAATGAATAAAGTTGCAAATTTTTTTTGAAGATACAAAATTCCAAAACAAACTATTTTTAGACTTAAAATAATTATTTTCTAATTTTGCTCTATTTTTTTCATTACTCATTTTTGAAAAATTCTGTAGATCCAATTCTATAATAGAAAGTAACGTACGGTTAGAAAATGCACTTGTGATTTCGTTTATATCTTTTTGGTCAGAGATATTTAAGAAATATCGGATTAGATCGAGTGAGCCCTTGCTTTTTCTGGCAAACTCTTCTATGAAGTGTGGTGAGGCTTGTTGAAATGCGCTAATGGCAACAGAAAAAGAATTTTCTGAATTCATGAATGCTCTTAATTTTTCTATAGCGATACATTCACTTTTTAATCTACCTCCCCAAGGGTTTTGTGCAATTACAGATTTACAGTTAGAAGGGCAAACTTCATAGACAGTGGTGTCTATGAAGCATTTATCCCTTGCTTGTGGTTTTTTTGTTTCCAAAAATTACTTAACAATTTCGCCACAGTCTCTCATGTCCGATGCGTAAGGATTTTTGATTTGAGTTCCTTTGGAAACCCAAGTTTTGGAAACCATCGGACAAAAAAATCTATTGTAAGAAGAATCAATTTGGAATTTTTTCATAGTGACTGCAAGTTCTTCACTAAATGCAGAAAATTCTTTGAAATAATCTTCTCTTTTTGGAGAATCACCAATCTTTTTTAAACTTGTTTCCATTGCTTCTAAAGATTTTTTTACTTCGGAATTCTGAACTTCATTTTTAGAGTTTCCGATTGTTTTGAGTAGTCCGTTCACACTCGGCAAAGCCTTGTCATCAGAAAATAACACAGTATGTATAGATTGATTCATTTCTAAAATACTTTTAAGAGTATTTATGGATCCGGGATCGAGTTTGTTTTTTCCACCACAATGAATCAAAGTGGTTATAAAAGCGATAGAAATTAGAATAGTGTTTATTGATTTCATGTTTATCCCTCTTGAACGAGAAGTGAATATTTATTATCCCATGTTCAGAATTATTGATTTTTAGACAAGGATACTGCGGCAAATTTTCAGAAAAAAAGCAAATAAAAAACGAATTATTTATGAAAAATGGAGTAAAATAATTGCTTTAATTTGTAACGATTTAGGGGTTTTACAATAAAAAGACTGCTGCCTTGAGAGTCACTCTTTTGATTTTCTAAGGGTTTTCTCGCTTCCTTTTTTTTCGATTTATGTCTTATCTTGTCTTGCCAGTGTTCCATTTTTCAACTACTTTACTATTTTCGGAATTCACAACCTCAAACTTCATCCAAGAGGAAAAAAAAACTTGCATAATTTTGACACTGTGTCATAAATTAACAAAGTGTAAATTTTAAACAATTTAAAGGAGAAAAAATAGTGGAAAGAACATACAGAGATATATACAAATGGGGAGACTACAAGCACGAAGAAAAGTTGCAGCCTCACGTTCAAGAATTTTTGAGCGAGTCCTACAACATGAAAATTTTAACTATTCCTTACTTAGAAAATAATGTAGAAGTAAAACTTTCAAAGAAAAGCAAAATTTCTACACAGATCGCAAAACAATTTATTTCCATTGTAGGGAAGGAAAATTATTCTATTTCCGACATAGACCGGGCAAAGCATTCTGGAGCGAAACTTTATTTAGAAATTTTAAAAGCTCGAAAAGGAATAATCGATAACCCTCCCGATGCGGTAATTTATCCTAGAAGCGAAAGGGAAGTTATACGAATTCTATCTATTTGCAAATCTAAAAAAATCCCTGTAGTCCCTTGTGGGGGAAGGACTTCTGTAACTCGCGCTTTGGAGCTGCCAAAAGGAGGAATTTCTTTAGACCTGTCCAAGCACTTTACAAAAGTAAAAAGCCTAAATGAGAAAAATTCTACGGTAACAGTAGAGGCTGGGATACTAGGGCCTTTGTTGGAAAAATTTTTAAATGAGAAAGGCTATACTTGCGGGCACTTTCCACAGTCTTTTGAGTATTCTACACCAGGTGGTTGGGTAGCTGCAAGAGGAGCAGGTCAAGCATCAACCGGTTACGGCAAGATGGAAGATATGCTAATCTCTCTTAGAATGGTGACTACAGAGGGTGTAGTAGTTACAAAGGATTATCCGGCAGCATCGATTGGTCCTGATATAGACCAAATCATTCTTGGCTCGGAGGGAATTTTTGGAGTTATCACAGAGATTACTATGAAGGTAAGAAAATACAATCCTCTGAACTCTTCTCTAACTTCTTTTATGTTTAAAGATTTTGAAAGTGCGGTTACCGCAATGAGGGAAGTTATGCAAGGAGGTTTTGGACTTCCGCATTTTTTTAGGCTGCAAGACCCGGAGGAAACAGAGCTTGCTTTTAAAATGAGCGGTAAAACTGGAAGCATTGCAGATAAGTTTTTAACCTTAATCGGATATACGCCAATGAACAGAAGTCTCATGCACATAATTGTAGATGGAGACAAGGACTATTCTAAATTTGTATTAAAGAAGATTAAAAAAATTGCAAAGAAATATTCCGGTTTTGAAACAGGAAAAAGCCCGGTAAAAAAATGGTTGGAGCAAAGATATTCCAGTGCCTATCTTAGAGATGCTTTTATGGATCAAGCGATGATGCTCGACACTTTAGAAACTGCGGTTAGCTGGGAAAACTTACTTAATCTTTGGGAGAAGGTCAGACAAGTTGTGAAGTCACGTACTGAAACTTTTTGTTTAGTTCATATTTCTCACGCTTATGAAAATGGCGCGAACTTATATTTTATATTTATGAGTCCGATGAAAAAAGGGGACGAGATTCTTGATTTTACTAAATACCAAAAGGAAATCATTGATGCAATCCACAAAAATGGAGGCTCTCTATCTCACCATCACGGAATAGGAAGAATGCTTTCTCCTTGGATGAAATCAGAGGTAGGCGAATTGGGTTTAAAAACTCTTCAATCTTTAAAGAAAAATTTTGATCCTTCCGGAGTTATGAATCCCGGGGGGATGCTTGGGCTTTAAACTTTTGGGAATCAAAGAAAGAAAAGAAAGAAATTTCCAAAAAAGAGAGGCTGAAATTTTAGAAGCCGGAAAGAAAGTATTCTACAAGTTTGGGATATTTTCTTCCACTATGGAAATGATCTCTAACGAAATGGAAATAGGTAGAACTACTCTCTATCTCCATTTCAAAAGTAAAGACGAAATCATGGCAAAAATTTTAACGGAGTGGTATAAAAAACTCAGACTAAAAATAGAAAATATATGTCCGAATCGCAATTCATTAGAAAAAATGAAACTCGTAATTCGAGAATACTTGGAGCATTGCTTGAGCCACCCGGATGAGTATTTTATTTCACGAGTTATAGAATCCTCTGTTAAAAAAGAAAATATTTCAAGAAAGATTTTAAAAGAATTGGAAGAAGAAAGAAAAAAGCGAATCGAATTAATGGAAAATATTTACAATGAAGCAAGGAACGAAGGTCTTATAGAAGACCACCATATATATTTTTTAGTCGGTACGGGCTGGGGAATGTTAAGGGGAGTGGTAGATGTAATTATTGAAAATCACTTTGTAAAAGAAATCACAGAAAAAGAAAAATTCTTTCAATTTGTCGAGAAAGTTTTTTTTCACGGAATCTTATTAAAGGAAAATCACAATGAAACAATTGGGAAGAAAAATTCAAAGCAAGCCTTCAAATAGAAAACAATATGCTTCAAACTACTCGAATGAAGTATTTGACGTACTCATTGTAGGTGGGGGGATTACAGGTGCGAATATTCTTTGGGACTCTACTCTTAGAGGAATGAAATCTATTCTTTTAGAAAAAGACGATTATGCATCTAAGACAAGTCAAGCTACCTCAAAACTAATTCACGGAGGGATACGCTATTTAAAAAATCTTGAGATTGGCCTTGTAAAAGAATCTCTCTATGAAAAAAAGCTTTTAGCAAAAATTTCTCCACACTCTATGAGAATTTTACCCATGATGATACCGCTCTATTCTTTTATGGAAAAAACTATTATGCGATTGGGTTTAAGCTTTGCGGATTTTATTTCTAAGAATAGAAACGAAGGAATCACAGAAGACCTAATTATCCCAAATAGGTTTTTATTGACAAGAGAGCAAACAATTGCTGAAGATCCAAAACTAAAAAGAGAAAATCTTGTAGGCTCGATAGTTTACTACGACTACGCAAATTATAACCCTGAAAGGCACACTACAGAATTTATTTTTTCTGCGAGAAAAAAAGGAGGAGTCGCCTTAAATTATACAAAAGTAACTAAGATAGCTAAAGAGTCTTCCGGGAATTTTCTAATCTATGTGACTGATTCAATTAGTGGAAAAGAAAGCATTCTTCGTTCTAAGACAGTTGTAAACGCCTCAGGTCCTTATGCAGATTTTATAGAAAGTATTGCTGGAGTTCATTCCGAAAAAGTTTTAGTTCGCTCCAAAGGAATCCATGCTGTAATTAGGAAAATTACCTCAGACAAGTCTGTAGTGCTAAAGAAAAAAGACGGTACTCATCTATTTGTTCTGCCTTGGAGAAATCGTAACATTATAGGTACAACAGACACTGTGTATAAAGACGACCCGGATAGCATGAGGGTCACTAAAAAAGAAATTTTAGAACTTTTAGACGAGGTGAACTATTCTTATGGAAATGGAAATCTAGGAGAAAAGGATGTTTTGAATTTTTACGGGGGTTTACGTCCCTTAGTTGAGGAGTCGTCTAACGTATCCGACAATACCTATAGCGCATCCAGAAAAACTGAAATCGTGGATTATAAAGACTTCGGGATGAATGGATTTTTTGCAGCACTTGGAGGAAAATACACTACAAGTAGAGGCGTGGCAGAAGAGCTTGTAAATAAACTTGCAGAATTTTTACCCGGCAAATATAAGCCTTGTCAGACAAAAGAAATAGCTTTATCCGGTGGGAATTTTTCAGACCAAAAAACTTTGATAAAAGACGTAGCAAAAAAATTTCCTAAATTAGATTCAGTAAAATTAGAGACTCTAATAAATAGGTATGGAAGTGATACATTTTCTCTTCCTTTAGATACAAATTTACACGAATTCTATAAATTAGAAAACGGTGAAGTTTTTTATCCGGAAGAAATTGATTTTATTTGCAAAAATGAAGATATTGTATTTGCAGAAGATATTTTGTTTAGAAGATCAGGGATAGCAAACATAGGTAAGTCTGACCCGACTGTAATCAAAAAAATCTTAACTCGAATCGGAAAAAATTTACATTGGAGTCCTAGAAGAGTTTTTATGGAAGAAAAATCAATTTATAAAAGATTTGATTTAGTCTAATATAGTAAGCAACAGCATTACTTTAAAATTTTGGTAGCTTGGCTGAAATATAGGCATCTAAAACACTAAAAGTGTAAATTGTAAGTATTAATTTGTGTATCTAAAATAGCTTAAGTAAGCCTTAAAATCTATGAATATAAATTTAGCTGGTTTAAAAAAAATCACTGATACACTCCCTACACAAAATACAAAAATGCCAGTAATTTTTACGTCTCACGGAAATCCATTTGATATTCCAATACCAAGAGACAAACGAGAGTTTTGGAGTGCTTTATTTGAACTAGGAGTTTACTTACAAAAAAACTATGAAATAAAATGTGCATTAGTTATTTCTGCTCATTGGTGCACTAAAGGTACATTCGTAAATGCATCTATCGAGCAGAAACAAATTTATGATTATTATGGTTTTCCAAAAGAGCATTATGAAGTTTACTACAGTGCTAAAGGCTCTCCAGAAATTGCACACGAAGTAAAAAATATAATTCCTAGTGTAACAGAAACAGCCGATTGGGGATTAGACCACGGCGCGTGGCCTATAATTATGCATTTATTCCCAAATGCAAACATTCCTGTTTTTCAGTTGAGTATAAATTATTTTGCAAAGCCTGAGTACCATTTTGAATTAGGGAGGCTATTAAAACCTCTTAGGCAAAAAAATGTATTGATTATTGGTAGTGGTTCGCTTATCCATAATTTGCAGCTAGCAGGGCAAAAAATGCAAAACAACGATATGACCCCATATAGCTGGGAAGAAGAATATGATACTTGGATAAAAAAACAAATTGAAAAAAGGAATTTTACTGAAATTATAAATTACGAAACAAGCCATAAACTAGGTAAATTAGCAGCACCTACACCAGATCATTTTGTACCTGTGTTATACGCACTTGGGCTTTCAGATGAAAAAGAAGATATAAAATTTTTTTATGAAAAGCCTTCAACACTACCTGCTTTTAGTGAAAGGAGTTTTATCATCAGTTAATTTTTTTAAAATTTATATGGAGAAAAAAAAATATGGAAACTAAAATGAAAGTAGAAGTCTGGAGTGACGTATTGTGTCCTTTTTGTTATATCGGGAAAAGACAATACGAAACTGCTCTAAAAAATTTTAAAGAAAACAGTGAAGTTGAGCTTATCTGGAAAAGCTACCAATTAGACCCACAAGCACCTGAAGCAGCGAAAGAGAACCAAGTGGAATATCTTTCTAAAAGAAAAGGAATGAGTATAGCACAAGTCAACTCTATGCTGGACAGTGTGACAAATTATGCAAAAAGTGTAGGTTTAGATTATAATTTACGAGGCTCAGTAGTAGTAAATTCTTTCAAAGCCCATATCTTAATCCAATTTGCGAAATCAAAAGGGCTTGGTGACGAAGTAGAAGAAAAACTTTTCTATGCTTATTTTACAAAAAATAAAGATATCGCTGATATTGCAAATTTAATCGACATAGGAAAAGAAATCGGGTTAGATGAGTCTGAATTAAAAAATATTTTTAGCGATGATAATTTCTCCTACTTAGTAAAATCAGACCTACAGGAAGCAAACCAAATCGGGGTTACGGGAGTTCCTTTTTTTGTGTTTAATCAAAAATACGCAGTGTCCGGCGCACAAAAACCGGAAATATTTTTAGAGGTCTTAGAAAAATCTTACTCAGAATGGAAAAAAGAAAACTCAAATCCAAAGATACAGATAGTAGAAGGTGACTCTTGCGATATAGATGGAAAATGCAATTAAAATAGAATTCTAAATCTTACTCATCAAAGAAAAAACTCTCTCCGATTTTTAATCCTAATAATTTTTCGAGAGAGATATTTCTATTTTCAAACTCACTGTAAGCTAACCGCAGAGGCTCATCTAAGGCTTCATCGGTTAATACAAAAGTTAAATAGTGCATAGGGATCATGTACTTTGCTTTTAGATCTAAAAATGCCTGAACAGATTGGTGTGGGTCAACGTGCATTGGACTCATAAACCACCTTGGTTCGTAAGCCCCAATTGGTAAAATAGCCAAATCTAAATCGGGGAATTTTTCTCCAATTTCTTTAAACCCTTCAAAATATCCAGTGTCCCCCGAAAAATAAAATTTTTTCTTTATACCGGATACCACATAACTTCCCCAAAGAGTTTTATCGAGGTCTGTAATTTTTCTTCCACTAAAGTGCTGAGTAGGAGTGAAAGTAATTTTCATCTCTTTTTCTTGGACTTCATCCCACCAGTCTAACTCCTTCACTTTTGAGAGCCCTAGGTTTTTTAAAAATTTTTCGTTACCGAGACCTGCAAGAAACAGAGGTTGGAATTTTTTTTCCAGTGCAATTAAAGTTTCTGTGTCTAAATGGTCGTAATGATTATGACTAATAATCACTAAGTCAATTTTTGGAAGATCATCCAAAGCTACGCCCGGTTTCGTATAACGCTTAGGCCCTGCAAATTTTACGGGAGAGCATCTGTCTGACCAGATAGGGTCGGTTAAAATATTTTTACCTTCTATTTGAACAAGAACGGTTGCGTGTCCTATCCAAGTTGCAGAAAAATTTGAATTATTTTCACGAAGAATTTTTCCGTCATTTTTTATTTGTGCAAATTGGTAATTTTTGGGATCGGTTGAAGACTGAATCAACTCATCTCTATTCCATCTCCATTTCACCATCGCACCAAACCCATGGCGAATAAACTTACTTGATGGGTTTTTAAACCCGTTTTCAGTATAATGCGGCTTCAAATCCTTTCTCTCTTTTCCAGACTTGCAATCTATGAAAAAATATACTCCTATAAGGTAAAATACGATTATAGCAATTTCTTTTTTCTTCATAAGGTTAGACTTTCTATTACTACAATATTTGAAAAGGGTTTTTCGTAGTAATTTCATAGATTTAAGAAAATGAAATTTATTTTACTGTGAATAGACCTTGGATTTTTTTTATTAGGTTTGAATTTTTACAGTTGGATTTTAAAACTTCTTCTATATTTTTTTCTTGGGCATAATAAAGAGACGGGTTATTTTCTTTTATTATTTTAAAAAATTCCTCTTGACAGGTAATAGCAGATAAATATACAAAATCATCCATTTCGTCTGCAAAAGTAAAAGGCTGAATATACTCGGCAATCAGCCTTCCGATTTTTGGCTCACGATGACGGATGCTTTCTGAAAACAAAGAGGACAATTCTTTTTTTGAAAGATTACTCGTATCCCAATTTTTAAAGTAAGATTCATTTTTATCATAGAGTGCATGGATTGCACTTGAATATGGAGAGGGCTTATTTAAAAAATACAAAAGTGTAAAAATAGGAAGAGCCGATGAAATTATAGTAAATAAAATACGAGTAATAAATGAATACCTACTATTACTTTGAATAGCCCAAGATAAAACAAGAAACCAAACTCCTAAGCTAAGTCCCCAAAAACCAATCGGACTATCTTCTGACACTTTAGTACTTGGTCCGTAGTTTGACCCTACCTTAAAACTTGTTTCTTGAATATATGCAATTATAAAAAAACTACTCCCAATTATTAAACTAATACCGAGTAATTTAAAAATTACATTTAGTATAGAAGTTATATTTTGAGTTCCCATAATATATAAAAATTTGCTTAAGCATTTTATTCTGCAAGTTTTTTTGAAAAGATTTTCATTATTTTACTACCCTGAAATGGGTTAGGAATCGAATTTTCTATTAAAAGTAAAATCGGTACGATAAATAAAGTTATCATTGTAGCAAATAAAAGACCATAAGCCAATACCAAAGACATGTGGGATAAAAATGGGTCGTAACCTCCAATCCCGTAGCCTGTAGGCATTACTCCAAGGATTGTAGTAGTTGTTGTCAAAAATATTGGTCTAAGCCTTGATACGCTTCCCTCGGTTATCGTTTGAATATCAAACTTTTTTTTATCTCCAAGCTCGCGAATAGTATCCACAAGTACAATGGAAGAATTGACTACAACCCCAAGTAAACCTACAACAGCCACACCAACCATCATAGAGCCAGGAATATTATGGGTGACAAGTACAAAGGCTAACCCTATAGCCATAAATGGAAGAGAAAGCATAACTACAATAGGCCTTGTGTATGATTGAAAAATAAGCGCTATAATAAGGTAAATTCCAAGAATTGCAAAAATTGCTGCGGTGGTTAGCCCTGAAAAAATTAAATTTGTCTCAAGTGGCTGCCCTGAAAATTGAATTTGTAGGTTTTTCTCGTCTGGAAAATTTTTTCTAACTAAGTCCATTAATTCTACAGGAGAAATTATTTCTTGATCTACACCAGCAGTGAGAATCTCCGCACGAATAGAATTGATGTGCTTCACAGATGCAAGAGAGGTTTTCTCTTGGATATTTATCATGCGGTCTAAATTGATTAAATTTCCTTGCTTATTTTTAATAGGAAGTAAATTTTTTGCCTGAATAGAATCTTGATCATTTTTCTTTAAATCGTTGAAATGGATTTTGTCGTCGAGCAATACTCGTAAATTTACCGTGTCATCTGTTCTAGACATATCTGTAACTACAATCCCATTAATAGCAATTCGTATCGAGTTTAAAACATCCTCTGCGGTAAGCCCAACCACAGACAATACAAGATAATTCAATTTCAACACATACTCGTCTAAACCTCGAATAGAATTTGTATCTATATTATTTACGCCTTTGCTGTTTTTTAAAAATTCTTCTATAGACTTAACCTTTTTTTCTCTTAGGCTATCGTTATTTGATATGACTCGTATCTCAATATCCTTTCCCATGGGGGGACCGATTCTTTTTAAATTCAAAGAGTACTGAAAACTATCTTTCGCATTTAATTTTTTTATTTCAGACCGTAAGTTTTCCATGATTTCGTTTGCAGTTCTTTTTCTATTTTGGTAAGGGGTAAGATACACAAATATGGTCGCTAAATTATTTTGGATTCCGCGATCTATGGTGCTGGATTCTGTTTGCACACCAATCCTAGAACTTAGGCCTAAAATTTCTTCTTTAGGCATATTTAATAAAAAGTTTTCAATTTTTTGTAAATTACTTTCTGTTTGAATTGAGGTATAACCAAGTGGAAATGTTAAATTTACAAAAAAACCTTCCGCAGCGTCTTGAGGAAAAGGATCTTTTTTTACATAATTTTTCAATAGGAATAGAGAGAGAAACAGAAGTACGGTCGCAGTAAAAAGAAATTTAAACTTATTCAGTAAAGCCCAGATAAGGCTTTTTTTGTATAAGTTTTCGAGTACTTCCATAATTTTTTTTTGCTGTACTTTTTTAATATTCGAATGGAGTAAATGAGAAGGGAGTATAAAAAAACTTTCACTTAAAGAGACGCTTAACCCGACGATCACCATTAAAGGAATAGTCCAGATGAAAGCACCCGGAAACCCACCTACCAAAAATAGTGGGGCAAATGCAACCATAGTAGTAAGAGCCGATGCAACAACTGGAGCCCACATTCTTTGAACCGCATTTACCGCAGAGTCAATTTTCCCCATTCCTGATTCTAAGTTAGTGTTGTACTTTTCTGCAATAACTACTGCATCGTCCACAAGCATACCTATGATAATAATAAATCCAGCAAGTGAAATTAGGTTTATAGAAATATCCATGACTTTTAAAAATATCAACATTCCAAGCAAAGAAAAAGGAATTCCGAATGCAGTCCAAAATGCAGTCTGAAAATTTAAAAAATAAAATAATACTAAAACTACTAAAATAAAACCCATGATAGAGTTTCCAACAAGTAGATTAATTCTATCTCTTGTAAGTGTAGATTGATCTAACAAAACCAAAGACTCAACCCCATCTGGTAAGATTTCTTTTTTTAAAACTTCATTTACCCTATCTACAGTTTTTAGTAAGTCTTCAGAGCCTAATTTTCTTATAGCAAGAAGCGCACCCGGTTTACCATTATTTCTAACGATTAGCTTTTTATCTTCTGGTGTAAATTCAATTTGTGCTACGTCTCTTAGTTTGATAGAGTTTCCTAGTTCATTTGTAACTAATTCAGTATTTAGTAATTCGGTTGTAGTTTTATATTTTCCTTCTAGGGTAACTTTTTTTTCTCCTTCGTTTGAGTAAATGATTCCTGCGGAGCCTTCTTGGTTACGCATTTTTAATGAATTTGCTATAGCTCTTAAATCCAAAAAATTGTTTCTCGCTTTCACTGGGTCTACTTTGATCAGTATTTCTTCATCACCCAAACCGATAATATCTATTTTAGATACACCTTTTAAGACCCTTAATCTTTCTTTCAAATCCTCTAAATAAGGTTTTAGGTTTTTATACTCACCTGTATAGGCAATTTCCATAACAGGCATATCAGAAGATTTGACCTCCCAAATAGACGGCTTGCCTTTTATATTTGTAGGAAAGTCATCTATCTTAGAAATTGCATTTTCAATATCTGAAAATAACTTCTGAAATTGACTGGGTTTTAGTTTTTCTAAGCCTTGTATCTCAATCTTTGAAACACCTTCTTCTGAATAAGATATAATTTCTTTGATCCCTTCTACTTCTTTTATCTGGTCTTCAATCTTTGAAGTTACATTGATTTCTATATCCTTAGCCGAACCACCTGGTACAATTGTTTGTACAAAAATTTTATTTAGTGGTATTTCAGGAAAACCTTCTTTTTTAGAGTTTACAATACTGAAATACCCAAAAAGAAAAAGCGCTGCAAGAAAAATATCCAATACCATTTTCCTTTCTATAAAAAACTGAACTATATTTTTCATTTTAAACCTCTCCTTGAAAACTCTAAAAATGCACCTTCGATTTTATTCATGATTTTCTTCTGACTTTTAAAAAATTTTTCATCCAATTTTCCAAAAGCAGATTCAATGTTTGAGAAATGAATAGGACCAATTTTTCTGATTTTCTTTTTTCCAGATTTACTTAACTCCACTGTTACTATTCTTCTGTCTCTACTCGACTTCTTGCGAATTACTAGATCTTCTTTTTCTAAAGTGTCTAAAATTCCAGTCATGGTTGGAGGTTTAACACGAATCACTTCAGACAATTCTAAAACAGTCCATTCTCTTTCGCATAACGTATTCAATATAAGTAAGGTTAAAAATCCAGGCTGAGATAACCCTGAAGATTGAAAATAAGAATCTAATAAGGAACTTAACTGAATTGTAAATAGCAAAGCTCGCGAACTAACCATTATAGAATTTTTATTTAATTTAGGATTTTGCGATAGAATCCGATTTTGGATGTCTTTCATGGTTTCAGATGTTAGAATGGTTAAATTTCTACTCATATTCAATTTGACAAATTATTAGGCTCCTAAATATTTGGATACTAACTATTTTCAATTTGTCAAGGAAGTTATGAAAAAATATACATTAAAACTTTCAGTTTTCCTATCTCTCCTTATCGCAATCCCTTCTATAATCGAAGGAATCTCTGTTATCCTGGGGCATAGAAAATCAGATGAAATTGTTCTGTTATGGCTTGTATTTTACAATGTAGGGATGGCTATTTTTTCTCTGGCAGTAGCATTTTTTATCTGGAAAAATTCCACTTTGCGAATCCAGCTCACCTCGGTTGTGCTTATTGGAAATATTTTAGTATTATTTATTCTCTTGTTTATTTTTTTCACAAGTGCTCATGTTGCTACTAAAAGTATATTTGCAATGGGAATGAGAAGTGCTGTATGGCTTCTGATTTATTTTTTAGTTAGAAAGAAAAGCTATTAAATTATTTTTGATAGATTCCTATATTGGGAAGTTTTTTCTTTTTCGCGTTTAATGCAAATTCTGCACTTTTCGTGTAAAAATGTGGGATCTCCAATTTTTCAGTAAAGTGCATGTTTTATACCAATTGTTCACCTTTTATGCAATAATGTGGGAACTCCAATTCAGAGGACTGATGACGGAGGTCTGAGGTCGGAAATAGTAGAGGTAGAATCTTTGCAAATCGGTTTATCTTGTAGATAGAGGTTTTGAGCTTTAGTAGAGTTTTTGAAATTTCGCGTTTAGTGCAGATTTTGCACTTTTCATGCAAAAATGTGGGAACTCCACTCATTTTTAGTAAAGTGTGTGCTTGATACGGATTTGGCAATTTTTCTGTAAAAAAAGAAATTGACTAAAGAAATAATTTTATAGTTGACTATAATTTTATAGTTGGCAATATTGTATAATATGATAAATTCCTTCAAAATAAATTTTACTTTGCTATATCCAAGACAAAGAACAGGAGAACAGTCGTGCCAAATCAAGTCTTTAAAAAATATGGGAAAGTAAATTTGTCCCATTTTACAGTTCGTGAAATAAAATATGCAAAATCAAGATTGAGACTTCTGCATAGTTTAATCAAAGAACTTAAAAATAAACCTGCAAGTGAAATTAAAATAAAAGATCTCTGCAAAAAAGCTGAAATAAGCGAGCCTTCGTTTTACAATTATTTTCCTCAAAAGGATGATATATTTTTTTATTTTGTGGGGCTTTGGAGTATTGAATTATTTTTATATTCTCAAAAATCAAAGTCAGGGCTCGATTCGATTTATCAATTCTTTTCCTATACAGGCAAAACCTCGGAGCTTCATCCATATTTAATGAAAGAACTTTTAGCATATCAAGCAAGAGCAGACATTTTATCCAGAAGTAAATTTGTTCAACCGGTAACGGATGCAGAAAAAACTATAACATTTGGAAGTGTTGACGGAATAGAAAAAATATCTGGAGACGGACTAAGGACATTAATTTTTCAATCCTTAAAAAAGGCGGTAGATGACGGTGAACTTCCGAGGGCTACAAATCTTGATGAGGTTTCAATGGCAGTAGGAGGCATTTTTTTTGGAGTCGCAGGTCTTTGTGCATCTTTAAATTTTAAAAACCTCTCCACTCATTACAAAAATAGCTTAGAAATTATTTTTAATGGTTTAGCCAAATAGGAGAATGCTATGAAAGCTTATGAAGAATTAGAAAAAGATGAGTTGAAAAATTTATTAAATGCTAACTGGATGACACATGATGCAACTTGGTTTGCTGGCTGTTTGGAAGAATTTGGAATTGATAAAACTAATTTATTAAATAAGAATGCAGTCCGTACTATGGCGAAAATTGAGGTTAAACGCTTAAAAAAAATTTTAGGCTTGAAAAGGATTTCAAATATCACTGATTTACAAGATTTTTTGAGAAGTAGTTTTCAAATTATCAAGGGGGTATTCATGAATTTTGAAATGAACTTTTCTGAAGACGGGAAATTAGAATGGAAAGTTCCTAAATGTTTTGCTTTTGAAGGCGTTAGGCGACTTGGTGTTATCGATAAATATGAATGTGGTATAGTTGAAAGAATTTTTGGTTGGCTCGATGAATTAGAAATTAATTACTCAATTCAACCAAAACCAGTGGGATGCAGTATGCATAAATATGGGGTATGCGAAATGACTATTGAATTCTATTTTAATGGAGAGAAATTATGAACTTTGCAATTGCTTGCGCTGCAAGCTCTTTTCGTGGTGTGTTTATACATGGTGTTCTCGACGCATTTAATAGAGGGGGATTAAAACCAAATGCATATTCTGGAGCTTCTTCACTATCTATACCTATTATTTATGCATCTGTAAATAAATTAGAAAAGTTAAACTCTGTAGATTATTGGAAAATGAGAGTTCATGGAGTAAAAGAATTTAATTTTGATATGAGTGCTTGCATTAAAATTGGAATCGATTTAGCTATTCCTGACTTTATTGATGATTTATTTTCTGATGAAGCTACTCGTTTAATGATCGGAGTTAGCAAAGTTGTAACTGAAACAGGTAAGGAGATGACTCAAACTGAAAAAGGTGCAACGAAACTTGGCAGATTATTAATGATTGCTGCAAATAAAAAAGATGCTAAATGGGCGAATGAAAACCTTAAGCCACTCATATTTGACAACAAAACAAACAATAAATAAATACCAATTAAACAAAGATAATATAAAAGATGTTTTGTATGCTACTACTAGATTACTTCAAGGTTGGAAAGAGCCTGCGTGGATTGATAACGAGGCATATATCGATGGTGCTTATACTTGTGGGTGCCCTGTTAAAGAAACAATTGCAGCCGGGTTTAATAAAGTAATTGCTATTTCTGCTGAAATGGGAGGTTTTTATTCAGATTTGTTTGGGGCTATAGAAATTACAGATACAATGGAAGATGCCACTATTTTAAAAATCCAGCCAGACATAGACCTAGGTGATATAGGAGTAAACTTTCTCACCGCAACAGATGAGGGCTTGGAAAAAGCATACGATCATGGTTTTCAAAAAGGTATTTCTTTTTTAGAATCCGAACAATCAATGCTTTTTTAGTAATACACTTTTAGTGTAAATTTGCACTTTTCGTGCAAAAATGCGGGAACTCCATTTTTTTCTGAAAAGTGCATGCTTTATACCAATTGTTCACCTTTCACGCAAAAATGTGGGAACTCCACCTTTTTTGGGTGTTTTCAAGAGATTACGCATTTAGTGCAGATTTGGGACTTTTTGTGTAAAAACTAAAAAAATTTTTCTAAAATTGCAAAAATTTTATTTCTATCGTGATATTATTTTACCTTATATCAAGGGCAGGGATAGAGGAATGAAAACTTTTATATTAGGAGAATACTATGAACCCAGAAAAATTTGAGCGAACCCAATCGAGTCTGCTTATTCCAGAGAAGTATATGGATGAGTTTACCTCGAGGACTGAAACTATTTCGAGAGAGGATTACTTGCATGAATTGTTGGAGAGATACAGGAATGTTTTGCTGTGGAAGACTTTTGAGAAGTTGGATTGTGTTAAGACGGTGTATCAGGAAGAAGGGCAAAATTTGCAAAAGAAGAACTTTCGTCCTGAGAATGCAGATTGGATTGAATTGGGAGAATTTGCTCAATGGCTTGGCATTTCAAGAACGGCTCTTTTTACTCTTCTTTTGTTACTTGACATTGCCGGATGGGACATACTCATCCCTGCCAAGTTCTATGACTTTGGAGTTCCACCTAAGGTCAGTTCTATTGCGGTAGGAGTTTACCTCTCCAAGAGAAAAACTATCCGATACAATAGGCTGATACGACATAAGAAGTGGCGAAAAACTGAAAGAAGCAAAAGAGCTACATAAAAAAGTGAAACAAGCAAAAAATCAAATTGTGCCGAAGAACTATCCGGACCTAACTGTACTTAGACAGCTTCATAAATCCAAACAACTCGAACTAAGACCAAATGTAAAATTACAGCACCTTATTAACTAACCGGTTATTTAATGGAATTGACTTTGGATTCGTAGGTTAAATTTTGGTGTTGAACAAAGGAAAAATTCATGAATATCGCCGGATTTTCTATCAAACACCCAATCTTTATTACAAGTTTAGTTATTTTAATGCTTATTACAGGTTGGGTGTCTCTCAACCGACTAGGTGTAGATCTTTTTCCTGATATAAACATTCCAGTAGTAACCGTAAGTACGATTTACCCTGGAGCAGGACCAGAGGAAATTGAGAATCTAATTTCTAAGCCACTCGAAGAAGAGTTGAGTTCTATATCCGGACTTAAACGACTCACTTCCAGAAATCAGGAAAGTCTTTCTCTTGTTATTGCTGAATTTAATTTATCGACAGACATAAAATATGCAGAGCAACAAGTCAGAGACAAAACTGCCAAAGTCAGAAGAAATCTTCCGGATGGAATTGAAGAGCCTGTGATCATTAGATTTGACCCGGCAGATCAACCCATTGTTCGTTATGGTCTTATTGCCGATTTATCAGATGCTGAAATATATGATCTTGCAAAAGAAGTAATCAAACCACAGTTAGAAAGAATTAGTAATGTCGGTGCGATTAAAATTACAGGTGGTGTCAGAAGAGAAATTCAAATTGAATTAGATCGAGAAAAGATGAACGCTGCACAAATATCTGCATTAGCAATAGCGAATCAGTTCAAAACCGCAGGAAGTAATGTTCCTGTCGGTAAATACGAGGCTGGCTCGAAAGAAACAGCTTTTAGAACAATAGGTAGATTTGAAACATTAAAAGAAATCGAAAATGCAATTATTTTTTTTGGTGGCGAGCTTGGAAATTCTATTATTCTAAAGGCGATCGGTCAGGTGAAAGACGGAACAGAAGATCAAAAATCAATCGGTTCAATTTATGCACCAATCGAAACGAAAAAAGAAAAGGTTGGTTTCTTCGATAAATTTTATTCTAAGAAAAAGGAAAAAGAAAAGATTACCAGAGTTTCAAGACCTGCAATATTTTTAGAAGTGTATAAGCAATCCGGAGCCAATACTGTTGCAGTTGCAAATGCGGTCATGGATAAAATTCATGCAATCAATGAAGAAGTCAAAAATGACAAAGGAAAACCAAATCTAACTCTCATCTACGATGGGTCAAAATGGATTAGGTTTAATATTGAAGACGTTAGTGAAGCTATTATCATAGGAATTTTATTGGCAGTAGTTGTAGTTTATTTATTTTTAGGAAACGTCCGCTCTACAATCATTACAGGGCTTGCACTTCCGAATAGTTTACTTGGTGCGTTTGTACTGATGCTGATAATGGGATTCACGATAAATGTAATGACACTTCTGGCATTGTCCTTAACGGTGGGTCTCTTAGTTGATGATGCTATTGTGGTTCGAGAAAATATTTTTAGAAAGTTGGAAGAGGGTATCCCTGCATTCAAAGCCTCTGAAATCGGTACAAAAGAAGTTGCACTTGCAGTTATTGCAACTACTGCAACTGTAATTGCAGTATTTTTACCGGTTGGTTTTTTAAGCGGTATCATCGGACAATTTTTTAAGCAGTTTGGTTTGACTGTAGTATTCGCAATGATTATCAGTTTATTTGACGCATTGACAGTAGCTCCTATGCTTAGTGCATATTTTGCAGGAACTGTTTCTCACAAGAAGAATTTTGTAATTCGATCTTTTGATAAATTCCAAACTGGTTTAGAAAATCTATATGTGTATATAATGAAGTTTGGGTTGAATAGACCTTTTATTATTTTAATAGGGGCTTTTTTAGTTTTCGTTGGAAGTATTTTTTCTTTAAGTCTCGTAAAAAAGACTTTTATGCCTCCAAATGATCAGGGAGAATTCATGGTTGCTCTTGAGATGCCACCAGGGACATCTCTTAAAGGGATGGAAGAAGTTGTTAGAAAAGTTGAAGATAAGTTAAAACAAATCCCTGAAGTTCATCTCATCGGTACGTTAGTCGGAAACCAAGATGGTGAGCCTAACGTGTCAGTTTCTACAATAACTTTAGTACCTCGCAAAGAAAGAACAAGGAATACTGCACAAGTAAAAGAATATATCAGAGACTTGCTAAAAGAGTTTATTTATGCAAAGCCAAAAGTGAATGACTTTAGTGCTGTAGGTGGAGTCCAGTTTCCATTCAACTTAAACCTAATAGGAGACGATTTAGAAGTTCTCCAAAAGTATTCAGAAAAAGTAATGGAGAAGTTGAAAGGAAATCCTGAACTCACAGATATAGGGACTTCTTTTCAAGCAGGAAAACCAGAATACCAGATCCAGTTAAATCCTGAAAAAATGCAGATGGTAGGTGTCACTCCAGGTATAGCAGGAGCTGAACTTCGATACCATATTGCGGGAGAGGTTGTAGGGAAACTACACTTTAAAGAGTTGGAATACGATATAAGAATGAGATTAAAACCATCACAAAGGAATTTAAAATCAACATATAAAGAAGCCAAGGTTCCTAACGTAATGACGCCTTATAGGCTTATTCCAATATCAGCAATCAGTACAGGTGTAGAAAAATTAGGTCCTTCTAGAATTATTCGTCAGGATCGATCCAGAATTATTCCAATCACTGCGAATCTCACGCCCAAAGGAGCTATCGCCACTGCAACTGAGCTTACGAAAAATATGTTAGAAAAAGAAATTCCTCTCCCTCCCGGAGTAAGGTACGCTTTTGTAGGTCAATCAGAAGATCTTAAAGAGTTAATGCAAAATATAATTCTTGCGTTCGGTATGGCTTTACTTTTTATTTATTTAGTTCTTGCAAGTCTCTATGAATCTTTCATAACGCCTTTTACTATTTTACTCGCTATTCCACCCGCAATTTCTGGAGCATTTCTTGCTCTTGCGATGACCGGAGAAATGTTAAATATTTTTAGTATGATTGGGGTTATCCTTTTAATGGGACTAGTTACAAAAAACTCTATCCTACTCGTTGACCATGCTTTGCAGGGGATCAGAGATGGCCACGATAGAAATAAAGCAATTCTTGAAGCAGGTCGAGTTCGATTGCGTCCTATTCTTATGACAAGCCTTGCCATGATTGCAGGTACTGTTCCAATTGCAATTGGTATGAGCGAAGCCTCGAAAGCAAGAACTGCAATGGGAGTGGCAATCATAGGAGGGCTTGTTATATCTACATTGGTTACATTAGTCGTAGTTCCTGCAGTCTTTGGATATATTGATAGGTTTAGAGAATTTATTGAAAGTAAATTTAGACCTAAAAGTTATGAATAGTGTGTAAGCTAATAGAATTCTGCTGTAAATTTGTCTTATTGAAAGATTTCTAT
>JABTUZ010000001.1:300000-440000 GCA_015075105.1 Leptospiraceae bacterium | reverse complement strand
TACAACAGACTGATACGACATAAACAGAGAAAGTAAATAAAAAAAGACAAAAAAACCAAGGAAAAAGAAAAGTAAAAAAATACCATCTGCCCAAGATATACCATCAGATATAAAAAATATATGAGTATAAAAAGAAACTCATTTCAAAGATTGATTTTTCCGAAAATAAAAGCACAATGGAAACAAGTGAAGAGATAACAAAACAAGTAAACTCAACCGACAATCTTTCAATCTTATTGTATTACCTAACACCAAAAATCGAAAATCACATAGAAAATATTATTTTTGCAATTACCATAAAGCACCAAAGATCAAACCTTCAAAATACAATTTATACAGCAGTAAAGGAAATGATTATCAATGGCATAAAAGCCAATATCAAAAAGATTTTTTTTGAAGAGAACTTTCTCGACATTACAGATGCCGGGGATTATAAATTCGGTATGGGTGTAATCAAGAAAAGAACTTCAGACGATTGGATAAAAGAATACGGACAAAAAGCCAAAGAACAGAATATCAAAGTACAAGCAAATTTTCACTATAATGAAAACGGGCTTAGAGTTGATGTGGTAAATGACGTTCCGTTACTCAGTTTCGAAGAAAAAAGAATTCGCAAGAAATTATTGGAAGGAGATAAATACAACGATATTGTGGATTACTATAAAAAACATTCTGACCAGACCGAAGGAGAAGGTTTAGGGCTTGTCCTGAATCTTTTGCTATTAAAATCAGAAAATATGGATCCAAATTTATTTCGTATCGGAGTAATAAACGGTAAAACTATCAGTAGAATTGAATTTCCTTTTTCAAATGAATTCATTAGTTTTCGAGGAGAAAGTCCGGATATCAATGGAGAATTAGAAATATTGCTCTAATTTTCAAGCAAGCTTTATATCGTAAGAGCTTTTAATTTTAAAGCAATCGCAGATAAAGGGTCTATCAGTGTTCCTCTTACTTTCATACCGAGATGAAGATGAGGTCCGGTTGACATACCTGTAGAGCCTACTCTTCCTATAAGAGATCCTTTTTTAACAAAATCTCCCTCTTTTACAAGTGTTTCAGATTGATGCATATAGAATGAAAAAATCTTTGCTCCATGATCAATCACAGTAAAGACTCCCTCAAAGTACATTGGACGAGAGAGCACGACCTTACCACTTTGAATAGCAAAAATTGGATTTCCAGTCTTTCCTCTAAAGTCCACTCCTCCATGAGGACGACCTTTCTTTTTATTATAATTTCTTTGAATATAGAAAGGACTGGAAATTTTTTTCTCTCTCAAAGGAAATACAAAATCATCTTCCAGCATAATTTTTGAATCAGATTGAAAGGCAATTAACTTTTTCTTTTCGCATTCTTTAATGAATTCTAAAATATCTTTTGGTAAAGTTTTTGACACGTATTTTTGAGGAAGAGTGATGCTTTGCCTTTCTTGCACAATGAATTGAGACTTGTGAATTTCAACCTCGTATTTCTTTTTTATTTTGCCCGTATACCAAGTGCCATGCTTAACTTCCAGCAAGATATACCCCGGTTTTTCTTCAGGAGAGATAGGGAGAAAAGACAACCACTTCCCTTGTAGATTGTAAAGCGGATATTCTTCACCTTTCCAAAAAATCTGAAAATCTTTCTCTTTCATTTTTTTTGATTTTGAAGAAATTGTAAGGCAGACCAATTCTCCCGGGAAAAATTTCCTAGATGTCAATACAAATTCAAAATCTTTTTCTACTCGATGAATTTCTTCTAACTTAATAGAATGATTAGTTTTGTAGTTTTTCTTTTTTTCAGAGAAAATAGGAGAAAAAATAAATCCAAAAGCAATGAAAAAAATAAAAAATATTGTTTGATACTTTGATTTTATCATTTTTTTATTTACTATATATTATCGTTTTTTACATATTTAATTTTTAGTAAATCAAAAAATTTTTAATTTTATATTTATTTTTATCAACTTTAAAATTGTTTGTTTTTTTTTAGCTGATTTTCTTATGTAATTTAAGATAGAAAAATAGTTTTTTCAAGGGCTTGGCTTAAATGCATTCTTTTCTATCTATTAGGCAGCCTATGACAAAATTTTTGGAGTGATTATGTCCGTAAATATTGAATTTTCAAATGAACAGTATCTGAATCTTTTAGCAATTTTTTATCTCGGTATTTTTGTATGCGACACTGTCGAATTTGATGAAGAAATAGACGATGATAGTTTCATTGAAGCAAACGAATTTTTAGATTACGAAGAATTGGAGCAGTATTTGCTATCCTTTTCAAAAGACGCTCAATTAGGAGATGAATACGTTCAATACGATGAGGTTTTAGGCAAATACTTCCAAACAAATCTATTTGAAGAAGAAACCGGAGTGCTTCAGGCGATTGAAGACTACGACGATGCAATTTTTTGGGAAGAGTTAGTTTTTAAATTATCAAGGAGAGACTTCATTCTTCAATATGGCGAGAAAAATGTACAGGCCATGAGTTTAGAAGAAAAAATTGAAAAAGAGCAACCTTTCTACGAAAGATATTCTGAAGAATTCTTCAAACACGGAATCCGTAATCTTCAAATATTAAAAGGATAATATAATTTTTTTAGGTTTAGGGTATAAATAAAAAATATATTATTTATCAACTATCCCAGCTTCTTCAAATCCTTTCTTTCTAAGAAGGCAGGATTCACAATGACCACAAGGTTTGTCTAACTTTGGATCATAACAAGAATGAGTCCAAGAAAAAGGAACTTGCAGTTTCTTTGCGAGTAAAACGATTTCTTTCTTTTTCATCTTCAGTAAAGGGGTTATTATTTTTATAGACTTTCCTTGGACTCCGGCCTTAGTCCCCAATTGAACTGTTTTTTGAAAAGACTTGATAAATTCAGGTCTGCAATCCGGATATCCAGAGTAGTCCAGAGCGTTCACGCCTATATAGATTCGATTTAGACCATTACTTTCTGCTACAGAGGAGGCAAAGGATAAAAATAGTAAGTTTCTTCCGGGCACATAAGTATTGGGAATAGATTTTTTTGAAATGCTATCTTTTGAAATTAGTATTTTTTTTTCGACTAAAGACGAGCCTTTAAAAATATTTCTGTCTATTTTTGTTATTATATGAGGAGTATTTAAAGATTTTACAATTTTTTTGGCGCATTTTAGCTCTACGTTATGCCTTTGAGAATAATCAAAAGATAAGGCATACACTTTTTTATTTTCTTGTAAAGCAAGATAAAGACAGGTGGTAGAGTCTAACCCACCAGAAAACAAAACCAGTGCACCATCTTTTTTATTTTCCTTCATACACACAAGCACTGGTACAAGTTTCTTTCAAGGTGATTTTACTCAAATTTGGCAAAGAAGGCTTTAACTTATTCCATATCCAGATAGCAATATTTTCACTTGTAGGGTTTTTTAAATTCTCTATGTCGTTTAAAACATAGTGGTCTAAATAATTCTCTATAATAGGTTTCACAACTTTTTTTATTTCACCAAAATCCATGAGCCAACCTTGAACTGGATCTACTTCACCTTTCAAGTGGAGCTTAAAATAAAAACTATGCCCGTGCATTCTTTTGCATTTGTGCCCATCGGGAACTTCGGGTAAAAAGTGCGCAGCTTCAAACGAAAATTCTTTTACTAACTCTATTTCAGACATGGCAATTATTCTAACCTGATTATACTCGCCTCATAAGGAAAAATATCCAAAAAGGCAGGATTCACATAAGTACCTTCTTTTCTATGGGTTGAAATTAGAATCTCGCAATTGTCCACTGAAATCGGTTTGTTTTCTAATAAAAATCTTACTGTAGTATTTTTAAAATTCAGAACAACAAGAATTTTCTCTTTCCCGAATGTACGAATATAACTAAGAAGGTTATCTGCTTTTTTATCTAAAGGCTCAAAGCTTCCCTTTGTTAAAGCCTTAGATTTTTTTCTTACTCGAATTAATTTTTTATAAAAAGAAAATAAGCTATCCGTGTCGTTTATCTGATTTTCCAAGTTGACTTCTTTGTGATTCCAAACTAAGGGTAGCCAAGGCTCTCCTGATGTAAACCCTGCCTTGTCTGAAGAATCCCAACACATTGGAAGTCTTGTACCGTCTCTACCCGGATGAAATGGCCAGTATTTTTTCCCGATAGGGTCTTGGATTTTTTTTCTTGGGACTCTTTCACAGGTCATTCCGATTTCTTCACCATAATAAAGAAAGGGAGTCCCTCTAAGAGTCAAGAGCATTGCAGCAATGATTTTAGCTCTCTGGGTAGATTCTCCTTTCTTGAAGTATCTGTAAAAATGCCTCGGCTGATCGTGGTTACTTAAAGTGTAATTCGGCCAAATAGTATTTTTAAGAGCTTTCTCCCATTCGAGAATCGCCTGAAGAAAATCGTTTGGATTCCACTTGCAGTACATAAATGCAAAATTAAACGCTAAGTGTAATCCATCATTATTTTCCCCACAGTATGAGGCAGATAATTCAGGATTACCCGGAGGCTCATAAAAAACCTCACCCACGCTCATTTTATCTTTGTAAGAATCGAGTAGCGTCCTAAATTCTTGGACGATTTTAAAATTTTCGGGTCTATTTCTATCGTAAATATGGTACTGCCAATCGTAGGGTCTTGGTCCTTTGAAAATATTTACCGGATTGTTTCTTAGTTCAGAATCCTTAATATAATAATTCACCACATCTAAACGAAACCCGTCCACTCCCATATCGAGCCAATATCTAATCATTTTAAAAATGGCTTTTTTTACCTCTGGATTTCTCCAATTTAGATCGGGCTGCTCTTTCAAAAAATGGTGGTAGTAGTACTGTCCTGTTTTCTCGTCAAACTCCCAAGCCTTTCCACCAAAGGAAGCCAACCATTTGTTAGGCTCTTTTCCCTTGACAGGATCTTTCCAGATATACCAATCTCTTTTTTTATTATTTCTCGATGACCTTGATTCTATAAACCAAGGATGAAGATGAGAAGTATGGTTTATCACTAAATCCATAATGATTTTTATTTTTCTTTTGTGGGCTTCTTTTAGCAAAAGTTTAAAAGTTTTTAAATCTCCAAAAACTGGGTCTATATTTTCGTAATCGGATATATCATAACCAAAGTCAAACATTGGAGAAGGATAAATAGGCGAAAACCAAATTGCATCAATTCCAAGAGAGTCTTCTTTCCCGTTCAAATAGTCTAATTTTTGGATTACACCCTGTAAATCCCCTACCCCATCTCCATTAGAATCATAAAAACTCCTTGGATAAATTTGATAAATTACTGCTTCTTTCCACCACGACATAGACAGACCTTGTATATTTTATTTTATTATAATAAAACTATCGAATTTTATTTTCACTGTCATTATTTTAGAAATAAGCCAATCTTCAATTGTATTTCTTGTATTTTAAACAGAGAAAATTGCTTATTTTACGAAAAATGAATAAAACACAAAAAAAGAAAAATATTTTTATATGAGATAAATTTATTTTCAACTCTCTCTTTTTAATTTTTGTAAATACAAAATTACAGTCTAAGCTGCGGGCTTGTAAGTCCTCAAGGTCTTCAAACGAAGAATCCCTACAAAAAGAAAAAATGCAAGAAATGCACCGACTCCAATCACTGCCTTGTCAACAGTAAACACTGTTAAAATAAATCCAGACATTAATCCGGAGAATGCAGGGACGACTTGGCTCGTGATAGTGTATAAACTCAAAAGCCTTCCTCTAAACTCCGGCTTACTTTCTGTTTGCAGTAATGCAACTATTAAACTAATTGAAATCCCGGCTCCCATCCCGCTAAAAAGTAAAAGTACAAGAGAAACTTCAATACTTGTACTAACCCCGAGTAAACAAATCGAAACCCCACTTGTCAACCCCGAAAGCGCAATCATTTTTCCGAATCCAAATTTCTTGGCAAGACCAAGTGAAACACCTCCTCCTAAAAGTAGAGCCAATGCTATTGCTCCTAAAAAAAGACCTCTGGAAATTTCAGAAAGAGAAAGTATATTTGTTGCAAACCTTGGAAGCATAACTTGCACTGGGCCCATAGACAAGTACACTATAATTGCAAATAGAATAGCTTCTTTTAAAATTGGGCTAGCTTTTACATACCCTATTCCTTTTTGGATCCTATCTATTGCTGAAGACTCACGCCCAAAGCCCGGGGTCTTCAATCCAATTAGAGAGAGTATAGATAAAACAAAAAGTCCTGCACCAAAATAGTGCACAGTATTCCACCCATCAATTTTTTTACACAAAGATAAAAGTGGAGGGGCAAGACCAAACCCTAGCATTACTAAAATATTAAATATTACGGCAAATTTTGCCTGTTTGTTTCCTGCAAGACGACCGAGTAAAGCCATTCTTGCAGGTGCTAAGATAGACCAACCGATCCCGGCAAATAATGCGCCCGTCAAGAAAATAATTTTATTCCAATCTTCGGGCATAATAATAGTTAGATTTAAAAACAGAATAGAAATTAAAAAAAAACTATGAGCGATCTGCGCGATTTTTTGAGGGCTGTGAGAGTCACACCAAGCCCCACCAAACCAACCCAAAATTAATGGAGTTCCAAAGCAAAGCCCAAAGCCAATTCCTGCAAAAGCGTCTGAATTCCAAACATCTTGACTAAACAAAATTACGCTGTAATTTGTGAGATGTCCTCCTAAAAATCCCGTAAACGACGCAAATAAAAACCTAGATAAATCAAATCTATTCTCAGATTCAGGCTTTGTCATTTCTTTGTATTCACTTCAATCAGAGTGGGTCTTGTGTCTTCTATATGCCAACTCGGAAAAGCTCCATTGCATGTATATGCTATTCCTTGTGGAGAAAATTCAACGTCTCTTGTAAACGAAACTCTTCTTGGAAGAGGGTACACCTTCCATTTTTCAGTTTTGATATCCAGAGTAAGCAAATTATCAGAGGAGGTTCCAGTAACCCAAACTAAATTTCTAGGCCTATCTACGTTTAAAGAATAAGGAGTTTCAATCCCATCTACTGCAGTCGGCATCGGAAAATCTCTAAACTTTTTATCACTCGGTGTGTATTTCACTACTTTTGCTTCAGAAAAAGCCGCTATCCATAAATTATTTTCAGAGTCTGCCCTAAGTCTTCTTGGACTCTGAAATGGTGTGTCAATAATTTCCACCTTATTTGTTTTAGGGTCTATCATACCAATAGAATCTGCGTGGAGTCTTGCAAACCAAATCATGCCGTTAGGCGAAACATCTATCCCATAAGGTAGAGGCATCCCAGACACCCTATCGTCCACAGGAAGATAGTGCATTGGAAATCCCCAGTTCATTAGGCGAAGTATAACCCCGCTTACAAAAAGGCTAAAAGATTCTTTGGCGCTTCTGGAAGGCAAATCATACATTCTATACGTTTTGGTCTTTCTATCGAACATGCCGATTTGATTTGATAGAGCAAGAGTAAACCAAACCCTGTCTTCTTTATCAATTCGAATCGTGTGGGGGTATAAACCATTTTCAAAATTGTGGTCTGTAAATTTTCTTGTAACAGGATCAAATTCGATCAATCTTTTTTGAAGAGAGGGGGTGAGAAAAATATGACCGTCCTTAGAAGATTCTGCAAGTGAATGAATCCCTACAAAAGTTTCGTATTTCGGAAAAGTTTTTAACCTTCCAGAAAGTAACCCTCCAAGTCCATCGTCATCAATATGGGGAACTTTAAACACCATAGTCTTACCTGTGCGAGGGTCTATTTCCCATATCCTGTCTTGCAAATTGTCCCCTACATATACCTTCCCGTTAGAATGGTATAAAAGATCGTGCATCTGCGAAAAACTATCTCCAATCGGCCACTCTCTAATTGAAGTGGTATACAACTCACTTCCCCACTTCCTTGGCTCGGTAACTCTTTCTGGGTGATCCAATAAATCCTTATAGGCTTTAGAAAGAATCTTAGGTAGTCTTTTTTGCACTTTACTGGAAGGTCTAGAACCATAACCAATCATCCTGTGCATTATAGTTTCCCAATCTTTTTCTGTATAAGGACGACGCATAAAATAACTTCCCTGTTGGTGACAAAAACCGCACTGTTCCATATACACTTTTCTGTATTCTTTTTCTTCTCCCCAGTCAAGGGCTGCCACCCAATTGTTGGAAGGAAACTGTGCGACTAAATCGTTTGGTTTAGTGATTTTCTCCATTTTCGTCTGGATAGATACGTTAGACGACATTCCTTGAAAATTTTCGTCGTAGTACCCGATTTTTCTCACTCGAATCAAAATCTTGTCCGGATAGGGATAGGAAATATTTAAGTTTCCATTTTTATCCGTAAAAGAAGTTACCTCTGGTGAAATCAATTCTTCCTTTTCAGGGTAAGGGTAACCTTTGTCGTCTCTCGAAGCAAGGTGGGGTCTATCCAATTTTACCGTGACCATAGCAAGCTCTAAAGGTCTTCCAGACCGATCTGTCACATTTATACTGAATGCACTTAATTCTAATAACGAAAAACAAATTATAAAAAGGACTGCCATGCTATTTCTATATTTCATTGTAATCGACTCCTTTTGATTTTAAAAATTCATAAAAAGCTTGCTTAGACGTATATTTTGGTTTGTAGCCAAAATCTTTTTTTAGGGAGGTGTTGTCCAAAACCGGCCTGTATCTCAAAAAATCCAATTGCTCTGGCCCATATTGGGATAACTTCAAAGGTTTTAGTATTCCAAGAACTAATTTTAACAACCACGCAGGTTTTGGTTTATACGGCTTACCCAAAATCTTTGCAATTTCAGGCATCGACAAAGCCCCGTCTCCCGCAAGGTTAAATACCCCAGTTTTCTTTTTCTCTATCCCCAATAAAATTATATTTACTAAATCCTTATCCCATATAAATACAAAAGGGCTCTTACTCCCACTGATTCCAAGAATACTTTTCTTATTAAATAAATCTGTAATCAAATTATTTACAGTAGGCCCAAGAACTGTACCAGGCCTCAAAACCAATTGGGTTAGTTTTGGGTGCAATTTTCTATAGAGGCTGAGCATTTCCTCTACCTCTTTTTTGTGCTTTGAATATGCAAAATGGTCGTGCCCTCGAATCAAATCGGTCTCTTTAATCCATTCAGGGTTGTCTTTATAATACCCGTAGGCCGCACCAGAACTCGTAATAATAATTTGACGAGTCTTTGCAAGTAAGGCACCATCTAATACATTTCTTGTACCTTCTACATCAATTTTTCTTTGAGTTTCTTCACTCATACCCGGGGGAGGATTGATAATGGATGCGAGATGAACTATCGAATCCGGTTTCATTTTTTTGATTTCGTTAATTGTTTCGATTCTATTGCTAATATCGAGTATTCTTAGTTTTACTTTTTTTAAATTTTTAAACTCATCCGTAGGTTTTATATCTGAAGAAAGTATATCCCAATTAGGATACTTTTTTGCTAAAGAGCGAACTAAATTACTCCCAATATATCCGGATCCTCCTGTGATAAAAACTTTCAAGTAAGACTCTCCTCGTTCGACGGTAGATTTCTCCAGTAGGCAACAAGTATAAGCCCAGACACAATATGCCAAATCCCCCAAAACGCAGCTACTAAAGCCATATTCGGCTCTGCCTTGAATTGGGTAAGTATAAGTCCAAGAGCTAAACCAGAATTTTGCATACCTACCTCAATTGTAATCGCACGCCTATTGCTTTCGTTTTGCCTGAATACCCTTGCAATTACATTTCCTATTGCAAGTGCTATAAAATTATGAAATATAACTACAATTAGAATAAATCCAAGATTGTCTGAAAACATTTTCCAATTGCTCCAAACCGCAACAATAAGAAATCCAAGAAACGCTAAGGATGAAAATTTTTTAAATAGAGGCGTTATCTTATGAGAAAATCCCACTGCAAGATTACCAATGAGCATTCCGAGTGTCAATGGCACAACGAGTAAAACAATAAGACTTTTTATAATATCCAACCCATTTACTTGAAGCTCCGTGGATATAAGCGCCTTCGTAACCGGATTCAAATTTGCAGTCAAGGCAAAATTTAATGGAAGAGTAAACACGCTCATCACGCTCGACACTGCAGTCATACTGACTGAAAGCGCAGTATTTCCCTTTGCCAAGTGAGTGACGATATTCGATAAATTTCCCCCGGGACTTGCGGCCACAAGTAGCATCCCAAGCTCTACGCCGGCAGGAAGATCCAAAACTAAAGTAGCGGCTAAAGTAATCCAAGGAAGTAATAGAACTTGACCAACCATACCCGAAAGTACAGAAATCGGTCTTTGCAAAACCGATTTGAATGCAATCACCCTAAGCTCCAAAGCTACTCCAAAAATCATGCACGCAAGAACAAGCCCTAGCACCATTTGATAGTCTGTATTATAATTCATAGAACCTCTATTTAACTCACAGATTCCCAAAATACAACACTGACAATTTTTTAGCAATGAAATATTAAACTTTTGACATAGGTTACCTAAATTTTAAGGTGCATTTAAATGGATTTCCCTCAAAATTATCTGAAATTAGTGGGTATTTTCCTAATATTTTTCATTCCTAATTTTCTTTTTTCGGTAGAAATCAAAAATACGATTTCAACAAACACTGAAAATAAATCCTTTTTAGAATTAGATCTAAGATATTTTGAAGATAAAACCGAGTCGATGCAAATCGATCGAATTTTGGCATTACCAAGCGAGAAATGGATACAGAGCAAAAGTAAGTCACCCAATTTCGGATATACTAAATCGATTTATTGGGTTCGAATTCAACTCCCGGAAAATATAAGTAAGGACAAAAGATTTTTAGAGATAGAATATCCATTAATCGATAAAATAGATTTATTTACTTTGAATGGCAAAAGCCCCTCTCTATACGAAAGTACCGGAGATTTAAGAAGCTTTAAAGATAGAAAACTCAAATATAGAACATTTATTTTTGATACAAGTAAATTTTCATCCAATGATGTTCTAATACGGTTTCAAAATGATGGTCCCATGAAGTTTCCGATTTCCATTTTGTCTGAAACTGTCTTTTTTAACAATTCGATTAATGAAATGCTTACTTGGGGGTTTTATTTTGGCCTTCTTGTAATTATGGTATTGTACAACCTTTTCGTATATATTTCGGTTCGAGATAAAAATTATTTATTCTATGTACTCTATATCATTTCAGCAATTTCAGCTCAACTAACCTTGCACGGTTTTTTATCTTTTTTTATCCAAGACTCTCCATCGCTTGTCAACATTAGTTTGCCAATTTTATTAAATATCGACTTTTTTTTCGGTGTCATGTTTTGTGCAAATTTTTTAGAAACAAAAACTTATACTCCTTATACTCATAAAATAGTTTTACTTACGATTAGTACAATCATCTTGAGTTTGGGCACAGCAATTTTTTCAGGGTATGCAGTATCTATCAGGCTATCCATGCTTCTATTAATTAGTATCCCAATTTTATTTTTTATCGCAGGAATCAATTCCTATCGCAAAGGACTCAAACAAGCAAGATTTTTTCTATTAGCTTGGATTCCACTACTGATTAGCCTGATATTAATTTCTTTAGATTCCATGAATTTAATTTCTTCGTCTTTTTTTACCTACCATTCCGTTGAAATCGGAACTGTCTTGGAAGTTGTTTTACTTTCTTTGGCACTTGCAGACCGCATCAATATAATGAAAAAAGAAAAAGAAAATGCCCTGCAAGAAAAACTAATTGAATCAGAAAAAGTAGCCAACCTCAGCCATGTTTTCAAAAAATTCGTACCCTTTAAATTCTTAGAATATTTAGGATTGGACGATATTACAAAAGTAAAACTCGGTGACAGTATTGAAATAGAGATGACAATACTTTTTGCAGATATAAGATCTTTCACTTCTATATCAGAAAAGATGACTCCCTATGAAAATTTTCATTTCTTAAACGATTTTTTAAAAAATATTGAACCTATTTTTTCTGAACACCACGGCTATGTTGATAAGTACTTGGGAGATGGAGTCATGGCTTTGTTCCATAGACATCCTGGGGATGCAATTAATGCAGCAATAGAATCTATAAAAAAACTTTCTTTATACAACCAGAATAGAATCGATCAAGGCTTGGATCCAATAAAAATTGGGATTGGTATCAATACCGGGAAATTAATGCTGGGGACAATCGGCACTGAGAACAGGATGGAGAATACAGTAATATCGGATGCAGTGAATTTGGCTTCAAGAATAGAAGGATTGACCAAACTGTATGACTGCCCGATTTTAATTTCTGAGCAAACTCTTTTTAAATTGGATGATCCTTCTTTATACAATTATAGAATCATCGACCGAGTAAAAGTAAAAGGGAAAAGCGATGACGTGTCTATTATAGAAATCATCGACGGAAACCAAGAAAGTATAGCACTTAAAAAAGTAAATACAAAGGCTCAATTTGAAAAAGGAATTCATTTTTATATTTCTAAAGAACTTGACCAGTCTGAAGAAAAATTCAAAGAAGTACTAAAAGAAAATCCTGACGATTACACAGCAAAAATATATTTGAATAGAATTGCTTATTTTCAAGAGCATGGTGTCCCTATGGATTGGAGTGGAATAGAAGCATTAACAAATAAATGATCCTTGTTTCGTCCAGACAATTATAAGACGTTAGACTCACTCCTTAAACAAAAAAACTTATCTTTATATATGATACACCTGCAAAAAGTCTTTCTTGGAAATATATACTTTCAGATACCCAAGGAAACTGCCATTGACTATCGATGTCCACCTCTTGCAACGCAAGGACTGAACAGTTTTGTCATATATACATCGGGAGTCTGATTTCTAAAAAGAAATGGTGGTTTTCAGTTTTAGTTTTTATGGTGCCATTCAATTCTAAAACTCGGTTTTGTATGGTTTTCTCACCCATTCCGGTTAAATGTATTTCTGTGTCGTGGTTTGTTTCAGAAAAAAAGTAGATTTCAATATTTTTTTTATTTTTTAGAAAACGTATCTCAGAATTATTTTTTCCGTATTTTAAATCGTTGGTGCATATTTCAGACACAATTGCCAAAAGAGCTTCTTTTTGGCTTGGGGAAGAATGTTTTATAAAGAATTCTACAGTGCTTGCATCGGAAAAAAAATGAAATTTTCGTTTTGAAAACTCATAACGTCGCAGTACTATTAACCTGAGTCCATTAATAAAGTCAGACTCCAAAACTTTCATATCCTCTATAGCATGAAGATGACTTCGGAACTTTTGAACAACTTTTTCCAAAGCAGACTGAAGATTCTCGTTTTGGACATGATCCAACTTAGAAGATTCTTTTACATTGCGAATTTGAAATGTAAGATCGGAAAGAGCGGCTCCAATATGATCGTGCATATCTGTAAAAATTTTTTCTCTCTCCTGAATAATTGCATTTTCTTTTTCTAATTTCGCTATTTTCATCGTACTTTCTAAAGCGATTTTATTTCCTTCCTCTATTTGCAAGGCTCGCTCTTGTATCTTTTTTTCAAGGTTTGTAGAATAGTCTTGCAATTCATCGTAAACTTTTGAATATTTATTGCCTGCAATCCAACCTAAGCCAAGAGTAAAAACAAAAAAGCCACCCGAAAAATAAAACTTTTGATATTTCATAATTCCGATTTCATATAAAACCTGAGGCACTAAAGATAAAAGCAAAGCTATAAAGCCACCGACTAAAACATACATATCTTTATTTCCTTTTCTAATTTCGATGCCACAATTCAGAAGAACAACAAACAAGTTCAATAATTGAAAAACAAAAAAAGCAAATGCGAATTGAGGCTGGTACTTAAAATCAAACCTAAGAAGAGTAAGAGGAGCTGCAATTATAAAAAATAACAATATCGCATAACGCATGAATTGTAGAGATTTCATCCAACCATAACCAATCAAATTTTCAATAAATAAAATCATGATAAAAGGGAAAATCAGTGCAGTCAGTATAAAAAATTCAGTCCAAAACAGCCTATTGTTTACGATTTCTAAACGAAAACTTGTATGGTAGATAGACAAAATACATAACGCAAGACATATAAAAGAAAAATAGAGAAGTAATTTTTGTGATACCCTCCGAGTAAAAAAATAGAAAGAGATAAGTGAGCAGGTAATAAAAAAAACTGAAACAAGAAGTAGAGGAATTTCAGAAACGATATGGTTGTAATATAAATCCTCATACTTTCCAATCTTCGGAATATGCACAAGCCCGATGCTTGGATACGGGCTACAAACTTTCAGATATAGATATTCTCCTTCTAAATTTTTTGGAATAGAAAGTATTTGGTGTTGAATCCATGTATCTACACTGCAAGTATCGTCTGTATGAATATCGCCGAATTGAGCTACGAGGCGTTCCTGAATAAACGCCTGATAGGTAAATTCGATAAAAGGAAAGTAGATCGCCGATTTTTCCCAATCTGTTTTCGGAATGTAATGCCTTAACCACAAAATATTGCGATTTTGTCTTTCAGGAGTTTGGTCTTTTAGTGAATAGGGCTTCCATTCATCATCCTGTAATTTACCGGATGTTTTTCTGGAAGTCATAGCAATGGATCGTTTCCAGTTGTATTCCCAGCCCTCATCAAAATTTCTGACTTCATCTGCATCCAAGGGCAAGAAAGTGAAAAATGCAATTATGACCGGTATAGCCTTTCGCAAAATTCCACTCCTTTTAAATTACAGGTTAAACTTTTCTATACCTTAATTGTTCTTCAAGAAATATTTTTTTTTGCTCGTCTTCTTTTAGTAGTTTGGCTTTGGTAGCAATCAAAATTTTAACACAAATTTTGAACCGAGTTTTTTTGACTAAATCCCCAACTCAGACGCTTTTCTCATCAACTCGACCCTGTTTTTAACCTGTAGCTTGCTGTATATATTTCGAATATGGGTTCTGAGAGTAAATTCTGAAAGACTCATTAACTCAGCACATTCTTTCGTGGACAGTCCACTTAAAATTTGGTCTAAGACCTGTTTCTCTCTCACGGTTAGGTTCTCGATTTCGACTGTCTCTTTGTCTTTTCTAAAGCTATGCAAAACCCGAACTGCAATCGAAGGAGAGATAATCGCTCCACCTTTTAGAATTTGCTCGGTGATTTCGTTTATGTCTTTTAAGTCCGATTTATGAATAAACCCAAGGGAGCCAAATCGAATGGATTTGAAAATCAATTCGTCTGAGTTCATCCCAGAAAGTATTACAATCTTCATTTTTGGAAACTTTGCGATAATAATTCCGGTCAACTCAATCCCGTTCATCCTAGGAAGTCCAATATCTGCATAAATCAAATCTAATTTTGAAATATGAGGATACTGCAAAAGCTCTTCGGCAGAATGAAATGAGAATACATTGTTCTTCTTTACAAGAATCGATTCTATTTCCTTTTTATAATTTTCGTCGTCTTCTACAATTCCAATGTTTGGCTTTCTTTTCTTTAACATTTCTTACTCAATTTAAGTCGTCAAATTTAGATTGTTTCATAAATCCCAAAATCTGTCTATACCACAAATTAGGTATTTTTGATAGATTTTCAAAAAAATTTCTTGAAAATCTATTTTTTTCTGTGTTTAATAACAAAAAAACAGTATAAAATACAAATATATATTCTTTCTATGAATATTCATATAAAAAGAGTCTACGCCCCCGCCGAAAAAAATGATGGTTTCAGGATACTGATTGACCGGCTTTGGCCGAGAGGGTTATCAAAAAACAACACAAAAATAGACGAATGGTTAAAGGAAATTGCTCCCTCTCCAAATTTAAGAAAATGGTTTAATCATAAGGACGAGTTGTTTAAAGAATTTTCTAAACTTTACACCAAAGAGCTGAAAAGTAAATCTAAAGAAATAGAGCATATTCGAAATCTTGCAAAGTCTCAAACTGTCACCTTGCT
Organism: Leptospiraceae bacterium; assembly: GCA_015075105.1. Lineage (NCBI taxonomy): Bacteria > Pseudomonadati > Spirochaetota > Leptospiria > Leptospirales > Leptospiraceae > Leptospiraceae bacterium. The sequence continues at coordinate 424,171 of JABTUZ010000001.1, read as the reverse complement.
CTATAGTGCAAAAAATAAAACTTCCAACCATGCAATTGTTCTAAAAAAATTCTTAGAACAAATGATATAATTTTAAAAAGTCCCATAGAAGCCCTAATTATCTTTGACTTGTAAATTCTTAAGGACATATTCCTGTCTTATTTCACAATACCTTCTCTACGCAAGTCTTCAAGGGTGAGTCCAGTAATCTCAAACACAAATCCAAGATCAGAATCTTTCGCAATCATCTTCTATCTTTTCGTCCGACTATTCGGTTTGGAATTCTACGAGATAAATTTCTTCTTTGCCTTTGATGTCTTTGACAAGCACTGGATAATCTGTTCGCTTCACAGAGACTGTCTCCTGCGGAAGCTCTTCCAAAATTTCAGCATCGGTAATCGTTACTCCAAGAATTTCTTTAAAAAAACATTCGGGTATATGGAAACCATAGCTACGCTCCAGACATACAACGAACATAGTTGTTATTGGTCTTGTTGTTGTTCACGTTGCCATTATTGAACAACCCAATCCTGCACATCCTATAAATCATATAAATCAAGTCCAAGGTCGATTGGGTTATCTACCGTATTTATCCATTGTACAATAGACCAATCGTTCTACTTATCGTAGGGGTTAAAAATCTTCAACCCCTACGGACGGCCACACCCCTATCTCGATAAACACCCTAATCATAGTAATCATATAAATCACCAAGTCAGGGTCCAGAAACACAACGGACAGAATAGCTATTAGTCTTAACGTTGGAGCCCGCAGCGCCAGCACTGTAGTAGACGTACCACGCATTGCTTGTATCAAGCGCAAACGTAGTAGAACTCCAATACCCGTTTTAGCAGCTGTATTTGGAAAATATGCTGTATCTATAACAGGGCTAGATGATTTACCATAATCAGGCAGTGTTTCTAACTCTTGCATTGATGGTAATCTCCAGGTCTTACCTGCAAAACTTAGCCCGCTACAAGTACTTATTGCAGTATCCCAGTTCATTGTGCTTGCACTACCACCACTACAGTCTGATCCAGTTTTACCGACACTACACTTCTGCCAGATTAGTCCGGTTGCGTTATCCGTAACGGTTCCATCTCCATTGTCTGTATAACTTCTAGAAATTCCGGTCTGATTTGTACCGTTATCGCCTACTGAATAAACTACAGTCTGACCTGTTTTTAAAGGTGGGTAGCTAAATATTCCAGATAAGACACCACTACCAGTCATCCCTGTTTTAGTTGCAATTGCCTTGATAGTCTTGCCTGCAAGACTCCAGGTATTTACAAGAGCGCCTGTGTATTGGCTCGAACTTGCACTGGGATTACTTCCGTCTGTGGTATAATAAATTGTTGCCTCTGAGGTTGTCGTAGAAAGGCTTATATTAGAAAGGCTTGTTTGATTCCCGGCAGATGGGCTAAATGTAGGAGTAGCTACAGTTCCCGGATTTGTCCCTCCAGCCTCCCCGGCTCCGGTAGGTGAATTAGTGTTTACCTGACTTCCCCCACCCAATAAAGCCAAAAAACTAGAGTTATTTTTCTTTTTTGGTGAGCAATGGATAAAAACTAGAAAAGTTAAAAATACTAAAAATAAAAAGTGGATTCTACTGACTGACTGACTTTTTCATTAAATTTTCTCCCTATTTAAGAAAAATAAAACCTATTTTTCAATAGTTTAAAATACTTGTCAATTATCTTATAAAAAAATTTATCTAAATTTTTCATTTCAATAAAATGAATACTTTTCAAAAAATTACAGAAAAATTAAGTTTGAAAAATGGGTAAACTACTTAGAAACTTCATTTCACTTTTTTTTAAAAAATTTGAGCTCAAGCATCATTTTTTATTTCAAAAAAATAGAGACTACAAAATTGCAAGGGTATTATATTTTATATTCTTTCTAATTTTTATTCCACATGGAATCACCCATTCAGAAGAAAACAATCATGAAAAACCAATCGAAACTCAAGAATTGGAATCTGTCAATTCGATCCAATTTTTAAACTCTTCCAAAAACTCTTTTTGGTTTGCCTCAACGAAAGAAATTGACCCTAAAAAGTATTCCGGTTTAATTGATGAAAGCTGGGAAGTCTATACTGTTCCAAGTGTTTATAAATCTAAAAAAGAGCCTGACAAAAACGTTCCAATTTTGTGGGTTGTAAAAAAATTTAAAATTCAAAAAGCATGGACAGAACAAATTGCAATTCGTGCAGGAATTATTTCCGATAGAGACGAGACCTACTTGAATGGAGTCCTTATAGGAAAAAACGGAGATTTCCAATCGGACAAACCTCAAGCCTACGATAAAATCCGAATTTATAAAATCCCGGAAGGATTATTAAAAAAAGACAAAGAAAATATTTTGCTAATTAAAGTAGGTTCGTATTTTCCGGGAGAGGTCGGGATTACTCAAGATTTTACCTCGATTGGTCCTTCCTTTCTTATAGAAAAAGATTTCTACCATACCGAATATTTTAAATTGATTCTTTTGATGATCTATCTGACTGCCGGTGGATATTTTCTTTTTCTATTTATGAGAAGAAGAAAGGAATACGAAAATTTATTTTTTGGTTTGTTTACACTTCTTTTAGTGATCTATCAATTTTTAAGAAATCAAATCAAATACGATCTTGGATTTGAATTTTTCCACCTAAAAAAAATTGAATATTTGATTCTCCCCTTACTCGTTCCGATTTTTTACCATTTCATAAGAACTCTTTTTAAATATCCATACAATATAGTTGTAAAGCTAACCGATACAGTTCAAGTTAGTATTTTTCTGTTTTTTCTTTTCATTTCAAATACAAATACTTACAATACGGTGAACTCCAATTTAGTTCAGCCACTTTGGCTAATCAGTTTATCTTTTGCGATAGCCCATCTAATTAAGAAAATTATAAAAAAAGACATAGATGCAATTTATATTTTTTTCGGTATGCTTATCATGCTCGCATCTATTATTTTAGACGTGCTGAGTACTAGGCAAATTATAGTATTGCCCAGAGTTACAGGGTATGCTTTTATTTTATTTATTTTGAGTCTTGCTACGATTCTTGCAAATAAATTTGTACGATTAAACGAGGAAGTAGAAGAGCTAAACACTTCTCTTGAAAAAAAAGTTGAAGAAAGAACAAGAGAGCTGAATCAGACTCTAGGTGAGGTTCAAGCCTTAAAAGTTCAGCAAGACGGGGATTATTTTCTTACATCTCTTTTACTAAATCCTCTCACTACAAATAAAAATACGAGTGAGTCTGTCGAAACCCAATTTTATGTGAAGCAAAAAAAATCTTTTGAATTCAAGAATAAGTCTCATGAAATCGGTGGGGATATTTGTATTACTTCCAATGTAGAACTACTCGGGAAAAATTACACTGTATTTGCTAACGGTGATGCAATGGGTAAATCTATACAAGGAGCTGGTGGTGCACTTGTAATGGGAGTGGTATTTAACGCAGTTTTAACTCGTTCTAAAATCAAAGCTCAAAAAAATAAATCTCCTGAGCTGTGGTTAAAAGAAGCATTTTTAGATTTGCAAAATGTTTTTGAGTCTTTCAACGGCTCAATGTATATATCCGTAGTCATGGGGCTTGTTGACAACGAAACAGGGTTCATGTATTTCATAAACGCTGAACACCCATGGACTGCACTCTATAGAGACGGGAAAGCAAGTTTTTTAGAAAATGAATTGGTTCTAAGAAAAATCGGAACTCCTGACAATACTGAATCACTCTACATTAAAACTTTTCAACTATTTCCGGGAGATGTAATATTTGTAGGCTCGGATGGGCGAGACGATATACAACTTGGCACAGACAACGAAGGGCACAGGATTATAAATGAAGACGAAAGCCTATTTCTAAGGCGAGTAGAAGAAGGACAGGGCAAATTAAAAGAAACTGTAGAAAAAATATTTCATTCAGGAATATTAACAGACGACTTCACACTACTTCGACTTTCTTTTAAAGAAAATTTCACTGAACAAGAAACACATTTTTCTTCTGAATTTGTCAGTCTCATAGAAAATGGAAAAGAAAAAATCAAGTCAGGGGACATACAAACCGGTCTTTCCGAATTGGAAAAAGCCTACTCAATTCATTCCGACAATGAAGAAATCCTAAAACTGTTGAGCACAATGTACTATAAGTCAAAAAATTACGAAAAAGCTTCAAAATTCTTTGACGAATATCTCAAGATAAAACCTGAAAATGTGGACACATTTCTCTATGCCTCGTATTCTCACAAAATGAGCAGGAATTTTAATCGAGCTGCGGATTACGGGGAGCAATTGATGTTACGAAACCCAAACCTAGTTAAAAATCTAATCAATTTGGCTGATGTTTATAAAAATCTAAATGTTATTTCTCGTGCAAAAGAGCTGATTGAAAAAGCACTGGCCTTGGATCCCGAAAACACCAAAGGATTGCAAGTTCAAAGATCACTTTCTCAATTTTCACAAGAATTCTAAAAAAATTGATTTAAAAGACTTGCAAATAGAAATCAATATGGTATAATTGCAGTTCAGAAAATTGGAAGGAAAATGTGTAAATATGCAAGAAAGAAGAAAATACCCTCGAATCAGTTCGACTTTCTCTTTAGAAGTCAAACCATCTCCCGCAGGCGGCGGAACAAGTGAAAATGTGAGTAAAGAAGGAATATTATTCACCCACAATGGAGAAATCCCGAAAGGAGAGGTCTTAGATTTAACATTAAGAGTTCCCTGGTTCACAGGCTCTATCAATATTAAAGGGAAGGTAATTCGATGCGACCCGGCAGAGCCAAAAGGCACTTACAATGTAGCGATCAATTTTGTGGACGTTGACGACGATACTCAAAAAAGCATTACAGGGTTAATCAATTCATTCTAAATAGCAAAAAAGAATATACAAACAAAAAAATCACTACCGGTAGAGAATTCTATTAATCTACCTGTAGAGTTTTTCGTTAATCAAATTTTTTACAAAATAAAAGTATAAGTTTTCATACGAAGAGGGTTTTTACTAAGATTTAAAAAAATAGGCAGCCATAACAGTCATACCGAGTGCAATCCTATAATACCCGAAAACTTGAAAATTGTGTTTCTTGATATAAATTAAAAACCACCGAATCACAGCGAAACAAAACAGGAAAGATAATAAACTCCCAAAAATAAGTATTGGCAAAAACTCACCTTGAAGAAGTGATCTGTGTTTGTATAATTTGTAAAACCCTGCTGCAAGTAGGACCGGTATTGCGAGAAAAAATGAAAACTCTGCGGATAGCTTTTTAGAAAGACCCAAACTTCTACCTGCGATTATTGTAGCTGCGGATCTGGAGATTCCGGGTATGAGTGCTATACACTGAAATATTCCTATAAAAAAAGCCTGCTTTACTGATACGTTGTGATTTGAATGAACCTCTTCTTTTGCAGTCAGCTTTCTTTCGACTAGGAGAATCAATATTCCACCTACAATCCAAGAAAGGCTTAAGATAAGTAGTAGGTTAGAGTTGGACTTAATTGAATCCAGAATATCTTTAAATAGAAATCCTATGGCCATTATAGGAAGGCAACCAACCATTATAGAAACAACAAAAAGAATACCTTGCTTGTCCTCTGTTTTTCCGAGAATAAACATTCCTGCGGTTTTAGACTCTTGGAATAAATGGCGAAAGTATAGAACTAAAACTGAAAATATGGCTCCACTTTGAATATAAATATCGAATAGGTCTTCAAACGAGTTGGAGTATTCTCCAAGTCCTTGAAAAGGGAAGTAAGCAGAAAATAGAAATAGATGCCCGGTAGAAGAAACGGGCAAAAATTCTGTGATAGATTCTATTACACTGCGAATAAACGCATTCAGGTAGTTATTCAAAACTAAACTATGGTTTTGCGGGTGGAGTAACCGGCTCAGTAGGAGTAATTGCGGGAGTTTCTGCTTTCTTTTCGTTCACACCGGATTTATCTTCAATTTTTTTCCCATTCTCGTCAAACTTCATTTCGCTTTTCATATAAGCGTCCACATCAAACTTGTCATTGTGCTTAATTACTACGCCCTCTTTAATACGCTCAATCACTTTTGGTAGTACATTTTGAGATTCTCTTTGCTTTAGATTTCCCCTTCCCGCCATAACGCATCTATCAATCGGCATTGCAGCAAGCTCTTTATTTTTTGCTCTGAGTCTGTTGCACTCTTCCATTGCTTGCTCGTCTGTAATCTTAATCCTTTTCTCAACTTGTTCTTGAATATACAGAGTAGAAAGAGTCTGCATTTCCACTTGTTGTAAAATCTCTTTTATATCGGCTCTGGAAGAAAAACCCGTTTTTTCGGCTACAATTTTTACCATAAGCATCTGACGATAATTTTCAAAAAAGTTCTTTTTCTGAAATTGAAAATTTAGCGACTTAAACTGCTCCGGAACTTGGTCGATATTTTGAGCTATAAATTCAACAAGAGTTTTCTTCTCTACATTTTGCATACGACTCATGGCTTCAATTGCAGTGTCATAAGAATTCTCAAAGCCCTTTACAGTGATTTTTGCCCCGTCGATAGTTTCTATAACAGGTGACCCGTCTCCACAATTTGCAACAAATAAAGTAAAAGTTAATAAAGCTAAGTAAATAAATTGTTTCATAGAAATCCTTCCAATGATTGCAAGGTAAAGAAAATAGAAAAATTAGTCTATTACTTTTTGATAAATTCTTTTTCAGGATAGATTTTTTCTAATATTTGCAGAATTTCTCCAAGCCTGTCTTTTTCGCTTTTGTGTTTTGGTAAAAATTTTAATACTCCAGGCTCGCTTGGTTGAATAGAAAGCCCTGTATTTGCAGAAATTAGTTTTACTATTTTCTTTGGGTCTCCCTTAAAAAATTCTCCTGATTTGAAACGAATAAAGCCTTTGTCCTCGCTTACTGTTTCAAACCCAAGGTTGGATGCCAAAGTTCTGATTTTTTCTTGAAGTATAAAACTATTCACAATTTCGTCAGGACTGCCAAAACGATCTGTCATTTCTATCACGATTTCGCCAATTTCTTCAATTGACATCGCCCCTTCAAAACGTTTATAAAACTCTATTTTTTGCTTGGTATCAGAAATATAGTATTCTGGAATATAAAAATTTGTAGAAAGATTGATCGCAGTCCTCGTTTCAACAAAGACTTCTTCACCTTTGATTTTCGCTACTGCATCTTCCAGCATTTTTAAATAGAGGTCAAATCCGATTTCCATAATATCCCCGGATTGCTCCTTACCCAAAAGATTTCCGGCTCCTCGAATTTCCAAGTCCTTCATTGCAACTTTAAAGCCGGAACCTAAATCTTGATATTCATGGATTGTGTTTAGCCTTTTTTCTGCATTCTCTGTCATCGCCCTGTCTTTTCTGTAAAACAAATACGCATAAGCCTTTCTTCCACTTCTCCCCACCCTTCCCCGAATTTGATACAATTGGGACAGACCGAAAGTCTCAGCCCTATTGATAATCATTGTGTTTACATTCGGCAAATCTATTCCTGATTCAATAATAGTAGTAGTAACAAGTACGTCGTATTTCTTATTATAAAAATCCATTAGAGTTTCTTCTACTTCATCTTCAGAAAGTTGACCGTGGAGCACGCCAATAGAAATTTTTGGAAGTAGCTTAGAAAGTTTTACTGCTTCAAATTCTATTGTCTCTACTCGATTGTGAATATAATACACTTGTCCTTCTCTTTCTAATTCTTTTTCAATTGCAGATTTTATTATATCTTCATTTTCCTCCATTACATAAGTTTCAACACTCTGCCTGTCTCTTGGAGGAGTTTCAATTATGGAAAGATCTCGAATGCCGGTAAGAGATAAATGAAGAGTTCTTGGGATCGGGGTTGCGGTCAAGGTCAATACATCTACGAGATTTTTCATCTTCTTGATTTTTTCTTTATGAGTAACTCCAAACCTTTGCTCTTCGTCAATAATAAGAAGTCCTATATTTTTTGGTTTCACTGAAGGAGAAAGTAATGCGTGAGTACCAACAAGCATATCAATCTCTCCAAGTGAAAATTTTTTTAGAGTTTCCTTAATCTCTGTTTTAGAACGAAATCGAGAAACCATTTCTACTTTCAAAGGAAAATTCTTAAACCGATTTTCTAAAGTATTAAAATGTTGAAGGCAAAGAATTGTAGTAGGTGCAATCATCATAACCTGTCTTCCGGCAATCATCACCTTAAACGCTGCCCTTATAGCCACCTCTGTTTTTCCGTAACCTACGTCTCCACAAACCAATCGATCCATCGGCTTGGTTGACTCTAAATCCGATTTTACTGCTTCGATTGCAGAAATCTGATCTGGAGTTTCTTCAAATTCAAACTCGGCTTCAAATTCTTCCTGCCACACTGTATCTGGAGGATAAGCGAAACCCTTCAATTTCATTCGACTGGCATACAACTCAACTAATTCTTGTGCAAGTTGGTTTATAGACTCGGACACTCTTTCTCTTTTCTTTTTCCATGTCCCTTTGCCGAGAGAATCTAAGTGTGGTTTTTCCATTCCTCCGATATACCTCTGAACAAGAGAAATCTGATCTAAAGGAACAAATAAAGTATCTCCCCCTGCATAGCTTAACTTCAAAAAATCTCTTGTCTTATTGTCTGAGGTTACTTTTTCTATTTTTTGAAATTTTCCAACCCCATGATGAATATGAACTACATAGTCTCCCTCACGAAGATCTATAAAACTTTCAATTGCACGAGATGCATGTTTTTTAAATCGAGTTTTCCTCTTATAAGCTCTTCCAAAAATATCATTCTCAGACCAAATTGTAGTATTTTCTTCTGTAAGAATAAAACCGTTCCTAAGCTCACTAAGTACCAAAAATACATCTGAATTTTCTTTTTGAGTTTCAAACGAACGGGGAATCTCTGAATCTGAATTTAGAATCTTTACCCCAACATCCGAAAAAAGCGAATTCAGTCTTTCGGTTTGTGCCGGAAATGAAGAAGTCAAAATAAATTTAGGGTTGCCCTCTTTCCTAAGCTCTTCTATTTTAGAACGGACTTCTCGAATCTTCCCTTTGAATGAATTTACTTTAATAATTTTAAGAAAAGGTGCTCCATCTTCAGAATCTGGTTTTGGAAGAGAAGTAAAACAAATTCCCCTGCTTTCTGTCAGGACTTCTTTTTCTACCCCTGAACATAGCAATACGTTAGGCGGAACACATATATTTAATTCTTTATTTTTATTGTATATAGATTCAAATTCTCTAAAGGTATGTAAAGCCCTCTCTCTCACCTCATTTCTGTCTGGAATTACGATTAGAGGAGGCTTAGTAAAAAAATTCAAAAGTGAAGAAGGAGATTTTGTCAAAAATACCAATTCTTCCAATATCTCATAAGTCTTCTTCAAATTTCCCGAAAAACTTTCTATTTTTTTGTTATAAACTCCTTTTTCTTCTTCGTCTAAACTGATCTCATCACAAGGCAAAATAGTTACTTCTGTTTTTTCAGCGATAGACTTCTGAGTAGAAGGATCAAAAGTTTTGATTTCGTCTAACGTATCTCCGAAAAAATCCAATCTCAATGGCTCATCATACATAAAAGTAAATATATCTACGATGCTTCCCTTTACCGAAAATTCACCGAATTTCTCACACTTCTCTTCTCTTGTATAACCCAAGGAGTTTAGCTTGGATATTATTTCTTTTTGTGAGTATGTCTTTCCCATCTTCAAAGAAATAGATTTCTTTTTTAGTGACTCTATATCAGGAATAGATCGCAAAAAACCGGAAACAGATGTAAAAAGAAGGACTCTTTCCCCTTGGATGATTTTTGATAGAGATCGAATTCTGTCTTTTTTTAATTCTATAGGGTATTTAGAATACTCATAAGGTATAATTTCAGGGCCGGGAAAAAATGCTGTTTCTTTAAATTCTAAATAGCTCAAAGATTCTCTATATAAAAATTCAGCCTCCGAATTGAGTGGCGACACAACAACTACACTATGTATTTTTTTATCTGACTGAAACAAAGAAGACGCTACAAATGAGTGTGAAGACCTCGGCACTCCAAAGATTTGAGCCTTTCTTAAATCTTGTTGAAAGGTTTCTACTATTTTGGATTTCTTTAACTTATCACCGTAAACTTCTACTAAATCTCGCAAATAAATTCCTTACAATTGAATAAGCCAATTATCTATGAGTCTGACTTTTCCAAAAAATACAGCAATAGCAATTAGTGCACTCTTTTCGATTTTTTTTATTATGGAAAGATTTGTCGGATCTACAATTTCAATATAGTCTTCTTTCAATAGAGGAGAAGAGCTAATAACGTCCCGAATAATCTCCACCAATACGGAAGAATCTTTTTCACCCTTACCGATTTCGCTCTCTGCTATTTTTAACGCACGATAAATTACTGACGCTGCTTCTCTTTCGGTTGAGTTGAGTCTTGCATTTCTGGAACTCATAGCAAGCCCGTCACTTTCACGAAGGGTATCGACCCCGATTATATCAATAGGGAAATTCAACATTCTTACAAACTCTTTTACGAGGATGTACTGCTGGTAATCCTTCTTTCCAAAAAATGCAATATTCGGTTCGATAGAGTGAAACAGACGAGATAGTACAAGCATGACTCCTTCAAAATGCCCGGGTCTTGACTTTGCACACAAATTTTTCATCAAATTTGGAATTCTTATTTCTATCTCTGGAATTCCATCCGGATAAAGTTCTTCCGTAGAAGGAAGGTAAACTAAATCCACTTTTTCTATTTCACATTTCTTCAAATCTTCGATTTCATTTTTTGGATAATTTGTAAAATCATTCGGGTCGTTGAATTGTGCAGGGTTTACAAAGATACTCACTACAGTACAATCTGTTTTCTTTTTAGAATTTCTTACTATAGAAAGATGTCCTTCATGCAAAAACCCCATTGTAGGAACATAGCCTATCTTTTTTCCAAGAGACTTTTCCTTTAGAATAGATTGTTTTAATTCACGCTCAGTTCTTGCTATTTCCATAGATTTATAATGCTCTTAGTTGGACAGACGTACCGTGCTCTTCGTCAAGTCCTTCTATCTCGCTCAAAGTTTTTACAAAAGGGTACATATTTGCAAGAGAATCTTTTTGAATTTCCTGATACGTTATGCGCTTTAGAAAAGTATCCACTCCAAGAGAAGAGTAAATTCTAGAAAGCCCCGCAGTCGGTAGTATGTGATTTGTACCGCTTATATAATCCCCCATGGCAACTGGTGAATACTCTCCCAAAAAGACCGATCCCGCATGACGTATTGCTAAAAAATCTTCATTGTAATTTTTTGTCATGATTTCTAAATGCTCAGGTGCAAATAAATTAGAAAAATGGATACACTCTGCGATAGAAGAAAAAACCAAGATAGAACTATTGTTTTCGATAGAGGCTCTTTTCATTTCAACTCGCTTGGGCCTATCCAAGTAAGCCTTTTCTATTTCATCTTGGACTTTTTTTGCCAAATTCAAATCATCGGTTGCAAGAATTGCAATAGAGTCCTCTCCATGCTCTGCCTGAGACAAAAGATCAGCCGCAACCCACACAGGATTTGCAGTTTTGTCTGCGATAATCAATACTTCGCTTGGTCCGGCAGGACTGTCTATTCCGATTTTACCTATGCCCGAAAGATACGATTTAGCTGCGGCTACGAATCGATTCCCCGGCCCAACTACAAATTCACTTGGTGAGACTGTCTCTGTTCCATAAGCTGCACCTGCGATAGCCTGTGCTCCGCCTAACGTATAAATTTTATCAACTCCACAAATTTTTGCGGCGTATTTATAAACTAAAGGAATCGTTTCTTCTTTACCGGGAGGGGTGAACAAGTGTATATTTTTGACACCGGCTAACTTCGCGGGGATGACTCCCATCAGCACAGAAGAAGGGTAAAGTGCCTTACCGCCGGGCGCATAAACTGCCACACTGTCAACAGGCGAATATTTGACTCCGAGTCTATTTCCTTTGATTTGAACTTCCAAAGTATTTCTGAGTTGTGCTTCGTGAAACTTTGTGATATTTTCTTTTGCTTCATGAAATGCTTTTTCCCATTCAAGGGGAACACTCAGATTTTCCTCTTCAGGGAATACTACAAAATTTTTAATTCTAACCCCATCAAATTTTTTTGATAAACGAACTAAAGCCTCATCTCCATTTTTACGAACATCCTCTATGATAGGTATAACAGATTGAATCGCATTAGACAAATCATCCTTTGCCCTATGAATCAAATCAACACAAGATTTGTAATCTCCATTTTGTATTTCTCTAATTGGAATTGGCATCATTTTCCATGTGATTTTTTTTAAACCCTAATGCAAACGAATTTCTTGAATACACTTGCCTCTATTTCATAAAAATAGACAAGAATATTTTTAAACTCTATTAAAAGAACATACACAGGTTATAAAAGAATTTGACCTTGAACGCCTATATTCATTTCTAATATTATTAGTCTTTAATTTTTTTTTAATTCAAAATTTTGTGAGTAAGAAATATCGCCACACCAAATCAAACTCTTAAAAAGCTAAGAAGACCGATGAACATTAAACGAAAATCTGAATTTTTTATTATTTCATCAATATGCCTCCTTTCTTTTCTAACTTGTCATAAAATCCCAACTATCAAGTTAAGAGATTTTCCCTTTCAAAAAAACATTGAGCCGAGCCATACTTTAGAATTCCCGGTGGATTCAGATTGGTTCAATACAAAAGAGCCTTTGACTAAAGACAAGCTACTCGGCAAGGTTGTTTTTCTGAATTTTCTATCCTACACTTGCATAAACTGTGAGCATATTTTACAAGACTTGAAGTCAATAGAAAGAAAATGGTCGAATGAATTAGCCGTAATCACAATCTACTCCGATAGAAATTATTCAAAAGAGAAAAATGAAATAGTACGTCAGGCGATACTCTTAAACGATATTGATCATCCGGTAGTGATAGATAAAGACTTTTCGCTTTGGCAAACTTACAATTTGAATTCATGGCCAACACTCATCATCATCCACCCAAATGGAGAAATTCTCGGACAATTTTCAGGTGAAGATATTTTTCAGAGTTTAGATTCGATTGTTTCAGAGGTCGTAAAAGATTCTGAAAGTTCAGATACACTAAACAGAAATAAAACTCTACCGTTAAAAAAAACAATAGAGCCGGAGAGGCTACTGTATTTCCCAGAAAAGTTAGCCATTGATGCAAAAGAAAAATTGCTTTATGTGTCTGATTCAAAAAACAACAGAATTCTTAAAATACATATCGAATCGGGTGAAATTTTAGAATCCATAGGAAGTGGCTATTCTGGAAATAAAGACGGAGACTATGATAGCTCAGAATTTAACCACCCTCAGGGGATTTTTTTAAAAGACAAGTCTCTATTTGTAGCTGATACAAAAAACCATTCAATAAGAAAAATTCATTTAGAAAAAAAGGTTGTAGAAACTATTGCAGGTAATTTTTCTCGAGCCAGAACGATTCATCTTCCGGGTTTCGGAAAGAACGTAAATTTAAGCTCTCCAAAAGATATTTTAGAATTACAAGGCACTCTCTATATCGCTATGTCCGGACACCACCAGATTTGGAAGATGGATTTAAAAACTTCTGAAATCGATCTTTTTATAGGGTCGGGCAACAACAACCTACTCGACGGAAATTTCAAAGATGCCTCTTTATCTCATCCTTACAGAATGACCTACCACGACAATACTTTGTATTTTACAGATAGAGAAACAAATGCTATTCGCTCGGCAAAGCTAATTCAAGAAAAAGTAGATACACTCGCAGGAAAGGGAATTTTTGAGTCAGGAGATGTTGACGGAATTTTTCCAAAAACAAGACTGCAAAATCCATCGGATCTATTTTATCACGATGGGCTTATCTATTTTTCAGACAGCCAAAACCATAAGATTAAAACTCTAAATCCGATTACAAAAGAAATAAAAACCCTCATTCATTCAAAAAATTTTGACGAAACAGTTCACGCCAATAAAGATAATTCTTTTGAACCTTCAGGAATTTCTCTGTTTCAAAACAAAATATATTTTGCAGACATAAAAAATCACTCAATTAGAATATTGGATCTAAAAACAAAAGAATTGTCTGAACTCAAAATCAAAACCCATTTAAATATTTTCAAAAATAAAAATTCTTTCTACGATAAGTTCCAAACTTATAAACTCAAAGAAATAAAAATTTCTCCAAAGTCCAATTTTCTAAACTTGAATATCCGTTTGTCAAAAGGATTTTCATGGAAATACAATTCACCATTTTATTTTAAAAAAACTTCTCTAAACGAAAATGCAGTAAAATTTTTATCTCCAAAAGAAGAATATTTGCAAAGACCTAAATTCCCTGTTTCATTTCCGATCCAAACTATTTCCGAAAATTCAGAAATACAAATTCATTCAGTTTTGTACTATAACAAACTCAACCAACCGCTTCAAGAGCTATTAAAAAAAGTTCAAATCCAAATTAAAGTTATAGTAGATAGATATGGGGTTGTCAATCCCACAGTTGATTTAGAAATTTAATATTCTGGGAAAAAATAAACTTGTTCTAATCATTTCTTGCAACGTGAAAAGAAATCAACTAAAACAAGTTTTATGAAGTAGGCAATATTTAAGCCAATTGACTTTCTAATATTGAGGCACGAGGAAATAGAATATCAGTTTCCAATCTCATGTGCTCTAATAAATCTGTTTCCATTTCTTCCAATTTTTGGTACAACAATCTGTATGAATTGCAAGCATCCTCTGGTGGGTAGTACCCATTAGTTAATTTTCTAATCCCGGAAAGTAATTCTTTTGTAGACTCGTGCTCAGAGTTCATTACTCGAATAGGGTTATTTACTGATCCGCAATGCGCTGCTTCCATTTTTTCTTGATTTTTTTTGCGACTGTCAACTTCTCCAATCAATGGAAATAAAATATTTTCTTCCTTTACTAAATGGTTGTCTAACTCATCTTTCAATGCAGTGTACAAACGATTGATTTCTATTAACTCTGGATGTCTTTCACCGTGTCTCATGGCTACTTTGTTACTGAAAAATTCAATTTCAGGAAGGGCATCTTTCAAATATTCGTGGTGGGTTTCCAAGATATGAGAAATAAGCTCGGAAGTCTCTAAGTTATCCGCTTCTTTTTTCACGCTTCTGGACTCTATCACACTTTGCATGTCTGAAATTACATCCGCAAGATTCACACCGTTATTTACACACACATCTTTTAGGACTTTATTTCCTCCACAGCAAAAATCAAATCCGTATTTATTCAACACCCCGGATAACGAAGGATAATCTTGAACAATATCCTTTACTTTTTTATTAGCAAGCTCTTCAGCTATCATTTACTTTCTCCTACTTTTCATTTTCTAAACTACCTATAATAAACTCTTCCCGGAAAAATAAAATTAATTCCGAAAATCATTCCATTTACCTTTACCTCTTCAGGGACTGGTCCAAAATTTTGCCCCCGTAGAGAATCGAGACAGGCCCTGTCAACAATTTCTTGTCCTTGACTCGAAACCCTCTTCAAATCTATAACCTGCCCGCTTTCATTCAGCATGAATAAAACTTTTGTCTCACCTGGAATAATTCCTTCTCGAACCACAGTGCCCGCCATATCCCTGTATGCAAAATTCCCTCCACCGGGTGGAGCGAAACTTCCTTCAATTTGCTTTAACATTTTTTTAAAGTATTGATACCCTGCTAATTTTTTTCTGGGCAAAGATAGTGCTCTGGCTCCATCCCATCTAAATAAAAAATCCTGCTCAAATCTATAATTAAACGGAATCTTAGTCGCTTGTGCCGGATTGTAATTGGAATTCGGCATATTCTCAGATTGATTTTTGGCACTTAGTGGATCATTTTTATAAATCCCTACTTCAAACAATTCTTCTTCTTTTTTATTATCCGATTTTTCTTTTTGGTTTTCTTTCAAAGCAATAGAAGGATTAGAACCAAATATAAATTCTCTAAAAGGGCTATTCGTGTGGAATCCCTCTTTTTCAGTAAGCCCTCCTGTCCCTGCCGCATCCTTATCGGATAAGGCTTTTATTTCCTCTTTTTTAGTCTGGTCTGCAAATTCTTGCTCTAATAAAACTTCATAAACTTTTTCTTGTTCTATTTCTTCTTTTGATTTAATTTCTACCACAGAGTCAGAACCGAGTAACTTCCAAAGCATATTTTTTGTAAATAGATGAGCAAAAAAAAAGGACATAAATACAAACACAACACCCGCTGAAAGTGTAAGTCTTTTTTCGTCTTCTGAAAATGTATCTAAATTAAAATAGATATTCGTTTTTCTCATCCATATTCTTCTTTAAGTGAATATACGCTTTTCTGGTAGCGACCCTCCCCGAAGGAGTTCTATTTATTAGACCCTCCCGAACAAGATATGGCTCGTAAGAATCCTCTACTGTCCTCTCTTCCTCTCCAATAATCACCGCAATCGGCTTCACCCCTACAGGCCCGCCATTGTACCTGTCGATCATGGTGTTTAAAATCAGCCGATCTACAGCATCCAACCCAAGCTCGTCTATCCCTAACCTACCCAAAGAATCTCTGCATACGTCTAAACTTATTCTTTTTTCTCCGGCCACTTCGCTAAAATCACGAATTCTTTTTAATAAATGGTTGGCAATTCTTGGAGTTTTTCGGCTTCTTTTTCCAATTTCAAATGACGCACTATCCTCTATCTGAATATTCAGTATATTTGCAGAGCGATTTACGATTTGTTTCATTTCTTCATCTGAATAATAATCTAATCTAAGCTGGATTCCAAACCTATTCTTTAAAGGATCGCTGATCATACCGCTCCTCGTAGTAGCACCTACCAGTGTAAATGGCTTTAGAGGTATTTCTACAGATTGAGCCGATATACCTTCACCGACTACAAGATCTATTTTATAGTCTTCCATTGCCGGGTATAGAATTTCCTCCAATCCCCTATTTAAGCTATGGATCTCGTCTATAAATAAAATATCTTTCTCATTCAAAAGAGTTAGAAATTTTGCAAGGTCTCCTCCTTTTGTGACTACTTGAGCCGAGGTTACCTGTATCGCCGAGTTTAGCTCATTGGAAATAATTCTGGCTAATGTAGTTTTTCCGAGACCCGGTGGTCCTGAAATCAATACGTGGTCTAAGGCTGACTTTCTTTTTTTGGCAGCTTCGATAAAAATCTTTAAATTCGTTAGAGTTTCTCTCTGTCCAATAAATTCAAACAATGACTCCGGGCGCAGACTATTTTCGTCTGCGCTATCGTCTTGTGGATTTACGATTCTATTTTCTTTCAAGAATTCAATTGGGCTTTTCCCCGGGAGTAATTGTGGTTGTAATCACACTTTTTTGTCTAACTACCTTCAACTCAAGCCTTTTTCCGATGGTTGCCGATCGGATAAATTCAATAACATCTTCAGGAGAGCTAACTTCCTTGTCTCCGATTTTTGTAATCACATCCAATATTTGAATTCCTGCTTTATCTGCAGGGGAACCCTGTATGATTTGCTTCACAAGTGCGCCTTTGGTATCCGATAGACCTAATTCTGATTTTTCTTCTTCGTGGATCAAGTCCAATCCTACACCAATCCAAGAACGTTTCACCTTCCCTTTAGTTTTCAAATCGTCTATAATCCTTTTTGCTTCGTTGATTGGTATAGTTAAACCGATCCCTATATTTCCACCACTTTGAGAAAATATCATTCTATTGATTCCTATCACTTCTCCACGAATGTCAAGTAAAGGCCCCCCGCTATTTCCTTGATTGATCGCAGCGTCTGTTTGAATATAATTCATACCACTCGAATCAAGTCCAGATCTCGCAATTGCACTGACTACACCTACTGTAAAGGATTGCTCCAAACCGAGAGGTGCACCGATTGCAATCGCCCAATTCCCTACTCGAACTTTAGAAGAGTCTCCCAAAACTACAGGCTTCAAATCAGAGCTTGGTTTGATCTTCAATAAAGCCAAATCCAACGTCTTATCAGAACC
This sequence comes from Leptospiraceae bacterium, assembly GCA_015075105.1. NCBI lineage: Bacteria > Pseudomonadati > Spirochaetota > Leptospiria > Leptospirales > Leptospiraceae > Leptospiraceae bacterium. The sequence goes on along the minus strand of JABTUZ010000001.1, from coordinate 406,237 downwards.
TACAACTTTGGCTTCAAATACTTTTTTATTTTTTAATTTTACATTCAACTTTTCCATTTCTCTGACCACGTGCTCGTTTGTAAGGATATAGCCTTCGTCATTTAAAATAATCCCTGAGCCAAGTCCTGTTTGTTTTTGCTTAAAACTTCTGTCGTTTTGTTGCCTTCCAAAGAAATGTTCAAAAAACGGGTCATTCATAAACGGGTTAGACTTTACGTTTACCGTTCTTTCAGTCGTGATAGTAACCACACTCGGTGAGACCTTATCAAACACTTCTTGAAAAGCATTTTCTAAAGTAATTGCCTGCGCCACTGCGGGTGAAACATCTGAGCTCTTGGCACTCAAAAATAGTGAAGCTGTAGAGCTGGAATGAAAAATTATAGGAGACAAAAATGTCCCAACCAGAATAGATATAGCTACAATCATTAAAATGCGAATTTTTTTTATTTTATTCATATATTTTCCTTATTAATTTCTAATTGACCGAATATTTCATTCGATTTTATTCTTTTTGACAGAATAACCTTACGTCAAGTTCGTTTTAAAGTGGATATAAAAAGTGGAAAGCACTGGTAAATTTATAGTTTTTGAAGGTTTGGACGGTTGCGGAAAAACTACTGTATCTAAAAAAATCTGTGAATACCTTCAGAATAAAAATATTCCTTCTATTTGGTCAAAAGAGCCTACAGATTTTCCTACAGGGAAGAAAATTAGAAACTTTCTAAAAGGTGAGATTGATCTAAGTCCAGAACAAGAAATTCAATCTTTTTTAGACGATAGAGAAGTTTCTGTATCCAAAATTATTTCTCCCAATTTAGAAAAAAATATAAACGTAATCCTTGATAGATACTATTACTCTACCGCAGCCTATCAAAGCTCAAAAGACTATCCTGCAAAGAAAGTCTTAGAGCGTAACCTTGAAAAAAAATTCCCTATTCCGGATCTCGTACTTTTTTTAGATATTTCTCCTGAAGAGTCCCTTAAAAGAATTGAAAAAAGATTGAATCTGGGTGAGAAGAAAGAAAGGTTTGAGACGATACAACAGTTAACAATAATAAGACAATCTTATAAAGAAGTGCTTCCTCCAAGTGTAGTAATTATTGATGCAACAAAATCTTTGGAAGAGGTAGAAAATCTGTGTTTAGAAAAAATTCTATCCTTACTCCAAAGTGCATAGGTAATACCCTCCAAAAAACCTAAGCCTAATCATTGGGCTTTTTGAAATCAATTGAATGTTTTTGTAGTTTTTTAGAATTATAGTATTGATTTCCAAAATAGATCGAAAAGACAAAAGGTCTTGTTTTTGTTTTTCGGTTTTTGCATTTTGCAACTGCATGTCTATTAGCTTCAACCCTTCTTCTGTTTTTTCCATAGGAACGCTGGAAGTGTGAATTATTGTTTTATAGTAACCGCTTTCTAAAGCTGCCTTATAGCGAGAAATAAACTGGTTGTATTCTTTTTTATTTCTAATGATTTCGAGAACTGATTGCTGCTGAAATGCAATGCTTTCATTTCTGCACAACATTTCTGGTAAATATCCGGCAAAAGGAAAAAGCAGAGGTGTCTTATATCCACATAGAGTTTGGATGGTTTCGTTTTCATTTTCTTTTAAGTTTGCAATAAATTTCTTTTGAGAAAAATAGTTATATGAAAAAACAGTAAACTGTAAAAATAAAAATAGAAACAATACGGCTGAATACACAAAATATCGTACATTCTTTTTTCTTCTAAAATACGCCTTAGAAAACCTGTGAATAAAAATCGAAAAAAATACGGATAGAGAAAATACAAAGTAAATCCAAGAATTCCCGACCGCTCCTACTTTCATCCTGCCTAAAAAGGAAATTGAAAATAAAGAAACTAAAAAAAGAATCGGATAAGCATTCTTTTTCTGTTTACAGAACTTCCAAAATAGAGTGTTTCCGAAATTTTGAATTTTTTCCTTTTTGAAACTATTTCCGATAATTGCGACTAAAAATACTAAGATTGCTCCAAGGAATGGAGTAAAAAATTGAAACAATTCGGGTGAATATTTTTTCCAAAGTAAAGGGTGGGAGCTTGGAATAGACAGAAAAAATGTAATAAATTTTTCTCCAGAATGTAGATAGAAAAATAAAAATAAAATTACAGAAATTAGAGAAAACATGGAACCAAATAGAATAAATCTTTTTTTTTCTTTTAGTAAAGCTAAATACAATAAAATAAAAAATGGCAAAAGTATCCCGTTTTGTTTTGTAAAAAATAAAAAGGAAGAAAAAACCGAAGAAACATATAAATACTTTTCATTTTTTTCGGAATATAGAAAAAATAAATACGCCAAAACTAAAAAAAGTAAAAAGAGTGCGTCCACTTTTGCAGTGTAGAGCCAAAAATCAAAAATTTCATTGGCAGACACAAACAGACCGATGGAAATAATTGTGAAAAGTATGGTTTGCCCTGTTTTTATTCGAGCCATTTTTCTTATTAAAAAATACGTTAATAGAAAAATTACAAGTGTAGATAGGATAGAAATCGCCCTGCCCGCAAGAAAACTTTTCCCGAATAGAATGGCAAATGGAATGGATAAATAAAAATACACCGGCCCATAAAGAAGCGGGATATATTCGATAGAGGGAGTAGAATATAGCTGTCCGCCTTCTAAAATTCTAAAGATTTCGTGAATCGAAGTATCTTCAAAATGACCAAAATTCACTTTTAGCCTAAGAATATCATACCCCAAATCAACAAAGGCAAAAATGGAAACGAAAGAAATTAGTATAGAAATAATTAAAGCAAAAGTGTAAAAAAACTTCATATTTCCAAACTAAATTTTTGATATTTACAAACAATAAATTTCCGAATACAGAATATCGTAAAATTCCATTTTTTCCGATAATAAGCGCATGAGCCATAAAACTTTAAAGACTATGTTTTTTATTTCATTTTTACTTTTTTTTGTTACTCTGTGGGAGCATAGTTTTATGGGATACTTAAAAGATTTAGTAGTTTTATTTCACGAAATCTGTCATGCAATTGCCACAGTTTTAACAGGTGGAGTTGTTGAGAGAGTGTCTATTCACAATAACGAGTCTGGAGAAACCATCGCAAATCCGGGGAAACTAAAAGCTGCATTTGTATTTGTAGTTTCTGCCGGTTATATTGGCTCATCTGTCTTGGGAGGATTGATACTCTACAGGGGGTTTTCCGGAAAATACGAAAAACAAACTCTAAGCATTCTCGGAATATTACTTCTATTTGCAACATTTCAATTTTCTAAGTCAGGGAATCTCGCCTATAGCACTGGGATTGTATGGGGAGCAATATTTTTAGTAATCGGTGTAATCAATAGGTCTGCATCTGCGATGATACTTGTTTCTCTCGGTACGCTAATTTCCATGTACAGCGTTTATGATTTATTAGACTTTACCGGAAACATCCATTCTACAGATGCAGGGATTTTTGCTTATTGGCTACTAAAAATCCCAACGTCAAAAGGAAAACCGCCAAGCTCTGTAATTTTACTCAGTTATTTTATTGCAACTATTTGGTCAGTGATTAGTATTTGCATATTGTATCTGACTTTAAAAAAGACTTTCCGAGAAGACACAAGCGAGATTTTACCGGAGCTACCTGTAGATAGGTTTCCGGGAGAGGTCACTCCAGAAATTGCTGAATGGTTTATTTCCAGAGGATTAGACTTGAACGGGAAACCTCTACCCCAAGAATTGATTTCAGAATTTAAAAACGAAGGATAATTATTCATGGGTAAGAGAATTTTAGTAACAGGTGGAGCCGGGTTTTTAGGCTCTCATCTTTGTGAAAAACTTTTAAAAGAAAATAACGAAATATTGTGCTTGGATAACTTGCACACAGGTAGAAAAAAAAATATCTATCATCTAAACGATTATAAAAATTTTGAATTCATACGACACGATATTACTGAAGAAATTCGCCTCGAAATAGACGAGATTTATAATTTAGCTTGCCCTGCATCTCCTATCCACTACCAATCCAACCCAATTAAAACCATAAAAACAAATGTACTCGGCTCACTAAACATGCTCGGTCTTGCAAAAAGAGTCGGAGCAAGAATTTTACAAGCATCCACAAGCGAAATTTACGGAGATCCGAAAGAGCACCCTCAAAAAGAATCCTATTGGGGAAATGTAAATACTATTGGAATTAGAAGTTGCTACGACGAAGGGAAAAGAGTATCCGAAACACTTTTCTTTGATTACCATAGATCCCATAAAGTTGACATACGAGTCATCCGAATCTTCAATACTTACGGCCCAAGGATGCACCCGAACGATGGCAGAGTAGTGAGTAATTTTATAGTTCAAGCTTTAAAAGGGAGTGACATTACAATCTATGGAGACGGCTCTCAGACAAGGTCATTTTGCTATGTAGATGATTTAATCAATGGAATGGTAACCATGATGAACACGGAAAATTTTACGGGTCCTGTCAACCTTGGCAATAATGGCGAGTTTACTGTAAAAGAATTAGCAGAAATTGTATTAAAAGAAACAGGCTCTAAATCAAAAATTATTTCTCAACCACTCCCAAAGGACGACCCAATTAGAAGAAAGCCCGATTTGAGCCTAGCGAAAGAAAAACTAAATTACAAAACTACAGTTTCTTTAATCGAAGGTGTTCGTAAAACTATTGAGTATTTTTCTAAAAATTTAGACTAATCCATGAATAACAGACTAGAGTCTTTGGATATTTTTCGGGGAATGACTGTCGCCGGAATGATTATCGTAAATAACCCGGGCTCTTGGAGTATAATGTATCCAATAGTACGTCATGCGAAATGGGACGGTTGCACTTTTGCAGATTTGATTTTTCCTTTTTTTTTATATATAGTTGGAGTTTCCATTTATCTTGCAATTACTAAATACCAGCTTTCACTTACAACCATACAAATCTACAAAAAAATTCTATTTAGAACTATTATACTATTTTTATTAGGTATAATTCTAAACGGATTTCCAGATTACAATTTTTCTGAAATCAGAATCCCAGGCGTTTTACAAAGGATTGCTGTAGTTTATTTTTTTTCTTCTATATTATTTTTAAATTTTTCCAAAAACTGGTTAGGCATTTTATTTTTTGGGATACTCGTATTTTATACATTTCTATTTTTATGCATCCCTCCGCCGGGGGAAAGTCTTCCGACTATGGACACAGAAAAAAATATTGCTGCCTATATAGACAGACTTTTCTTAAAAGGACACGTCTGGAAATACACAAAGACTTGGGATCCGGAAGGAATACTCAGCACTCTTCCCTCTATTGCCACTTCTATTTCAGGGATTTTGACTGGATATATACTATTTGAAAATAATAGAAGTGAAAAATCTCTAAAAAAAATTTATACACTCTTTGCAATAGGAATTGTATGTATCATACTAGGATTACTTTTAAATTTCATTTTTCCTATAAATAAAAACCTTTGGACAAGCTCATACACTCTTTTCACTTCAGGGATAGCCTGTATATACTTGATGACGTTTATATATTTTTTTGATATTAAAAAAATTCAAAGTATAAGTTTTATTAAATCCTTTTTTTCAATTTTTAGTTTGAATGCACTTTTTTTGTATTTTATTTCAGGGATTTTTGCAAGGATACTCAACCTCATTTCAATTCAGTTGGATAAAAAGGAAATTTCTCTAAAACTATTTCTATACAAAAAAATTTTTGGAGAAATTCCAACCCCTCTCAATTCACTTTTATATTCTGTGTTATTTTTGATTGTTGTTTTCATAGTGGGGTTAATCCTTAAAAAAAGAAATATTAGGATTAGCCCATGATTTGTGATTATATTTAACCCTCTATCAAATTCCCCCAGCGATCAATTTCAAAATCAACCGCATATAGTTTTGGATGTGGTCGCTTCCCATTTCTATATTGGTCGCTTAAACCTAAAGAAATAGTTAGTAATTCTGAAATTATTGAATCCATTGTTTCAGTCGGAACTCCGTAAAATATAAAATTCACCGGACTCAAATCACCCAGTAGATAGAAAACCTTTTCTATCTTTTCTCCATTTTTCTCAAAAGAAATCTGCACCTTCCCACCATGGTCTATTCCTGACTGTGGCTCTATGATTCTATCAAAGTCAATCTCTATCGGAGTCTCTCGAATAGAAGGATTTTTCATAGAAGAAAGTTTGTTTAAAAAATCAGAAAGCTCAGAAAATTCTACTGTCTTAGTCGAGCCGGATGCAAATACAATCCTTGATTTGGTGCCATGCAATATTAAGTCAGAAATAAGCTCTTCTTTTAAAACTGACTTCCCTATTACACCTATAAATAAATCTCGAGATAAAAATATTTCTCTTGGTATTTCGTCTAACGTATTATAAAAAAATTCTCCACTTTCTTTTTTAATATCCACCTCAGCCAAATCTTGATTGGACTCGTGCATCCTTCCACCCTTTAAATACTTGCATAAAAAACGGCCAATGTTTCCCCTTGAGCCAAGTACAATCATCTTCCTTTGAGACAATACCATTCCCTGCCCGTGTAATATTGCTTCAATTGCACTCAACACAGAGTGCGCTACTTCTTTGGATTCTTCCTTGACCTTTTTATCTGAGATAGCGATTGAGTAAGTGGGAAAATTCAAACTTGAGTGTTTTGTTTCGACTTCTTTTAGCCGGTCGTATCCGTTTCGAGTGTGCTCTACACTACCTATTAAGATTTCTTTTATCCAAATGGAAAATTTTTCTTGAGTGTTACTATGTGTTACTTTATAAATTTCAAATACTTCTTTTGTGAATAAGTCCCTACTGATATAGTCATTAAAAAATGGAGCGAGGTAGCCTCCGTCTTCTATGAGCATTACCTTTTTTTCTTCCTTTTCGGACTCTATACAAAACTTCAATAGCAAATGCCCAGAAAGAAGTTTCATCGCATCGAAAAAATTCAACTCCTCTTGTTCCAAGTATTCTTTTAACTCTTTCATCTCACTTGTATCGCTATAGTCTTTAGATAAAACATAATAGTCTTTATTTTTTTCTGAGGTGCGACGACTTAGCCCTGCCATAAAAAAATTCTCTGTAGGAATATCCAATAACACGTCTAAATACGCCGAAGGCACAATCCCTCCATATTTTACAAAGGCAACGTGTATTTTACCAGAATTGAGTCTATGAAATGCTTCAAGTAGTGCCAAAATTTCTGATGTAATATGATGAACTAAAAAAATATTGATTCCGCCAAAATCAAGGTTATGGCCTTTTTTATCTGCTAAAGAGTGCAGCTCAGGCATTCTTTTCAGATAGTTCAGCATACTTTTGGTTTTTTTTGAAAGATTAAAATTGCAATTCAATACCCTGCCGAGTCTCGAAAGATACATTGTTACAAAAATCTTTCCTATATTTACTTTTAGAGTATGTCCTTTTTTAAGAGTTTCGCCTAACGCATTATCCTCAAGCATTAAAAATATTTTCTTTAATATAGGGAGTCCGGTCTCCGGGCTTGACTTTTGAAAAAAATCGGAAAAAGTTTTGTCCCAAGAAAAATCAATTCTTTCTATATCCCCAAGTTGCGTTCTGGAAATTTGCTCAAATAAGTGGCTATAGTCCCTTCTCTCTTCTGAAAAATTTTTCTGACCCTTAGAAGAAGCGACTTGAATACCGTTATTAATCGTCTCTGCAATTCTAGTGCTCCCTGCAAGAAACACCCTTTTCCCTATATCGTTTACAATGATATGAGGAATAGTTTGAATGTCTAAATTTGCCTTGGCGTAATTTTCTACGGTCAGTCGAAAAAAGAAGTCACCTATCACTTGAGGGTTCTCTACTCTTTCTAAGATAAATCTATAGTCTATGCTTTCATTTTCGCTTACATGATGAAATGGAAAAATAAGAGACAAAGATTTAGATACCTTAGGGTCTTCACCAAAAAATTCAGGGTGAATTCTTTTCCCCCAAGACGGTCTTTGAAAAGTACCAAACACAGTTCTAAGGTGGTCTTGAAATTCTTCCTTAAAGGACAAAATATCTTTTAACACACCCGATCTGGCATAAATTGAAATAAAAGAAAAATTCATCTCTACAAGTTCAGGATTTATATTTGGATTGATTTTATAAATTATAGAAACATCTCCCGGAGTATTTTCTACTTGGTTCAAAACCTCATCACCCAAAATCTTAGATAGAACCGATAGCCCTGTAAAAACTCTTAAGTTAGAAAGGTTCAACTCAAAAACTTCCCCGTTTCTAATTAAACTCGGACCAAGAGAAGTTTCGATTTCTTCGTTTTCTTTATTAATCATGTCGAATTACAACTTTTACGGAGGAAGGGTCTCTTGCCACAAGAAAAGCCTTTTTTAATTCACGTGGAGAAAATTTATGGGTGATCATGGTTTTTGAAAGTTTTTTTGCTATATCCGGGTTTTCTTCCAATAGTTTCACGGAAAGGTGAAAGTCACCGCATCTGGAAGATCGTAAACTTTTTCCATAAGAGAGAAATTTTAGCAATGAATTGTCTTTTGGCTCTCCTTGAAAAAGAATCGCTCCCCTCGGTCTTAAAATAGAATTTTCGTCTTCTTTACTCGGTCTTAAAATTTTATCAATTTCATCGGTATTCGATGCAATCGCCAAGTCAAATCTGGGAAGCCTTCCAGAAAATTCGGGAGAATGCAAAACTTTAACCGCCTCTTCAAAAGAAAGTCTATATTCTGTATAGCCTTGAGGTAACGAGTCTATTTTTACGTTTGGAGAAATATAGATTTTAGAGTTTTCCTTTTTCTCATTCTCCCACTTGAACTTTAAATTTTCTATTGAGTATGGCAATATAGATATTTCATCTACCACCATCTCTGTTAGTTTTTTTAAGCCCAGAACTTCCTGACCGTTTGTTGATTTCAGATGGACTTCTCTTTTTGCTAATTGAATTGCAAACTCAAAGCCGGAAGGAGTGCTTGTAGTGTCATAGACTATATCAAATTTTTCTCTAATAACTTCCGGATGAATTTTTCTTAAATCTACAATTTCGTCTGCACCAAGATTTTTGGCTAAGTCAACTAAGTGATCGTGCCTGACTATTGCAGAAATAGAAAAATCAATTTTAGAGCTTTTTCTATAAGCCTGTAGTGCTAATAGCAAAAGCCCACCAAGCCTTCTTGGACCAAGCACAGCTACACTATCCCCACTCCTTGGAGGAGAAGAAGTAACTGCTTGAAGAGCCGCTGCAAACGGCTCGATTAAAACTGCCTCTTCAGAAGAAATTTTAGAAAAGGGGACGATCGCATTTTTTGGAGCGAGTATATATTTTCCAAACCCACCGGGGAGTCTGTCTATTCCTAAAACCATTCTTGTAGGACTATGAGTCGGAATTCCTGCAATACAAAAACTATCTAAGTCTAAGTCTCCTCTTGCTATACCTGTATCGTTTATCTCTACTACAAATTTTTCTTTACCGTCTAAACTTTCAGTTACTACCTCGTGTCCCGTTACTTGAGGAAGCGGGAAAGGTAAAAATCTTCTATCTAAATCTGTAGAGCATACACCACAATATTTTGTTTTTAAAACTTCATAGCCTTTGCCGAGTTGCAAATAGAGTTTACCATTTCTTTTAATTTCCCAACCGGTATCTTTGTCGCCATGAAACTCATACTCGGCTTCTTCAAAGTCATCATCTTTAGTATAATCGAGTGCTTTAAATTGAACGTTCATATCTTTCAATAAGTTAAATCTTACTCAATTTGGAAATTCAATTTTTCAATTTTTTCTTTATTTTTTCTTATTTTCTATTAGTCTAACTATGGTAAATAAAATTATAAAAAAGTGATTGTAAAAAGAAAAAAGAATTTTCTACTTGCTATTACTTCAATCGACTGTTTACGAATTCTATTTATTTTAAGGAAATACAAAATGAAAGAACTTATAGAAAATTATAGAAAAGGAATTGGGCTTCTTAGTTATTCCATATCGGGACTATCGAGCGAAGATTTTTTAAAAACACCGGGGCCGGGTGACTGGAATACGAATCAAGTAGTCATTCATATTACAGATACAGATTTACTATTTTCCGAAAGAATAAAAAGAATCATAACAGAAAAAGAGCCTGCGCTAATCAAAGCAGACGAATCTGAGTGGGCAAAAAAATTATACTACAGCGAGCAGTCTGCAGGAGAATCTGCTATTTTATTTGACCTAAACAGAAAATCTACAGTTTATATACTAGATAGACTAAGCGAATCTGATTTTGAGAAGACAGGAATCCATTCTGTAAAAGGGCCCCAACCTCTAAAAAAAATTGTTGATTTTTGCTCTTCCCACTTAGATGATCATTTAAAATTTATCTACGGTAAAAGAGAAAGAATGGGAAAGCCAATCAAAGAAATTTACAGCAGGACAAATAGATGAAGAAAGTTTTCTCCTCCTACTCTTTTTTAGCAATACCCATCCTCCTTCTTAGTTTGACAATCTTGAATTGTAATAAGAAAGAAAAAGACCCAAAAATTTTAGAGATGGAGGAAAAAATTCAAAAAATCAGCACCGAGTTTAAACTATCAATCAGCTCTTTGGAAAAAATTGGAATAGACTTGGACGAACTCCAAAGAAACTGTTCTCTAAAATTTTCCGAATCTTCCGAAAAAAAAGAAATCCGAGATAAAAAAATCATAGATTGCAGGGTTAAAGAAAGAGAAGAATTATTCAAAAAAAATAATCTGTCGGTAAAGTACTTAGATGATATAATCCAAGCCCATATCTTTCTTCAATGGGAGTGGAAATATTTTCAAAAAAATCAAAATTCAAACTTAAGTGAAGTTAAAAAAATTTATAGTGAAGGAATGTCAGAAATGTTTCAATGCATGAAACTCCTTCAATCTGGAAAAGAATCTAAAGATGCTTACGATAGAAGAGTAGAAAAATGCTCAGAAGAGAAATTCTATTCTATTTGCAAAAAAAATAAATTCGATGAGTATAATTGCGGAAAAATAATTTCTATGGGTACAGACTACGGCTGGGAAATAGAGTCCGAAAAGAAAACTCAGATGCTAAACCCGGTTGCTCCAGAAAATAAAAATTGAAAATAGGATTACAACTTTTTATATCAAAACAATCGAAATACATACCACTTTCCATTTTCAAAAATAAAATAAGGATTATTTAGTTCTCTTTCTAATTTGTTCGGAGAAGAAAATCGAACTTTTACTTCACAAGAGTTTGAAGATTCAAAAAATAGATCCAATTCTAATCCTTTGGAAATAAGAAGTAAGTCTCTTACGGTTTGCACCTCATCTGACTTTTTGTGCTTTTTTAATTTTTCAGTATCAAAAAAAAATATCGAAAAATAAGAATCCTCTCTTTCTACTTCTTTTACCAATTCATCGTAAGTCCACAAACCTTTTAAATCCAAGTAAATCCCTTTCTCTTTATAAACAAAGCTCGGCAATATCGATATGTCTTTCTTGATTGTTGAATTCACTAATTCATCTATTATCCTCCGGATTTCTTCACTAGAATTTTTTGGTGGATTTTTTTCAATGATATACACTCTGGAAACTTTCACCGGGATTTTAAAAAAATTTTTATCGGTTTGAGTTACACGAATATTTTTTATCGAAGAACAAAAAAGAATTGTTACAGAAAAAATACTAACGTAGAGCTTTTTCAAGAATATCGTCCAATTCCTTCCCATTCACGATGACTATTTGATCGGGGTTTGAAGAAAATACTTTTTTTGCACCCGGAGTTAATTCTGCAGAACCAATGATAAATCCTTTCTCGACGCTTAGATCATTTACTGCACTTAAAAGGTCTCTTAAAAAAACGTCTGATATTTTTACATTTCTCCATTTTCTGATTCTAAATAGAGCCTTCAAATCTCGATCAGAAATATTTGACCCAATATAGTTTGCACCATCATTTTCTAAATACGGAATCTCTCGGCTCACCCTATAATTTAAAGCCATAATAATTCTTACGCAAGTATTTTTAAACGCAGTACCTTTTAACGAATTGAATCTGGTTAGTTTATCTACACCGATTAAACCTATCTGATTTGTGATTTTTTTTCCTTCTTCGTTTACGATACCTCGAATATTAAAAGTATCTTGTGACCTCAAGCCGGAAAGTTCGTAGTATCTTTCGTTTGAAAAATTTTTATCGAAAGCTCCTTGAATTTCCTTTTTTAAATCGTAACCGTCTGTCCCAAATTCCCAAAGATTAATATCTCCATTTTCTACTTTGTATTTATAATTTGCAAGCTCTATAATTTCCGTATCGTCCATTCTATCAGACTCTGCATCTATTAAAGGATCGGAAGCCTCATCCATTTTATTTTGTGCAATTAAAGACATAGCTAAATAAAAGTTAGAATCAGTAGTCTCGTGTTTCCAACCATTGAGCTTTGCTATTTCTACACAAAGTCTTGCATGTTTTGCTGCCGAAGAATAATCTTCTTTCAGAAAAAATTGAGTCATAATAAATTGAAACAAGGTATAGCGAATAAACTCATCTTCAATATTTTCTACAACCTTGTTTGCGACCTCGATTGCTGTGTCATTTTTTCCTTCCTTTGCAGCACTCACTGCAAACAAAAAACCTGATACAGTAGAAGTCCGATCCAACTGGTATGCTCTTTCAAAATCCTGAAAAACTCCCTCCCTACCTTGATTGGCTTTGATTATTCCTTTGGCAATAAAGTAAGAAGGAATTTGAGTTGAAGAAGAATTTAATTTTTTTAAAAATACATCCGCTATCTGAAAATCTTTTTGACCTAATGCCATAAATCCCAATCGAATCAACGCTTCTGGATCTGTCGGATCTGCTTGCAGGCTATCCAAATAATAAAAAAAAGCCTCTTCGAACATATCGAGATTATAATAAATATCCGCAATTCTATTGCATATCGTGATCTCAGGAAATTCTTTTTCGTATCGTCCGATTTTCTTAATTTTTTCTAAATAACTTGCCTCACTCAAATAATCCCCTTCCATAGAATAAATCTTCGCCATTACATACAAAGATTTTACGCTTCCGGGTGAACTTTCTAAATGATCTCTTACCATTGCTCTCGCATCAAGAAAATTCCCGATGGCAGCAAGAGCCAATGCCTTTTCTGTAATATCTTTTTTAGACTCAAAAAATAAAAAAAATGCAGCAAAAAGTAAAATAACAGCAACCGCAATAATTACAAAAAAAATCATAACACCTTTTAAATATTATCGGCTATTTTTAAATTTTTTTTTCTAATATGCAATAAAACCCCCCATTAAAAAGCAATTCTTATAATTTTCTTTGGGGTTTATAGGGATTATTCAGAGAAAAAAAAGGGTTTTCAGTTTTTATTAAGCACGCTAACTCTTAACTTTCCATAAACCGATAATGAAAATAGAATGGGTAAATTTAATGTACTATACTTCTCAATCGCTCTAATTATCCGAGAAAAATTCTTTTTTGTATTCAATATATTATTGAATACGGCTCTATTTTTTTATATTACCATAAATTTTGAAACTTTGCATTTCGTCGGCAATATAAATTCGAGTTTGCACATAAGTAAAACTTTGTACTATTCAAACATACTCTTTGCAATAGGAATTTCCGGGCTTCTATCCGGATCAAGAATCATCCACTCTATATCAGATACCGGTATCATGCTCGCTATCGGTACAAATCGGCTTGGAATTATTTTATTGACACTCTGCAAAGAATTACTCTATTTTATTCTTTCCTATTTTTTCAGTTTCTTTCTTCTTGTAATATTTTTTCTGAATACAGATTTTAACTTTTTCAGCTTAGGGGTCGCATTTTTACGCACTATGATTTTTTCAATTCTGGGAAGTGTTTCTGTTTCACTGCCGTTGTCTTTCTATTTTACATCAATCGACCCTTATGAATCTATCAGGAAACAAAAATGATTTTCAGAGTAAGTAATCTTTCAAAAAGCTATGATAAAAATACAGTTGTAAATTCTATTTCTTTTGACGTAAATGAATCGGACTATGTGGCGATTGTAGGTCCCTCCGGCTCAGGAAAAACTACACTTCTTTCTCTATTGACCGGAATGCTAAAACCAAGCTCTGGAGAAGTAATTTTTAATAATGAAAAATTATCCACATTCTCAAATTCAAAACTCCTGAAATTCCGATCCAATGAGATTGGACTAATCTTTCAATTTAGCGAGCTTATCCCAAACCTGACTATTCGAGAAAATATACTTTTACCCACGCTTTTTTCTAAAAAATACGATTCAACCGAATATGAAAAAAAATGTGACTATCTCCTGTATATGCTTGAGCTGACAAAATTTGCAGATAAACTTCCAAGAAAACTTTCAGGAGGGCAAATACAAAAAGCAGCCATAGCAAGGTCTCTCATTAATAATCCGGAAATTCTTTTTGCCGATGAGCCGTCGGGAGACTTGGATCCGGAAAATAGCGGTCTTGTCAGAAACTTGTTTCGAGATTATAACCAGAAAGGCTTGACGATACTACTTGTTACGCACGATATGAAATTAGCATTTGACGCAAAAACAATTTATGAGATGAGAGATGGTCAGTTTACAAAAGTAATTAAATGAAAAAAGTTTTAGGTATTGATATAGGTGGTGGAAGTATCCGAGGAAGTATCATCGACTCATCAGGAAAAATTTACGCGGAAGAAAAAATTGACACGAATAGAAATTGGTCTAACTCAGAATTTTTAGAATCTTTATTGCAATTGATCACTTCCATTCAAAAAAAAGAATCCTTTGAAAAAATCGGAATTGGGACTCCGGGCCCAATTGACATGGACAAGGGAATCATTCTAAGATCTGCAAATCTTATCAACTTGGAAAATGTAATGTTGTCTTTTACAATCCAAAACAAATTCAATCTGCCTGTATTCATGAATAACGATGCGAATTGTTTTTCCTTGGGAGAATACTATTTTGGAAAAGGACAAAATTGCGACAATCTGGTAATCTTTACACTGGGGACAGGAATCGGGTGTGGATGGGTTTACAAAGGTGAAATTTTTAATGGATACAAAGGGAATGGTATGGAGTCCGGTCATTGCACAATAGTTATCAATGGTGCGTTATGCGGATGCGGTCAAAGAGGATGCGCAGAAAGCTATTTTAGTGCAAGGGGATTTCTAAGTAGATACAAGGAAAAAACTGGAAGTGAAATAGAATCTGCTAGAGCTTTTTTTGAATTAGTGAGAAAAAAAGATCCGGTTGCTGTAGAAATTCTAAGCTTTGGGACAATGGTACTTGCAGAGCTTTTGCGAAATACAATCCATTCAGTGAATCCAAAAAAAATTATCTTAGTCGGTGGGCTTACCAAATCTTGGGATTTGTTTGGAGAAAATTTAATCGAAAGAGTGAAAGAAATTGTTTTTCCGGTATTTTTGGACTACACTACTATAGAAACAGGATCCGGACTATCCAGTACCTATGGCGCTGCATCACTTTGCTTTAAAGGAGAACAAATATGAGTGAATGTATATTTTGTAAAATCGTAGAAAAAAAAATTACGGCTACTATTTTGTACGAAGACGAGCTTATGATCGCCTTCCGAGATATAAACCCGGTTGCACCCGATCACATCTTGTTCATTCCCAAAAAGCACATTGAGTCTTTCGGGCATTTTACAGAAAAAGAAGAAACACTCATAGGAAAGTTTTCTGTAAGAATTGCAAAATTTGCAAAAGAGAAAGGTTTCGACAAAAAAGGATATAGAATAGTAACCAATATCGGTGCAGAAGCAGGGCAAACAGTATTTCATCTGCACTACCACCTTCTTGCCGGAAGAAATTTTGAATGGCCGCCGGGGTAGAATCTATTCAACGATACTCTTTTTAAAACCTAAAGAAAGATATCAAATCAAAAGTTTCTCCAAAGAGTTTAGTATTTCAACTAACGCATAGGTATCCATTTTACAATACTCTTCCATATTTTGTCGAAGTTTCTTTTTTTCTAACCAACTCATCTTAGTCGTAAGGTATTTATAAAATTCCTGATTTGCCTCTCCACCATTGTGGATAACTAAACTATTGTAATCTAAACCGGTGAGAGCCGGCAGGACTGCCTTCAAAGAAGCATGACCTTTTTGAATCGGATTATAATAATGAAATGACTTAAATGGAAGCGAAATATCTATTATATTTTTTGAAACTTTCTCCCACCAATCTTTAAACTCAGGGTACAATTCCACACTTTCATTCAGGCATCTTCTCTCAAACACTGCATCGTACACAATAATTTTCCCTGTAGAAGAAATTAATTTTTCTAAATGTTTTAAAATTTTCTTTCTCGGATCTTTTTTATTTCTCAAGAGAAAAGAATGGTGTAAAAGTGGAGATTCTTTTGAAAGTTTAACGTGCAAAGAAAACTGGGTGGGGATGTGTTGAAAAGGTTTGCTTTTTTTAAACAATGGAATTGCAGGATTTATTGTTTCAAAATCTAAAAAATACAAAGGATAAGTTATATCTCTACAAAAACGCTCAATATTTTCTATTTTAATATGCTCTTTCCCTGTTCTCTCACATTGAACTTGAACCAATTGCTTGTGCGTCAGCTCTGTCTCCGAAGGTATATCTTTTAAGTATATGATCCCAGATTTATAAAGCTCTTTGGAGAGAGATTTTCCTTCTCTAAGATCAAATACATTTCCATCTTTCAAATCAGGAAAGCAAATATCTTTATTCGAGCAACCTATCGGGGTCTTGCATGTCTCTAAATTTTGTGGTAAAGTTTTTGAATGAATTGTTTGAAAATACTTATTGCATATTTCAATCGCATTTTGAAATTCTCCGTCTATTTTTTTTATAAGAGAATTTTTTATAAAAATCTTATGGACTTCAATTTTTTTTCTGTAGAAATAATCTGAGTTTATAGTGTATAGAAGAACATCTTCTATATTGAGTCCAAACTTTTCTGCTACGAGTTTTTGGTATGCAAGCTCTGTTAAGTTCTCTTTTTTAAACGAAACCTGAGATTTTACCGATACAATACTCCAAGAGTCGGAATTTTTTGAAGGAATAAGCAAATCAAAGTTAGAAAAAAGTTCATCCTTCCCTAAACTGGCAGAATAAACAGGGATTCTTTTCTTGAGATATTTTGACGTAACAAAAATGGACTCCTCAATAGATTTCGCATAACGCACTTCTTTACCGCCTGGATAAAGCTGTTGCAAGACTCTACGAATTTGGCGGTATTCAGAAGAACTTGTATGGAATTTTCTATTATTGTACGTCTTAAAGTTATTGTTCTGAACTCCGATCCAAGCCGATACCTCACACCTGTAAAAAGACAAAAATTTTTGCTTCGTAAGATAACTGTGAGATAAAAACCGAGGATTGTGCTTTTTATAATATCTATAAAAGTTATTTTGAAAAAAATTTAAAAGAAAACGAAAAGGCATATAGAATAAGATTATTCCATAAAATGAAAGTTCAAGCGCATATTTAAAATAAATAGAATTTTCACTATCACCAAATTTATAATCTACACCAAAACTGCAAGCACCCTTTATAGTCCATCGCTGTCAAATCTTATATTCCCCCAAACCTCATGGCAACCATTGTGAAAAGTAATAAAATATAAAAAAATAAAATAAACACACCGGCAAGATAAATTTTTTTCAAACTTTTATTTTTTGTTTTTTCGTCCTTCCAAGGAAGTGCAACCAAGTTGTGCCCATAAACTCTTCCAACAATAAGAAGTACAAGCGTGATAAGATTCGCTGCCAAAAAAGTTCTACCGTAAGGAGTAAACAGTGACTCCCAACTGTTGATCCCACTATAATACACCCCTCTAAATATCCCAAGCGCTATAGATAAAGTTCCGGCTAAACCAACAATATTTCTAAGTGAGACTCTTAGGCTATTTTTAATATTCAGAGCCTCCTCTGAATTATTTTTTACAAAAGAAGGCCAAAGAAAAAAATAGATAAATATAAAACTACAAATCCAAATAGTTCCACTTAATATATGCAGAACTTGTACAATCAAAAGCAGTGTCATAAATTACTTCCAAAATTATTCAATACAAGAATTTTTTCATTCAATAGGTATTCAAGCATTAACTTATTATAACTCTTAGACAATTAGAAGCCATAAAAATCAAAAATAATTCACTTGGCAATAGACTGTTTTTTTCTATTATGAATTATGGAATCCGCAGAAATAAAAAATCTATTACAAATAGTTGCCCTTCTTCGTAGCGACAAGGGTTGCGAATGGGATAAAAAACAAAACTTTCAGTCGATGACTCCCCATTTATTAGAAGAAGCCTATGAAGTCGTGAACGCAATTGAAGAAAATGATTATGAAAACTTAAAAGAAGAATTGGGAGACTTACTCTTTCATATTGTTTTTCAAGCAAAGCTCGCAGAAGAAAAAAATTTTTTTAGCTTTCAAGATATAATAAAAAATATCTCAAATAAACTTATACGAAGGCATCCTCATATTTTTCAGTCGAAGCAAGAACTCTCCTCTGATGAGGTGATTCAAAATTGGGAGAAAATCAAGAAAACAGAAAAGCCCGCTGTAAAATCTATCTTAGATGGAATTCCGAATTCTTTTGGGTCTCTCCTTAGAGCAGAAAAAATCCAAGAGCGTGCAGCTGGTTCAGGGTTTGATTGGGATCAGATTTCCGACGTAGAAAAAAAAAATCACAGAAGAACTAAATGAATTTTTAATGGAAGTTCACCACTTAGACAAGAATAAAAATAGTGAAAAGTTAGAAGAAGAATTTGGAGACATACTTTTTAGCTTAGTAAACCTATCCCGACATCTAAGTGTTTCAATAGAAAAAGCCCTGAATAAGTCTAACCTGAAATTTATAAAAAGATTTCAAGAAATGGAAAAAATATCTCAAGAAAATAGTAAAAATTTTTCTGAACTTTCAATAGAAGAAATGAACTCGCTTTGGGAAAAGGCAAAAACTACCTTATCATAGAAGGATATTTTTATTTCTTTGATTGAATATTCTTAAAGCCTTATTCAGTCAGAACTCCAAAAATCCGATAATCAAAATAAGATGCTTCGATTTTTTCTAATATCTTCGTTCTTTAGTTTTGCACTATTTTCTCACAATCCTTGGGACTTGAAAATTACTGAAAGAATTGTAAACAGAAAACATATCTCTCATATTATTTTAGAAACGAGACCTGACCATTACAGAATCACACTTCTTGTAAGCGATAGATTTCCATATAATTATAAATCCAAATCCTACCCACTGTATTTAAAAATCGAAAATGAGAAAATTGCAATCACAACCGCTAAGGAATTAGATCAGTACTTAGATAGAGGATTTGAATTGAGCTTACACTTAAAAGGATCTGAGATTATATCTTTTACGTACCATGACCCGAATTAAACGTTTCTTTAAATTTCTTCCGGATTTTTTTTCCGCTGAAGAAGAAAGCTTCAATTTCTTTCCACCGAATTATTCAAAAAGTTATCTACAAAAAGAAACCGAATCGTGGGAATATCTCTATATCAACATAAGTTTTTTTACTCACTTCTTAATCTACGCATGGTTCTTTTTAGAATCTTTCAGAAACATTCCTTATTTTCCTTTGTATATATTTAGCGTTACTGCTTTAAGTTTTTCGACCTACTTTCTTTATCTAAAAAAACTCGCTAAACATTTGAATACAATAATCTATTTATTTAACTTTTTTATACTTGTTATTTTTTATAGAGTAATTTACCTATCGTATTTCCAAGGATCGAGTAATATTGATTTAGTTGTAGTCAGCTTTTCTACAGGGTCTATACTTATTATGTTGCAGTCTTTTCGCCTGAGAAAATTTTCTGCAATTTTTGTAGGTGCTGTATCTTTAATTTTTTATCTTACTACAATTACCGTATTTTCCAAAATTGATAACTTGAGTATCAACACTGAGGCTCTACTAATTCCGATATTTTTTTTCGTACCATCCACTTTGATTGCTAGCTTCATTATACTCTCTTCCATAAAAGTTGTACAGAAGTCAAACCTACTTAGCTTCCACAAAGATACTATCGACCACGATCTAAGCCTTGCAAAAAAAGTACAAGATTCTCTATTCCCTGAAACAAATAAAATTAATGGAATTGAGTTTAGAGTATTCAGAGAAAATCAACAAGCTATCGGAGGAGATTTTTTTGACTTTGTACAATTACGTGAAGGAAATCTGGGGGTCTTTTTGACAGACGTGGCAGGGCACGGTGTATCTTCTGCAATGATCGCAGCTATATTAAAAGTACTCGTTTCCAATATGCCGTATAGACTAAAACTCAATCCGAGCGGTTTTTTAGATTATTTAGATGCGAAACTCTATAGTGACTTTGGAACTCACCACGCCTCTGCAATCTATATATTTTTTGATTTTATAAGAAAACAAATACACTATGGAAATGCAGGTCACCCTCATCCTTTCTATTCAGAAAATGGTGAAGAATTTAAAGAGATTAAAACAGAAGGAGCAATCCTTGGCTATAAAATTAAATCACCAATCGCAGTTTCAATTAGTTTTCCCTTGATACAGGGAAGTAGGTTTTTCCTTTTTACAGACGGTCTTTTAGAAACGGCAAATACAGAAGGAGAAACCCTTGAAATAAATACACTGATCCAGTTTTTAAATGAATACAGGGAAGTTAAAGAAATTTCAAAATTCAAAGATTTGGTTACAAAAAAAATTGACTCCTTTTTTCAAGGAGCCAGCTTTTCAGACGACACTATGTATTTAATCTTAGAATTGACCTAAAATATCAGATAGGTTTTTTCTTGATAAGAAGTCTTCTCTCAATTTCAAAAATTTTTTCAGAAATTTTTTCCTTCCCTAATTTTTTCTTGTCGTTTTCTTTTAAAAATAAATCCGCACCAAATTTCTCAAAAGCATCTTTAGCTCGAATATTTTTTAATCCAATAAACTGAAACTGAACTTCCCCAGCACCGATCCCAAATTTATTACCTGTGTCTTCAACATGCAAAACTCTGGAAATTGCAGTTACAGTATCTCCAGAAATTGCAGGCTGAGTATGATACCCTTCTGTATAACCTAAGTCCCAGATAGCATTTTCAGAAACATCTCTAGAAGCAAGCCCACCAAGCCATGCAAAAACAAGTCCTCCATAAACAATAGGCTCTCCACTCATCGCACCGGATAAAGATTTTGAATACAATCTGTCGTAGTGTAACGGGTGAGTGTTCCCAACTCTGTAAGTCCAAGGAACATGCTCGTCTGTAATCGTTCTACCGTTTGAATGAATAAAAATCTGACCAATTTGAAAAGATTCAAAATAGGTTCCTTCACCGGTAGAGTCTTTATAATCTTTCGGATATTGTAAAAGCGGAAGTTCGATAACAGATTTTTCTTCTTTCGGAAAATATGAATTTGGATTACCCGGTGTAGAATTTCCTTTTGGCTTACCCTTAGAATGATTAATCATAATCTTACGCTCATAATTTAAAACAAGTTGATTGTTCTGGTTCAAGCAAACTGTACGAACATGAATAATACCCGGCTTATCTTCTCCTTTATCTTCAACTTTCAAAATTTTAGTTTTAGAAAAAAGTGTATCTCCCGGGTATACCGGAAGTAAAAATTGAACATCGTAATAACCAAGGTTGGCAACTGCTTTTTCAGAGTCGTTTTGAACTCCAAGAGAAAGAGCAATATTAAAAATCAGTAAAGGAGAAACGAGTATATCTTTAAAACCATGAGCTATTGCATAAGGAGCTGAAAGATAAAGTGGATTTGCCTCCATGAACACAGTTGCGAATTCCTGCGCAAAAGAACGATCGATAGTCAAAGACCGAGGATGGGAAAATATATCCCCTTCTTTAAACTCATCCAAAAATCTACCGTAGGTTTTTTGAATTACATCTCCTCGTTCAAATTTTGTTTTTGATGCAATTTCTGCAAATGGTGGATATTCAATCTTAGCCATGATTTGTCCTTTTAAAAGAAATAGTATAATTTCTTTGTTTTTACCACTACCCTTTTCTTCAACGGAAATTTTGATTTAGTTTCGCTATTGTAGTTTTGTGTTCTTCTTTTTAGTCGGGCTTTTTCCTTATCAGCCTATTGTAGCGGGTCGTTTTTCTCTTGGAAAGGTAAGCTCCCCCCGCAATCGTGGTTACCGGGGTGGGAACTCCATTCTCGAAGAATCTGCTGGGGAGAATTATGTCCCATTCGGCAAGGTCAAGCACCAACAAAAGAGTAAAAAGAGCGGTCTTCGTGGTACCAAGCCAATCCGCAAGAATCCCAAGCTCAATCCAATCCTCGTTATTTGGGGTAAAATTCTTCTTCTGCAAATTTTGTCCGACTTCTTGGTAAGCCTTTTTCACCCTCTCCATCTTCTCAAAAGTCCCCCAAAGAATCACGTTTCTGTATCTGTTCAGCAATGCGTGCAAATATTTTCGTCTCGAAAAACCCGTTGTTCTTCTATTGAACTCGTCCATATATTTTGCTGGAACAAGCAAGCTCGATTGGGTTTCTGCATATTTTTGTGGGTTCATAAATTTCTCCTTAAAGTAAGTTTTTCTGCTCTTTGATATAAGGTAAAAAAAGTTTGCTTTAGAAAAAAAATTTATCGTTTTTTAGAGTTTTTTCTTAAGTTTTACGGAAAAAGTCCTAAATCTGCACAAAATAAGAAATCTCTTGAAATCCCCCAAAAAAGTGGAGATCCCACATTTTTGCGTGAAAGGTGAACAATTGATATAAAGCATGCATTTTACTGAAAAGAGTGGAGATCCCACATTTTCACACGAAAAGTATAAAAACTGCACTAAATGCGAAATACTATAAACTATACTAAAAATGACCTGCCTGCAAAAATTCAATAAATAGTTGAATGAAAAACTTGTTTTTCATTCATATACTCTATGTTTCTGCAAAATACCCATCACCTTCAAGGCAGTCTATTGGATCCTGAACAAAATTTGAACAATATGTTACGAGGCGTATTAAAAAACAATTGGTCCCAAACTTTTTACGAGAAGATATTTAAGAATATCAACGAGAAGGATTTTAGATGCTTGTATCATCCTGTTTTTGGTCGAAGTAATTTTCCTGTAAATATTTTGGTAGCCATTGAGATCATAAAAGAGATGTATTCTCTGACAGATGAGCAGTTGTATGAAAATTATCAATTCAATTATTTGTATCAAGAAGGTGTTAGGAGTCGATGATATTAATCGATATAGTTTTGCGATTCGAACAATGTATCATTTCAGGAAAATTATTGCGAATATGAAGAACGAACGGGTATAAATCTTTTCGATCGAGTTTTTCAAGATAGCCGTGATGCAATTATTGAGGAACTTGGCTTGAAGAATTCAACGCAGAGAATTGATTCTGTGATGTGGTGCGAATATCAAGCGGATGAATCGCCTAACGTTATTCTATAAAGTTCTGAGTAATCTGATGAAAGTTTTGCAAGAATTAGAAATTAAGCCTTCAGGTGAATTGATTCAATTTTGTCTCAGGAAGAGGACGGTTTCTACTATCGTTTGCCCAAGTCTCAAAGTGTAAGATCGGACAGAACAACTTGAAATTTTCAGTTTATCTATGTGAAACGTTTCGAGAATGACGAAAAGAAGACGTAAATTTTGTAGCGACTGCAATTGCGGGAAGGAAATGAGAAAGAACTCGACTCTCTTTTCTTTACGTTATGCGACAATGGATTGATTGAACAATGTCCAAATGATGAAATCCCTAAATCCCAAAAATTAAAAGCTGATGGAACTTTAATTGCAAACTTTGAATCAAAAAATGTGCGTCATGTCCGTTAAAAGAAAAGTGCGTTGCATACAAAAAGAAAAGCAATCCGAATAAAATTGATACGAAGCGGAGATGGTTGGATGAAAGAAATGCAAAGTTCAAATCCGGAGAATATCAGACTTTATGTAAATTGCGTCCACCGGTTGAAGGTTTGATGGAAACTAAAACCAAAATATCTGAAGGGGCGAATACAAGGCTCCGTAAAGTTGGACATCGCATGATTTTGAGGGCAATCGGAATCAATTTTAGACGATATGCGACACACATCGCTTATTTTTTCAAAAATTTGTTATTCCCATGTGAGAATGAGTTTCAATTGTGCGATTTTGAGACTCTGCCCGCCTTATGAGAAATCTTTTTAAGGCGGGTCAACTATTTCCAAGAAAGACTTTTTGCAGGTGTATCAAAAATCAAAACCTCTATCTACAAGATAAACCTAATTAAAAAAAATCCTAGCTCCTCTATTTCAGTCCTCGGGTTTTTCGTCTTCTGTCCTCCGAATTGGAGTTCCCACATTTGTACATGAAAGGTTCACAATTGGTATAAAGCATGCACTTTGCTAAAAAGAGTGGAGTTCCCACATTTTCTCACGAAAAGTGCAAAAACTGCACTAAACGCGAAATTTCAAAAACTCTACTAAAGCTCAAAACCTCATCCTAAAAGATAAACCTATTTGCAAAGATTCTACCTCCACTATTTCCGACCTCAGACTTCAAGCATCAGTCCTCCGAATTGGAGTTCCCACATTTGTGCATGAAAGGTTCACAATTGGTATAAAGCATGCACTTTGCTGAAAAGAGTGGAGATCCCACATTTTCGCACAAAAAGTGTAAAATCTGCACTAAATGTGAAACCTATTAACTATACTAAAAATAAAATCTATTAGAAAAAGATATCTAATTCATTTTGGATCATCTGCTCTAATGTTTGTTTTTTTCTGATTCGAATGATTTTACCAGACATGCTCACAAGTAATTCTTCAGCTTCTGGATAAGAATTATAATTTTTTGTGCTCATTGAAGAGCAGTAAGCTCCACAGCCTTCCATGACCATATAGTCTCCGATTTCTGCCTCTTCTATTTTTCTGGAAACCGGATCTCCTCCATTTTCTTGAGTAAATAAATCCCCACTTTCGCAGCAATGACCTACCACAACATAATTTTTAATTTCTCGTTTACCGATCTCTGACTTAGATATAGAAATTAATGGGTGTCTCGCAGAATACAAAGAAGGTCTTGTATTTGTGTCCATGCCTGTGTTTAATTTAATAAATTGGAATCCATCTTTACCTGTATTGACAATATCGTCAATTATTGTAATGATACATCCTGAGTTTGCGATTAGATGAGTTCCAGGCTCGATTTCTAATTTTAATTTTCTGCCAGTCTTTTTATAAAAATCTATGAATAATTCTTTTACCGGATGACCAATTTTTTGAAAATCTGTTGTGATCTCATCAGACATTCTTGCAACTTTAAATCCACCGCCCAGATTTACAATACTACACTTTTCAAAAACTTCTGCAAATTTCAGTGTGTGACTTGCAACCGATTTCCAAACTTCAGGATCGCTGCCTGAGCCTATGTGAGAATGAATTTTAGAAATATTTAGATTGTATTTTTTTTGAATTGCTTTCACTTCATCTATATATTCAAACCAAATCCCAAAAGAAGAAGTATGCCCTCCTACATTGGTTTTTTTTGTTCCTCCTGATCCCATTCCGGGATTAATCCGAATAGATAATTCTTTGTTTGGAAAAATTTTTCCGAATTCTTCTAATTGTCTTAGAGAGCACGCATTGTAAAAACTTCCTCTTTCTACAATTTTTTTTAGATTGATTGGGAATTGTTGAGAAGTCAGCATAATTTCTTCTGGTTTATAACCTGCAAGAATTGCTCTTTCAACTTCGTATTCGGAGCTTGCGTCAATATGAATTCCTTTATTACGAAGGATTTGTAATATTGTAGAATTTGAGTTTGCCTTCATCGCATAACGCACCAAAAGTCCAAACTCATTCGGAAATCTAAGTGCTTCGTCTGCATTTTTTTCGATCTCTATTTGAGAGTAAACAAAGACAGGAGTCCCATACTCTTCTGCAATTTCTCTAACTTGCTTTGGAGTCAGAAATTTAAGGCTTTCAATTTCATTCATGCTTTTGAGCGATTAAGAAAAAAACTTTCTACATCTTTTGTAATCGGTTGAACTTTTTCTTCGTAGGTTAAGATTGCTTCTATTGCTTTTTCATAAACACTCATCAGAAGAGCTTGGGCAGCGTCGCACATTTGCTCTTTTCTAAAACTCTCATCGTGTAGTGTCTCTGTGATAGAGCCATCTGGGTTAAACGCAAGACATCCCATTAAATTTTGTACTACAATTTTGTCATCACCTGCAACGTGTGAAGGGTCAAAGATCACAGGTAGAATCGTTTTTCTTTTTGCGTGGCTAAGCACATTAAAATCAGGAGTATTTCTGCAATACCCTTCTTTTATAAAAAGAGTTTTTACTCCACGCTCACAAAGTATAATATCCAAGTTGCCTTGGTTTGCGATATATTCTGCTGCTGAAAACCATTCTTCTGCCTCGTTACCAAATCCTCTTTTTAGAATTACCGGTTTCATGGTTTGACCCACAGATTCCAATAATTCAAAATCTTGAGCGTTTCGAGTTCCAATCTGAATCATGTCTGCGTGCTTTGCCACTTCGGCTGCCATTGTGTGATCCATTACTTCTGTAACATAAGGAATTCCTGTTTCTTCTCTAACTTGATCGAGCATTTTAATTCCTTCCCAACCAAGTCCTCTCCAATCGGTTGGTCTCGTCCTCGGTTTAAATGCACCACCTCGAAAAATAATTCTGTCTAGGATTCCGAATTTCTCACCGATTACTTTTGCTTGTTTACCAATAGTTATGGTTTGTTCAAAGGTTTGTGGAGAGTCTGGTCCCATAATGAAAATATGTTTTCCTGCACCAAACCTTCTGGTCAACCCATCTAAGCCTTTTACCTCAACAATCCTGTCTTTTCTGTGTACGACTTCTCCGGCTTTTCCTGCAGCAACTCTTGCAATATTTTTATATGGGGCAGACACATTCCAAATCCTGCTAACACCGGGAAGTTCTTTAACATACCCGGACTTAGTGGAAATTTTACGAGTATCACCAATAAAATGGAGTGTGTCACAAACTCCACCACCGCGAATAATTTCAATTGCGTTCCCGCATTCTTCTGCTAATTTTTTAATTGCTTTTTCTGTTTCGGCAAAACCTTTTTCTAATTCTACAATATCCACAATCTTGTCCTTTTAGGACTAAAAAACTGATGAAATAAGTTTGGTCAAATATTTTAGTGCTATAAGTTTAGTTTAATCAAAAAAATTCAATATATAGTTGCAACTTTTGAATAATTTTCGTACCTAAAAGGTTTTACCACACAAGACTCCTGAAAGCCTGATACCAGAGTGATTACTTTGAAAATCACAAGCTCCTTTATAATAATACGGATTATTAAAAATATAATATGAACTATGAGTACTTCCTTCTAATTGCAGTCCTGTCCCAATATAGTTTAAAATAGTAGTAGAGCTTGACGAGGTAATTTTACCTTTTTTTGATATTGTTCCTGTAATTGTCAATTTGACCGTAACTGTAGAGAAACTCCCAAAATAGGTATTTTCAAAATTACATTGATTCATGCTATACAATAAATCAACTTCAGTGCCTCCCGATGCGTTAGTCGCGGTTCCTGTAAGCATAAGCGTTCCTCCCCCGGTACAATTTATTGATACATTTACATTTTGACCTATCGTTCCAGCAACTTTATCATTATATGTTAGGCGAAGTAGTTCTACTATTCCATAGGATGTATCCCACTCTATATATGGACTTTTATAACTTAAAACATGGGTCAATAAAAATATCCCAATAGGCTGTCCCTTTTTTCTATCTTCTTTTTCTTGTTCTTCTTTAGAATTCGTACAATCTATTAGCATTGACACTAGACTAAGTAATAGTATTTTTTTTAGTATAGTTTTCCAGTTTTTCATAATAGTATCATCAGGTTCTGTTAAAAATTTATGTCAAGAAAAAAAATGGGGCTATACTATTCTACATCTCTTTCTAATCAGTAAACTTAAAATTCCCTTTGGCAACACGATACGTTATTTGAACTTCTCCAACTGAGTGTAAAACTCCAAAGTTAAAAGAGATGTGTGGGTCATTCCCATCAGAGATTACTTCTACATATTTACCGGGAATCATTTTTCCAGTTTTGAATTGATGAATGCTTTCTATTTCCTGATAATTTTTTATCCTAAGATCATTTCCGATTAGTAAATCTCTTTCTTTGAGAATTTTTCCTTTGTTGTCTAAAATACGAATTTCTTTAATTTGTATTTTTATTTTACTTTGTGTCAGAGGGTCGATTCTTAGTTTGTATAAATTTTTTGAAGGAGTAAATTTAAAGCTATATGTATGCCACCCTTGAGGAACTAAATCCAGGGTGAGTAAATTCCCTGTATGAAAATTTTCATCAGGTTGTGTTGTGTAAAAAAACTCTACTTTACCGTTTTGAACATTTGGGTATTTGATTTTATTTTTGATTGGAGTAATACCAAAAAGTAATAAAAGAAAAATCAATACGGAAGACTGCACGAATATTCTTTTTTTGTAATCGTCAAGCGAAGTGTGTAAGCTGCCTATTTTTTCTTTTTTGAAATACTTCTGCATAGAGTCAAAAATTTTTTGAAAAGAAGAAATGGAATCTTCTACTTCTTTAGAATCAAATTTTACTATTTTCAAGATTTCTTGGATAGTGCTATACTCTTTGATGCAGATTTCTGATATCGACTTATCTTGAATCAACTGAAATGCTTCGTTTGGTTTTATTTGTGATTTCTCTTTTTCATGGAGTTGAAGAATCGGATTTTTTATATCTTCGTTTAAGACTTGAATTAATATTTTTGAATCCTGAAACTTAGAATTATTGTATAACATTTCTATAGACTCTAACTTAGAATTATTCTCTTCAAAGGATTCATTAAATTTAATTTTTCGAAATTCTTTTTCATTTTCAGATTCATCTAAGGTCGGCTTTAGAATTTGAATCTTTAAATAATCTTTCCACTGCATATACATTAATCCTCAGTTTTAGCTTCTATATTATAATCGAGATACATTTCTTTTTTATGTCAATTTTATTTTTTTTTATGGATGGAAGTTTAACTCTTGTAGCAAGTTTTCTCTATTGGGTTCAAGAAAATCGAGTGTAGGAGTATGGGAAATATAGAGCACTTGATTTTCAAACTCTTTTATTTCAAAGGCTTTAATTCTAAAAATATTCTTAATGAAGTGTTTTTCAAAATTAGAGCCTTTTTTGAATAAGAAAAAACTGGCTCGATTTTCGATTACTTTGTATGCAGAGGTAAAATCGCTTTGCTTATCTAAATAAATCAAACAATGAATTTGGTCTTTTGAGAAATAAGACACGACATACCCCGCCCAGTATTCACAAAATCCATATTGCAATTTGTGTTTCAAGAGGTAGTCTGAAACCAATTTTGCCTCAGGATCTTTTCTAAATAAATTAAGATTTTTTTTCCAATCTTGAAACGACTGAATAAAGAAAATTACGAATACGATAGTTGCGATAAACAATGCTGAACTTTTTTTCTTTTTAAAAATAATAGACAGAGCATACCCTGAAAATATAAGTACACCGATTTGTAAATAAAAATAGTACCTGACAAGCATATAGGATTCAGATAAGCCAAATAGCAACAGAACAGACAATGCTCCAAGAGAATAATACAAAAGGCATTTTTTTAATACTATATTTTTCTCTGAAAATAAAAATACTATTCCTGATATACAGAGTGCGAGTAGTAAGATTATGAAATAGATATTTCCTGAAATTACTATAGATTGAAAAATTTCTTCTTTTAAAAATTCAATTCCAGAGTTCAAATTACTCGCAAACTTCAGGGAAGGCTTTATGAGTTTTTTATAGTGTGGGTTTGTCAGGTAGTGTAAGATTGCAGGAGTGTAGCCGAGTAGAAATCCAGGAAAAAAATATACAATTTTTTTATAATTGGCAATATGAGAAAAAAAAGTCAGAACAAAAACCCAAGGCAAGATTAGGATAAGAATTTCTCTATTGTAGAACCCAAGCCCAAAAATAATTCCCGAAAGAAAATATATTTTTTTAGAAATGAACTTTTCCGAAAAGAATTTGATTAAATAGAATCCCGATAAGCTCAAAAATATACTGGATGAGTAATTCTCGCTGGAATTTGTAAAATGGAAATTGAAGATAGGGTGTCCCATTGCAAAAAACATTGAAAGAGTAAAACCCAATTCTTTTTCTTTTATGCTTGAGAAAAAAATATACAAAAATATAGAAATCATAACAGAAAATAGAATTTCTACAACTACAAAGGTTTGAATCGTTGCACCAAAAAAAAATAGAAAAGGCAAGGATGCCCAGACCTCCAATAACCCCATGTAGTTTTGTCCCCAATAAAAAAACGGAAACTCTCGAAATTCTAAAATTCGAGTAGCCATTAGTAGGGGAATAGCTCCATCCGAATCCAAATTTTCTTCTGAAGAGATTATATAATTTCCCTTAGAAACAAATGAAACAATTACTAAAACAAAAAAGAAAGGTATATGATGAGACAATTTGCGATATTGTAGCATTGAGTATGAATACTTTCTCTATACCGCCTAACGTATTTTAATCTAAATGAATTATTTTTACAATTCTAAGATGGTCAACTTTCGAAATATCGTTGTTTAGTACATATTCTTGAACAAACAGTTTCGCGTCTTCTTCAGTTTTGATAGAAAACCAATCACCCGCAGGATAGCAAACTTGTACCGGACCTTGCTCACACAAATCGAGACAGCCAGCTCTTTGAATTCTAACTTTGTTGTCTGTATTTGATTTTTCTAAATTTTCTTTTAAGTATTTTAAAACTTCTTGTCCGCCTTGTTTACCGCAGGAGGGTCTGGAATTATCTTCTCTAACATTATCACAAACAAAAACATGCTTACTGTAAATTATATTCATCTATGGGCTCCGTTTTGAAAATAACCAGAGTATGACCGATATTGCAATTGATAAAACAATTGAGGTAGTGAGAGGGAAATAAAAACTAAAGCCTTCTTTTTTGATATTTATATCTCCAGGTAATTTTCCAAGGTAGGGAATTTTATTCCCATAACTGAAGAATACCCCGATTAAAAAAATCAGTACTCCGAGAACAATCAAGTTTTTTCCTAATCCATCCACTGGCATTTTTTTCAAATTACAGGAAGTGTTTTTTTAGGTAAAGTGATTTTATGAAAAAATCGGTTTAAGAATCCGACTAAAAACCAAAATACGATGACTACCTCGTCGTCTTGAAAATAGCATTGGAATATTCCTGCAAAGAAAAACCCCAATAATCCATAAAAAAATATTCTACTCCTAGTGTCCAACTCGGATTTACTGATTTGTAAAAATATTGTAGAAGACAAGGTAAGAAATGCGATCAAGGCAAACACCCCAAAAACGGCTGTGATGTGTAAAAAGTCGTTGTGCGCATGTCCTCTTTGGGTAACTTCAAAGAAAAATAAAAGCTCTTTGAACTTGGAAGACAATTCCTTTCTTGAAATTTCAATTTCTTCGTTGTATCTGCCCGGGCCTACACCCAGTAGAAAGTTTTTCTTTATTAAGGGGAGTGTAGAATACCATATAAAAGTTCTGCCTGAGTCTGTGTGCTTTTCTTCACCGAGAATCGGAAGAAGAGTTTTTTGAATCGGCTCACTAAAAGCAAATGCACTAATAAAGGCTGCTGCGATAAAAAGAGGAATGAGGAAAATCTTTAGAAAAAACTTCACAGGAAAATCTTTTTTAATAAAAGTCAAATCAATAAATCCAAAGACAATGGAAACAATTGCACCAATCATAGCCGATCTTGCATTATTTAATAAAAAAATAAAACCAAAAATACAAAGAATGATTAAATAAAGAAAAGTTTTTTTAGAGAAGAGTTTTTCTTTTGCAGCTAAAAAAAAGGAAAATACAGACAAAGGAGTAAAAAGTAAAAGTAACCCTCCAAAGGTTAAGTGTGTATTCATAAGTCCTATAGGCAGGTAAATTCCAATTCCAAAAATATTTCCATAGTGATGAGTGAATTTCCAAGTAGTGGAAGGTTTAATCAGGTCGTTGATAAGCCTTGAAAATCGAACAGGAGTGAATACGGAAAAAAATCCTGTTACTACGAGTATGCCAAAAAGAATCCAAAACGCCCTTTTGATTTTTGGGATTTCTTCTTCTTTGATATTTTGAATTACCAAAAAACCAAGAAACAGAAAAATATCTTTTAGTTCCGATGAAGATACTTTTTTTAGATAGGAATATTCAAAATTCAATTGGTAGTATCTGTACATAAATGAAAGAATATAGAATCCGAAAAGTGCAAGGCTCGAAATATAAATCGGCGTAATAATCGAATTTTCTTTTTCTTTATCAAACAGATAAAAAATGAACGATAAAGCCAAAAAAAACTGGCTAAAAGAAACAGAAAGTCCACAGGAAATGATAGACAACTGGAGTAGGATTAAGAATACTTTGTGTAGGGTCATGGTTTTATCATTTTATATGTCATTTAAGTCGGGCTTGTGGTCAAACAAATATATATAAAAAATAGAGGAATTTTCTATTTCTAATGAAGAAAAAACTTATGCAAGGTTAAGGGAGCGACAAAAATGCAGGGGAAAAAATAATTTTGAAAATACTTTACTTCACAGATACATTTCTTCCTAAGATTGATGGAATATCTATTTCGATTAAAAATTTTTCAGAGATACTTTCTCAAAGAGGGTACGAGTTCAAAATTTTTTGCCCAAGGTATGGAGAAGGCGATTTTTCCAGAATCAATGATAATATACATATAGAAAGATTTCGATGCGGATATTTACCGAGCTACCCTGATATAAAAGTAGTCCTTCCCTCTCCGAACAAAATCAGAAAAGTGTTTAAAGAATTTCAACCGGACTTAGTGCACATTCATACCCCAGGACTTATGGGGTTATACGCCGTAAACGCTGCCGAAAAATATGGAGTTCCCTCAATTGGCACATACCATACTTTAATGGCAGAGCAAGATATGTATGTTTCTTTTTATAGACTATTGAAAATAGACAAACTCTTTATGAAGATCAGTCGATTTAAGAAAAGGTTAAAAATAAAAGATTTAATTAAAGTAGAAAGATTTAATAAACTAAACATTCGTAAAAAAGTAATATTAAAACTATGCAACGATCTATACAATAGGTGCGATCAAGTTATTTCTCCTTCTCATTTATTAAAAGACCAACTTCTTGAGTACGGAATAAAAAGACCGATTACAGTTATTTCTAATGGGATGGATTTGTCTAAGTTCAAGGGTAGTATTCGTGAGCTCCCTCAAAATCCAAAACTACTTCATGTAGGCAGAATTTCTTATGAAAAAAATTGTGATGTAATTATAAATGCCTTTCACTTGATTCAAAACCAAATTCCAAACTCTACGCTTACTATTATAGGAGATGGACCTGCTCTAAATTCTTTAAAAATTCAAGCCGAGAAATTAGGTTTAAAAGATAAAATTTCTTTTCTTGGGTTTATCGACCACAATATACTGCACGAATACTATCCGAAATACGACGTATTTTTAACTGCTTCAACTATGGAGACTCAAGGATTAGTTATTCTTGAGGCAATAGCTTGCGGACTTCCTGCGATTGGGGTGAAATCGTTTGCAATACCTGAGCTAATTATAGACAATCAAAATGGTTATATTGCAGAGCCATTCAATGTAAAAGAAATTGCAGAGAAAACTATTTTTTTATTAAGCGACAAAGAAAAGTTTAGAGACTTCTCTAAGGCATCTATAGAGGTTGCCTCCGATCACGAATTGGGAAAATCTGTTGTTAAATTGGAAGAGATTTATAAAAGTGTTGCGTCCATACAAGACAAGAAAAAAAGAAAAACTATTATGGGGTTATTTACTTAATAGTTGTATTTAAGTAGGTGAATATGAGAATTTTAAAAGAGGAATCTATCCTTATAGTAGTAGATATTCAGGAAAAATTAGAGCCTGTGATTTTCGATTTTGAGCGTATAGTTTACAATTCCAGAATAGTGATTGAAGGGATCAAGGCTTTAGAGATTCCGATACTTGTAACTGAGCAGTATCCAAAGGGGCTTGGACCGACTGTAGCCCCAATAGTTGAAAATTTGGGGGAGTTTTATAAACCTATTGAAAAAAAAGTATTTAGCGTAATGGACTCTAAAGTTTTTAAAGAAAGGCTAAATGATAGTAAAGCAAAAAACGTTATTTTGATTGGTATTCAATCCGATGTTTGCGTTCTTCAGTCCTCGATAGATTTATTAGAAAATGGTTTTATACCAGTCGTAGTAGAAGACTGTGTGTCTGCAAAAACTTTAGAAGAAAAAAGAATTTCGCTGGAAAGGATTCGTACCTCCGGTGGGGTTACAACTACCTCTTTGTCTATTTTATTTGAATTGTGCAGGAGCTCCGAGTCTTCAGGATTTAAGAAAATTTCAAAACTTGTAACAGACGGTTTATAAATATCGCATCTTCAAAAAGTCTTTCTTGGAAATACAGCGATCAAACACTTTGGGGAATCGCCTACTAACGACCCCAGACCTTGCAACGCATGGACAGAGCAAAAGTGTCATAAATTAGAGTGCAAATTTTACACCGATACTGCCTTGCTTATTGTTTCCTTTTAAAATCATAGCCTCGGCTACTACTTTAAATGTCAGTAGATTAATTTCCATTCCAACAATTCCATAGTCGATTCTTGCCTTTGATTTTCCAAACCCTCTGAATTCTAAACCAAGGTTAGCTGCGGCAGAATCGGTAGAAGGAATCGCCGGTCTTCCCGAATTTCTAAGAAGCTCGCTTGCGCTTGCAGGGTTTATGGTATTTAGAATAGAGCTACTGGAAGGATCCATAGGATTTACAATAGTGAAGGGCCCTGTTCTGGAAAGGTGAAGTTGTGCGTCTGCATTGTTAAAACTAGTTCCTGCTCCAGCAAAAATTGTAAAAATATAAAAAAATCTAAAACCGGTTCTAATGTCAATAGGAACAGAAGAAGCCTTAGAATTGAATTCGAGTAGATTGTTCCCTGCCCATTTTCCGCTCACAAGACCAAACTTAACTGTAGGAGATTTTACTTCTTGGTAAGTCAAGCTCATTTGAAAGTTTTGCTCGTTATAGCCAATTCCAATATTCAATCCGGTAAACCCGAACATATTCATTCTAGAGTATTTTTCTTTTAGGAGCTGAAAGCGAAGCATTAGCCCTCTGCTATTTACCGCAAGTTTTCCGTGTGTTTGGAATTTACCGGGCTTTGACTTCACGTAGTCTTCTAAATCTTCTGTTCGATTGATTCCGTGTCCATAGAGGCTGATTCTGTGTAAAAAAGTGCTGTCGTCACCGGATTGGTCAGATTGCCCTTGACCAAATAAAAATCCGAGATTGACCCCACCCATTACAAATGGAGAAACCCCAATCCCTGCATTTGGCATGGGAGGCAATTCTATGTCGTTGTATCTTACGGTTATGTCTCCACCCTTGACTAAGGCACCCGAAATACCCGCACCAATTTCAAATCTATTTACGTGACCCCTGCCAATTAGCCCTGTGTTTGAGTTGGAAAGAAGAGCAGCTTTAGTCATGGAGTCTGAAAGAGCGCCTATGTATTGGTTTTGAAAAGTCCCACCAAGTCCATTAAGCTGGTTTAAGTAAGTACTCGGAATAATATTGCAGGAGGCACCATTGCAATAGACTTGCGCTTCTAATTTGCTGAAATTTATAGAAATAACGGTAAAAACTATTATAAAATAGAGTTTTGATTTCTTCATTGGGTTCACACTTTTTTTATTTGAAATTCTTCTATTTTCAACTATTTTATTTTAGTAAATTTTTTATTAAATATGGACAAAAAAATCAAAAATTTTTTAGTTTTTCCTAAAATTTATACAGAAAAAATTGGCAAGAAAGAGGGAAATAATGACTGAATTTGAACCTGTTATAGGTCTTGAAGTCCACGCACAACTAAATACCCAATCCAAGGTTTTTTCTACCAGTTCGTGTGCTTACGGAGGATCACCAAATACTCAAGTTTCACCGGTTTGTTTTGGTTTGCCGGGAGCTTTACCGGTTTTGAATGAATCTGCGCTTAACAAGGCAATTGTAGCAGGGCTTGCCTTTGGGTGTAAGATTTCTCTTTTTACAAAATTTGATCGAAAAAATTATTTTTACCCGGATTTACCGAAAGGCTACCAAATTTCTCAATTCGATAAACCAATTGCGCTTGGAGGAGAAGTTCATTTTCAGATCAAAGGAGAAAATGAATCTAAAAAAATAAACCTTACGAGGATACATATCGAGGAGGATGCGGGAAAACTTATACACTCTGCCGATCCAAACACAAATGTTTCCTATGTAGATTTAAACCGTGCAGGAACTCCACTGATTGAAATTGTTTCGGAGCCTGAAATTCGATCTTCTGATGAAGCTTATTATTATCTTTTAGCACTGAAGAATATTTTGAGGTATATTCGGGTGTCGGATTGCAATATGGAAGAAGGCTCTCTTCGTTGTGATGCAAACGTTTCTATTCGTCCGGTTGGTTCAAGCGAGTTTCGCACAAGAGTAGAAATCAAAAACCTAAATTCTTTTAAAGCAGTCAAATCTGCAATCGACTACGAAATAGAATGGCAAAAAGAAGAGTATCTGAAAGGTAATACTTTTTCTCAACAGACTAAGCTATGGGATTCTACACTATTAAAAACAGTTCCCATGCGATCTAAAGAAATGGCACACGATTATAGATATTTTCCTGATCCTGATCTACCGGTAATTATTTTACAAGAAAAATATGTAGAGGATTTAAGAAACACTCTTCCCGAACTGCCTTCCGAAAAAAGAAACCGATTTGAAAAAGAGCTTGGACTTCCTTTTTATGATTCGGAGGTGCTTACATCTGAAAGAGAGATTGCAGAATTTTTTGAAGAAGTTGTAAAAATCTCAAACGATCCGAAAAAATCTTCCAACTGGGTAAAGGATGAAGTTCTTGGGATACTAAACAAAGAAAACGAAGATATCCAAAATTTTCCTATCGAGCCAAAAAGATTAGGGGAAATGATTCTACTTATCAATGAAGGTAAAATTTCAGGAAAAATAGCAAAGATTATTTTTGAAGAAATGCTTGTTTCAAAAGATTCGCCTACTGAAATAATGACCAAGAAAAATCTTGGAGTAGTTCGAGATGACAAAGCAATCGAGTTGATTGTGGACAAAGTGATTTCTGAAAACTCTGAAGCTATCGATTCTTATAGAAAAGGGAAGGAAAGAGCACTTGCTGCACTTGTAGGTGCAGTAATGAAAGAGAGTAAAGGCAAAGCAGACCCGGGTATTGTGAATAAGATGATTCTCGAAAAAGCAAAAAAGATAATCGAAGCAGGAGAATTACCGTAATTTTACAAGAAAATTCTATTTTTTGTCGATTTAGTAAGTATCAAGGTATGAAAAGTTGATAAAAAAAATTCATTGTAAAAAATGCGTATTGTGTATTTTTCTATTAGTTGCGTTCACTGTAAATTGTGGTCATTCGGTAGGCGAGTTTGGGTGGGCTGTAACCAAATCTGAAATAGACGACCCTATGTTTCATTTCACAAATGTTCATACAGATTTTATCATGGCCCGAGAAAATCTGACTTTTGAGATAGACGACACTATCCATTATATTTACACCCTACCGCCTGGGAACTTATTTAGTTTTTTGGATTTTTCGGGATCAGGAGAATACAAAGTTGCCCTTGACAAAGAATCTCTCGGTTTTGTAGAAATTGATTTAAAAAGAAAAAAAATTGAGCAAGGAAACAATTTGCTTCGTGGGAGTTTTTCTGATCTTGAGCCAGGAAATTATAGAATAAAAATTGTACTCGAAGAAGAAGTTATAGACAGTCTTGATTTTAAGGTTTTGCCAAAAGATAGTTACTATTCTGGATTGGACGAATCAGATTCCGGTGGAAATGAAACGGATGAAATCATAAAGTATTCTAAGTAGCTAAAATTCCGGTTCTCTGTAGATTCCGTCTCTCTGAATAGAGTCTAATCTAGTAATATTTTTTATGGAATGGGCAATGTCTTCTTCTGTTCCAATTTGCAATATTTCTTCATATATGGATCTTACCTGATTCAAATTTCTTTCTGATTCTTCTAAGGCACATAGCCTCGACAAGACTTCGATCAGTTTGATTTTTTTGTATTTAGTTTTTATTATGTTTATTTTATCTATGGCTTCATTCTGACGAATTTCAAGGAGACGATATTTTGCGAGAACTTCATCGTTTGTCGAAGCAAGTAAATCTTTCTTGGTTTCGAGCAATTCTTTTCTGATTGTAACGTGATTTTTTGTCTCGTTATCTAAATTTTTTTGTAAATCAATAGACAACTCACGGGCTTTGTATAGATTTTCTTTTTCTTGGTCGCTGTATTTTTGTAGGTGCAGAAATTTTGAAATTCCGTGGTAAGCGTTAAATTTTCCTGTTTTCAATTCTAAAGAATCTGAAAAGGATAGTGTGGATTCATCTATAGTTGCAACATAGTTAAGCCAATTTTGATAATGCAATGCACTCTTTTCAAAATTTCCGAGTTGCTTTTCATAGAACCCGGCAATTTCAAATTCTATGGAAGATTTTTTTTTAGGGTCAGTTTCTTTTTGCAAATACCTTTCGTAAAAATTTCCTGCTAGTACATATCTTTTTAAATCAGAATACAAGATTGCAATTTTTAAATCTGTTTCTTTGCCGTTACTTGAATTCGATGAATTTGTATTTATTAAATTTTCATGTTTTAAATAAAAGTCGAGGGCAGTTTGTTTTTGTCCTGCCATTAGAGATTCATCTGCTATTGATTTTATCACTTCTTCATTTTCAGGATCTATTCTATAGGCAAGTTCTAAAATTTGTTTGTATGCATGAAAATCTGTATTTCTTTTGTAGTCAAATAAAACAAAAATTCCTTTTCCAACAGTGGATGTTTTATTTATAATTTTTTGCCTTTCTTTGTTTTCGTTTTCTATAATTTTAACAATTTTAGCAAATCTTAACAGAACGGCAGAATTTTCTTTGATTTGCTTTTTATAAAATGGATCGTAATTGCTTTTTTTTGAGTTAGAGTAAGTGTCTTCTTTTTCTTTGAGGAGGTTTGTTTGGGACTTGATTTTATTTTGAAGCTCGAATTTTTTTAGTGAGAAATCATCTCGATTGATTTTATTTTTTGCATAATTGGATTCCATTTCATGGAAATCGTCTTGTAGCTTTTTTAAATCAAATTCAGATTTTTTCAATTCTGTAAAATTTATTTTATGAGTATCTTTCTTTAGAATTTCTTCTTTATCGGAAATTTCGCTCCATCTTTTATCGGAGATATAGTATTCTTCTGTGGGTTTAAAATTTTTATAACGAAAACCTTGCAAATACGATTCGATCGCCTTGTGGTAGATTTGTTTTTTTTCATACTGAGATGCCAATTCAATATGAAGGTTGTAGAGAATTTCGGAATCACGAGTTCTTCCTGAATTGGTTTGTCCTGTAAGCAGCTCGTGGATAAAAGCCTGAATGGATGCAGGATCGGATTTGATATTGTATTTTCCACCTCTTAGTTTATCTTCCCAAATTCTTTTTTCTCCAATAAACTGAGAATAGTATTTATTTAGTATATTTGTAACTTCTTCTATCAGTTTATCCGGAGAAGTAGCCGGGTCGTTCTTTAGAGTAGAAAGTTTGGATAACTCTTCAGAATTAATAACTTCGTGCGGGAGTTTGTATAGTCGTTTGAAATCGTTTCGTTCATCTTGCTCCCCGGCAAAAATAGAAATTGCGAGAATACAGAATGAAAAAAAGACTTTCACTTAGATCGTGCTAAATTGGCAGGAGTCAACTCGTGCAGCTCTGAAAGTTCATCTGTGGTGAGTATTTTTTCAATATCCATGATGATGATAAATTTATTGTCTTTCTTTGCTACGCCAACAATGTAACGAGAAGAGATTCCTCGGACAGAAGGAGGGGGAGGATCGATCTGAGTGCTTTGAAATCGCACTACATGGGATACCTTATCAACAATGATTCCAAGAGATTTCTCTCCAATTTTTACAATAATCGCTCTATCCAAAACACTCTCTTCTGTTCTTTTGTTCATGAGTTTTTTACTGAGGTCTATCATGCTCACTACTTTTCCGCGAATATCCATAAGACCCACGAAATAGTCTTTGGCTCTCGGGACTTTGATTAAATCGGAAATTTTTACAATCTCTTCTACATTCAAAATAGAAATTGCATACTCTTCCTCACCTATGCTAAATGTAATGTATTGTTCATTGAGTGTGTCTTTTGCCATTGTAAACCTTTAATATTGTGTATATCCTGTATAGAAAAAATAAGAGCCGATTCCCATAAATAAAAATACTTTTATCATTAGTGGACTTCTATCTCTAATAACCCAGTCTAAACCCCCGAAAAAAAAACCAAAACCGGCCAAGGTAGCTCCAAGTATAAAAAAATCGAAAAAGTGGTAGTAAATTGCAACACCAAGCGAAGAGCCTAATACAAAATCGTGCAAATCACCCCAAAATCTTTTTTTAAATCTTTGACGAAGTGTACCATACTTTTCAATTCTTTCAAGTCTTTGTCGTTTTAATCGCTCAAAAAAATTCTCTTTTTTTACAAGTTCAAAATTTTCAGAATGCTGGGAAGAATCGGGGATATAAGAAGGCTTCCCAAGTGAAGTTCGGGAGATATCATAAGCACCACCAAGGGATTCTAATAAATCGTTGTCCGGGATGCAAGAAAAGATATGCCTAAACGGGTGGATCCGGTTTTTTATTGAACCAGATCTGCCAGTTGTTATATCTTTTTCGCGGATAATAGAGCCTTGCTTAATATTTGCAGAAAAAGCTCTACCTCTCTCCCCGGAAACTTCTACATATAAGTGCACAAGTCTTTCGTGATAATTAAAGTCCGCTTGAAGTACATCTCCATCCGGGGTTATCGCTTTATAAGACTTGTGAAACCCTCTTAGGGAGGATTTCCCTTTTTTCCACCATTTTCTATAGGCTTGAAAATCACCTTCACTTAACATATAGTAAAACTATCGGTGATTTCAAAAACCTACTTAAGAATATTGAAAGTTTAAAAAGGGTTATTTCCCTTTCTTTTTGTGTCTGTTTGCCCTGCGTTTTTTCTTACGCTTGTGAGTTGCAATTTTTTTTCGTTTTCTTTTCTTACCGGAAGGCATTCACCTCTCCTAATTCTTTACTTTCAAGTTCAGGAAATTATTCCAAATACTTTTGTAAACTTCTATTTTTTCCAAGTTCACTAATCATCTTTTTTATTTCACTAATTCCTGTTTTTGAGCTAACCAATATTACGTCTTCTTCTTCGACTAAAATTAGATCATTTACCCCCAAAAATGCGATAAAATCCTTCTTTGTTGAAGAAATATTGCCTTTTGAGTGAAAATAGTGCACAGACTTGCCTTTATGGTGGTTGTTGTTTTTATCTCCGGGAAGGACTCTTTCCAAGGAAATCCATGAACCCACATCGTCCCAAGAAAATAGAGCTTTCACCATACGAATTTTGTTACTTTTTTCCATGATGGCAGTATCAATGGCTTCTGAAGGAAGAATTTTAAATACAGTCGTCAGATCTCCAAAATTTTTAAAAGGAAAAGCAGACTTTAAAGGATTATAAATATAAGGCGCGTGCTTTTCAAATTCAGAAAGAATTGTTTCCGTTTTCCAAATAAATATACCCGGATTCCAATAAAAGTTTGGTTTTTTAATATATTTTACGGCTAATTTGTGTTCGGGTTTTTCAAAAAATGCTTTCACTTGAAATCCGTTGCTGGAGGCCTTTCCGACGGAAAGATAACCATAGCCTGTCTCCGGTCTGTTTGGTTTTACTCCGAGAAGTACTAAGTTGTCCTCTGCTTCAAGGATTGCATTTTGAATTGTTTTGGTAAATTCTTTCACAGGATCTATAAATGCATCCGCAGACAAAACAATTTGTACAGGGTTTTTGTACTTGGCTTGAAAATACAAAGAAGCAAGGGCTACAATTGGTGCTGTATTTTTCCCTTCAGGCTCTATAATAAAATTCTTTTCAGGAAAACTTTTTTCCTGTTTTAGGATTTCTTTTTTGAGGGTAGCATTTGTTCCAATATATATTCGATCGCGGGAAGTTAGTGTTGCTGCTCGATCCAGAGTTTCTTTTAACAGGGTTTTAGAAGAGTAAACTTTTTGCAGTTGTTTTGGAGAAGAAATTCTGGAGGTCGGCCAAAATCTTTCTCCCTTCCCTCCTGCCATAATCAATACAACCGGTTTTTCGTTTGGTGGGATCATTCTATTTCCTTTGGAATTCGTTTTGGTTTGATTTTGTCTTTTAGAGCTTCTCCGATATATTTTTCATTTGGAAGAGCAATTACTTGAACTTTTTCCGAAAGTCTGTCTGTGAGTGCAAATTCTTTCAAGTCAGGATATTTTTTTAAAAACCCTGCTGTTTTTTCTAATCTCTTGAAATAGGCTTCGTCTTTTTTGGTTTGTTCAATCGCAATCCCCTCGCCTCGAATACTCGCATTGGCTCTTTCGATTCTTGCTCTAATTACTAAGTCGGTACCTGCAAAAAGTCTCAAGTACACCTTTGGGTCAGGTAAGTCTAATTTTGAGATTCTTACATTTTCAAAAGTAAATCCTTTAAATTTGGATTTCGGGTCATTAAGATCGGTAAGTATATTTTTTTCTGTATAGTCAATAATTCTATTTTTTAATAAGGGCAATTCTGTAGGGTCTTTGTATAAAGCGCTGAAAGAAATTGAGAATTTTTGTTGTACAAATTCTGAAGCAATCTTTGAGATACTCTCTTCTTTTCCGTTTGCTTCAGAAAAAATTTCATCCAGACTTTCCGGTGAAATAGAATAGGAAGCCGTGTAATTTAAAATCAAATACCCTTCGTCTCCCATTTCAGGAAAAAGCCCGCCACTCAATTCTTTTCGGATTGGAACTGTTACGCTACGATTTTTTATTCTTAAAGTACTGGTTGTAACGAGTCCCGGAACCAATTTTTCAGGAATAAAGTGAAACCCTTCTTTTGTAATTGTTTCTTTGACTACACCGGAGGAAGTACGAACTATCAATGTTTCACCGGATGCCAATCTATACACTGATTTGTGTAGTACAAAAACTGCAATAGTTACAAAAAATATTCGGAAAAATGAATTAAAATAATATCGCATGAACCAAAATCTAACCGATTGTTTCTTTATTTTCTTCCGGTTGTAATTTAATTGGTTTTGCTGGAATAATAGTAGATATACCGTGCTTGTAAACTAAATTTTGTTTGCCGTCATTTTCTAAAACTAAAGTAAAATTGTCAAAACTGACTACTCTGCCTTTTAATGGGACTCCGTTTAGAAGATAAATTGTGAGTTCAATTTTTTCTTTTCTTGCAGTATTTAGTAGATGGTCTTGAATATTGTTTCTGGTTGACATATTTTACCTGTTTTATATTTTTTTAGATAATCTAATACGCTCTCTTTAGAAACCGGTTTTAAAATTTTTTCTTTTCTAAACCAAGTAATCTGTTTTTTCGCATAATTTCTGTGAGATTTTTTTAGATTCTCCCGTAAACTATCTATATCTAACTTTCCTCTGATAAATTCAAGTGTAAAATTATATCCAAGAGTATTAAAAGCCGGACAATTTTCTCCATATTTTTTTAGAACCTTTCTTGTTTCATCTAAAATTCCATTTTGAATCATTTCTTCTGCTCGTTTATTAATTCTATTGTAAAGGGTTTGTCTATCTTCGTCTAAAAAAAAACCTGTTATTTGAAGATCGTCTCTATTTAGAACGCCTTCTTCTCTTGTGTTTTTTAATTCAGACCATCTCACCCCTGAAAGATTCACTTCTAATGCTCGAATAATTCTATATTCATCGTTTTGTGAAAGATTTTTTGAAGCCTCAAAATCCAATTCTTTGAGTAAATCCCATTTTTCGCTCTTTGCCATACTTTCTATTTGATTTTTTATTTTTTCAGAGATTGATGGAACAGGATACATGCCATACAAAAATGC
The DNA here is from genome assembly GCA_015075105.1 of Leptospiraceae bacterium. NCBI lineage: Bacteria > Pseudomonadati > Spirochaetota > Leptospiria > Leptospirales > Leptospiraceae > Leptospiraceae bacterium. Next base: position 362,336 of record JABTUZ010000001.1, on the reverse strand, counting down.
TTTTAAATAAAACCCTGTTCCACATACAATTACAGGGATTTTATTTTTTAGCAAAATCTTGTTTAAGGAGTCATTAGCAAGTTCTACAAAAATATTTGCGTTTATTTTTTCTGATGGAGAAAGAAAATCTACTAAATGATGCTCGATACACTCTCTTTCTTTCAGGGTTGGTTTTGCAGTTCCAATATCCAACTCTTGATAAATTTGTCTTGAATCAAAAGAAATTACTTCAAAGATTTCTGGGTTTAATTCTGATACAATTCCTGTCTTTCCTGAACCAGTAGGTCCTGAAATAACAAAGAGATTGGATTTTTTCAGTGCCCTTCATCCTCTTCGATTAATTCAGTCTCACCCTCTTCCATTTCAAGGTCTGCGTCTTCGACGATTTCTTCGCTTTGTTCGTTTATACCTAAATCTTCATCGACTACGTCAAACTCTGTAACCTTAGGAGTTACTTTTCTGGTTTTTACAACCGGTTTTTGAGTTTGATCTACACCACATTTTGGACAAGTTGGAGGTAAATGACCTAAATCGTAAAATTTTGTATCACAATTGTAGCAGGTATGCTTTTTCCCAAGTCCTGAGCCTTTTGAAGTAGTCTTCCCGCTTGATTTGGATTTCTTTTTAGAAGAAGGAGAAGCTGTCGGCTTTTTTTTGACAATGGGTGTTTTGGTTTTGGGTTTGGGTTTCTTTTTTACCATAAAAAAGAGACTAAAAACATTTTATCCGTTTTTATGCAACTATTTCATTGCTTTTATTTATATTTTTTGAAAATTCTTGAATTTATACGGGAAATTTGTACTTTTTAGTTTTTATGCTATCATAAAAACACAATCGAAAATTAAGGATATATTATTGAAATCAGCAATTAATCTTAAACAAAAGTGGCACAAAATAAAATAGTTAATAATTTTGGATTGTAAATGATCAAATTAAGTGTAAACGTAAACAAAATAGCAACTCTCAGAAATTCTCGTGGAGGAAATATTCCAGATATTTTAGAATTCTCTGAGATTATTTTGAATTCGGGAGCCTATGGGATCACTGTCCACCCGCGAGAAGATGAAAGGCATATTAAAAAAACAGATGTATCCGAATTAAAAAATTTTCTAAACACTTACAATCAAAAAATATCTCAAAAAAAAGAATTTAATATTGAAGGTGAGCCGAGTAAAAGGTTTTTAGATATAATTTTTGAAAATCTTCCCGATCAAGCGACCTTAGTTCCTGTTCATCCGGGAGAAATCACCTCTGATCATGGCTTTGATTTACAAAAAGACTCTAAATTTCTATCTCCTATCATTCAAAAAATCAAAGAGAAAAATATTAGAGTATCTTTATTTGTAGAAGCAGGAGCAGAAAATCTAAACATTGCAAAAGATATTGGAGCAGATAGAATTGAATTGTACACGGGGCCTTTTGCTTTTCAGTTTGAAAAAAGTGTGGAAAAAGGAAAAGAAGCATTCATTCTTTTTGAAAAAACAGCTATGGAAGCAATGAAACTTGGGCTTGGAATTAATGCAGGGCATGACTTGGATCATAAAAATTTAATGGTGTTTAGGAATCTTTCCGGTCTTGAGGAAGTGTCTATCGGTCACAGACTGATTTCTTACGCCTTGCACGTTGGAATTGAGAATTCTGTGAAAGCCTATCTTAAAGCTCTTTCGTTAAGTTCTTAAATTTCTCAAAAAATTTATCCTGCTCAATCAAAAGCCTTGCTGCCTTGTTTATGGAATGATAAAGGTGTTTATGTTTTTTGTCTTTCACTAATCCGTTTTGAATTTCTTCAAAAAATAATTTTAATGTTTCTTTTGCGGTAGTGTAGTCTTCCGAAGAAATACTTTTTCTAAAATTCAACCAGTGCTTTGTAAGATTTTTTTTGGGAGGCTCTCGTAAATTGGGTTGTGTTGTATCCAGATAGCTAACCGTATCCCAAACAGGACTAAACTCATGAGAATCTTTCTTTTCTTTTAAGAAAAAATTTTTGTAGTTGATTTTTGCATTTTTTACGTTATGCGAAATCATTTTTAAAGAATCTTTAGAAAGACAGTTTTCGTATTGAGGGGAATGCAGAATTTCTTTTGTAATATATCCTCTGGAAATTAAAAACTCAAATTCCAATAGAGCAGACTTTTCGTTATTGTTCTTGCAATAGATCGATAGTTTTGTAAAGGAAGAGGCAATTTCGTTTTCTTCTCCGGGGTAATCGTTCTGAAGTGCCTCTGTGTCCTGTAATTCTATGGCAGCTTGCCTTAGCATGTCAAGATATAGCTCATCCTTGGGATTTTTCAGGACAGCCTTTTTTGCAAATTTATACGATTCATTAATTTTTTTTGAATAAAAATACAAAACAGATAAATTGTAGCAGGATAGGGCCTCCAACTTACTTGTAGAATTGCACTTTTTTTCAAGTGCAGAAAACGCATCTTCTCTTTTTGATTCAGAGCCGTAAAAATCTATAAATACTCTTTCTGAAAATTTCCAATATTCAGGAGTTCCGGGTTTTTCTCTAAATAGAGCAGTAGAACAATTGGCAAGGAAAACAATAAAGCAGATACAAAGGTATTTCATTTCTTATGTAATTCTATTGTACTTTAAAATTCTTCGTGTCAAGATAAAAATTGCAGAAAAATGACTATTGACATAACTATGGGAAGGAAATATATTTGTTTTCAAAAGATTTGAATTATTAAAGAGGCATTTTTGTGAAATTTCTAAAACTGTTTTCCGTATCTATTTTTTTGATTTTATCGCTTACGATTAATTGTGAGTCAAAAGCAAAGAAATCTCCACGCTCCTACGATTTTACTTCCCGCGATTTTGAGACAGTAGTCAGCACAGTTGAAAAACAATATATCGAGAAAAATATCCATGTAGATCGTGCCTATACCGATGCTGCAATATTTGCGTTAATGTCTCTTCCTCACGCTTTATTTTTATACCCTGAAAGTTATTTTAAAGATAGAGCGAAATACGAAGAAGTAGAAGAGATTTTTCCGGGAGAAACTTTTAAAATATCTCCATCCGACAGATTTGTGATATTTAATCCTGATTATACAAAAGTAGAAGAGCTTCGTAAAAAAAAGTATCAGGCCGAAAGCTCAAAACCTAAAATTCAAAATGATGAATTGAAGAAAATGATGGAAAGAGAGCAGATTAAAAAATCAATTCTCGCATCTCGTTGGGAGCAAATTCATTTTTCCAAAAAAGATTTTGATCGTGTAATCGCTTTTGTTCAAGACAATATATCAAAATATAGAGAGTCCCCATTTAAAGATCCGATGTTTGAAGTGGATGAAGAAGCCGATAAAAAAAGTGAATTTGGAATGAAGGATGTTTATCTTGCTGCCGCCAATGGATATTTGAATTCTTTGGATCCTCACTCAAGTGTATTTTTAAAAGAAATGTGGGAAGAGTCAATGGCTAAAATTCAAGACTCTACCTTTGAAGGTATAGGGGCAATCCTCAGTGGAGGAGGACCTCGCGAGGTAATCATAGAAAATCCTTTGGAGGGAAGACCCGCAGTGAAAGCCGGCATTCGATCTGGGGATGTTATCCTTGCAGTTGACGGCAAAGCCGTGAAAGGATTGTCTTTAGATAAAGTAGTAAAGAGAATCAAAGGGAAAAAAGGTACTAAAGTAGTGCTTACTCTGAAAAGAAAAGGCTCGACTCAGCTGTTTAATATAGAAGTAGAAAGAGCAACCATCGAGATGAAAAATGTAACCAAAAATTTAATAAAAGACCACGAGCATATTGGCTATATTAAATTAACCGGTTTTGTAAAATCAAATACTGAATCATCCGATAGAGATATAAAAAATGCGTATAATGAATTGGAAAAAGAAGCTGCAAAGAAGAATATCAAACTAAAAGCGTTGGTTTTAGATTTGAGGAATAACGCAGGTGGCTATCTCGATCTCGCAATTGATATAAGCGATATGTTTTTATCTAAGGGAGTCATTGTAAGTACCGGTCGGGATCAAGGCACTGAAGAGGCAAGAGCAGAACCGAATAATGAAATCACAAATCTACCAATGGTAGTATTGATTAATGCCAAGTCAGCTTCAGCAAGTGAAATTGTGGCAAGCGCATTGCAACACCACGGAAGGGCATTGCTGCTTGGTGAAAGAACTTTTGGAAAAGCCACTGTGCAAAAGTTAATTGATCCTCTTCCGGGTAATAGAGATTTTGTTTTAAAGCTCACCCAATCCAGATACTACGATCCTTCCGGGATGACTATTCAAGTAGTAGGGGTAAATCCTGATATTGAAGTGTCCGCAGAAGAAGATGGGAGTTTCCCTTTTCAGTATAGAGAAGAGAATATGTGGGCTCACCTTCCAAAAATTGAATCTGACAAAAAACATAAAACATATTTTAATTTAGAGAAACTGAAAGACTGGGTAAAGAAAAAAGGTATGTCTGAGAGTTTTTTACAAAAGCATAAAAACGATCCTATAAAGCCGGACTATCAATTGATTCGTTCCTTGGATTACATTGAGGCACTTATTGCTGTGAAATAATCGGTGCTTTGAATTGCATAAAAAGAAAACAGATTTTTTAATAATCGGTAGTGGTCTTGCCGGATTATTTTGTGCGTTAAAGCTCGCAAAATTCGGTGAGGTCACTATTGTCACTAAAAAATCTGATTTTGAATCAAACACAAATTATGCACAAGGTGGGATCGCATCTGTATTCGCCAAGACTGATAATAAAGAAAGTCATCTGAAAGATACCTTAGAGGCAGGTGCTGGGCTTTGTGATTTGGAAGCCACTCGTATATTAGTTGAAGAAGGACCAAAATCAGTAGAAGAATTAATCACTCTTGGAGTGCCGTTTAATAGGGACATTGATGGGAATTTAGATCTAGGACTGGAAGGTGGACACAGACACAAAAGAATTGTTCACGCATACGATAGAACAGGAAGAGAAGTAGAAAATAGCTTGCTATCGGCAGTGAAAGCAAATGGAAATATTAAAATCTTAGAATACCATACCTGTGTTGACTTAATCACCCCACATCATATAAAGAAAAATAAAAATAAAACTAATATATGCTATGGAGCTTATATTTTACAAATCAGGAAAGGTGAAATATTTCCCCTTCTTGCAAAAAAAACAATTATCTGCACGGGAGGTGCCGGACAAGTGTATCTTCATACAACCAATCCGGAGATTGCGACAGGTGATGGAGTTGCCTGTGCGTTTAGAGCAGGTGCAATTATAAAAAATATGGAATTCTATCAGTTCCACCCGACTTCACTCTACCACGAAAACGGAAACTCATTTTTAATTTCTGAGGCGGTCAGAGGGAAAGGGGGAATCCTTCGACGTTTGAATGGTGAAGCGTTTATGAAAGAATACCACGAGATGGGAGATTTAGCACCACGAGATATTGTTGCTAGAGCAATTGATAACGAGTTGAAAAAAAGAGGAGAGACTCATGTTCTCTTAGATGTAACTCATTTGATTAAACCAGAAATTATAAAATACTTTCCTTCGATTTATGAAAAATGTAAGTCGCTTGGGATTGATATTACCGAAACTCCGATACCGGTAGTACCCGCAGCTCATTATATGTGTGGAGGGATTGAAACCGATGTATGGGGCAAGACAAATATTCTAAATTTATACTCTTCCGGTGAGGCAGCGTGCACAGGCGTGCATGGCGGAAATCGTTTGGCATCTAATAGTTTATTGGAAGGACTCGTTTTTTCTAATCGGATTGCAATGGATATAGAAAAAGAAAAAACTGTATTTTTACAAGAAGCTAATGAAGTGCCTGAATGGAATAAAGAAGGTATGATTAATACAGAAGAATGGGTTCTTATTTCGCATAACCTTCACGAAGTAAAAACTATTATGAGTAATTATGTTGGGATAGTTAGAAGTAATCTTCGTTTAGAAAGAGCAAAAAGAAGAATAGAGTTGATTTTTGAAGAAGTAAGAGATTATTACAATAGGACAATTATTACAAATTCCTTGTTGGAACTCCGAAATATTTTGCAAATAGCCGATCTCACTATTCGATCTGCAATCCTCAGAAAAGAAAGTAGAGGACTTCATTTTACAACAGACTATCCTGAAACCAGAGAGCCTTCCAGAAATGATACAATCCTTCGATCAAGTTAAAAAATTTTATACTTTAGGAATTTCTTCTAACTTAATATTTTTTAGAAAATCTTCTTTAAGCAATTTTGTAGATTTTTTTCTATCACAGATTTCTTGATTCACACCAGATTGATTTTTGTTTTTTTGTACATAGACTGCATTTTTTAACTCTAATGTATTTTTCAAATTTTGTATATTGGTTTTCTTGTGATCTCTTCTTTTAACTAAATATTTTTGACTATTTTCAACAGGCAAGCAAACTTTTGATGTTTCTTCTGAAGAAAGCGATACGGTTAGAGAAATAAAAGTAAAAATTAACAAATATTTACAAAATAATTTCATCTTATACCTCTATAATGAATTGATAATTCCAGTTTTATAGAAATCATTTTCTTGTCTATAAAATTAGAATCATTCTAATATGAAATTAAAATTTTATCTTTTTGAGTTAAGTCGGGTTTTTTCTTTCTTTTTCGTCGGGTTTTTGTCGTTTTAGTCTGTTGTAGCGGGTTGTTTTCTCTTTGAGAGGTAAGCTCCCCGCAATCGTGGTTACCGGGTGGAACTCCATTCTCGAAGAATCTGGTGGGGAGAATTATGTCCCATTCGGCAAGGTCAAGCACTAACAAAAGAGTAAAAAGAGCTGTCTTTGTGGTGCCAAGCCAGTCTGCAAGAATGCCAAGCTCAATCCAGTTATTTATTCAAATTCTTCTTTTGCAAATTTTGTCCGACTTCTTGATACGCTTTCTTTACTCTATCCATTTTCTCAAAAGTACCCCAAAGAATCACATTTCTGTATCTGTTCAGCAATGCGTGTAAATATTTTCGTCTCGAAAAACCCGTTGTTCTTCTATTGAACTCGTCCATATATTTTGCTGGAACAAGCAAGCTCGATTGGGTTTCTGCATATTTTTGTGGGTTCATAAATTTCTCCTTAAAGTAAATTTTTCTGCTCTCATTTATAAGGTAAAAAAAGTTTGCTTTAAAAAAAAAAATTTTATCGTTTTTTAGAATTTTTTCTTCAGTTTTACATAAAAAGTCCTAAATTTGCACTAAAGGTGTAATTTTTTTTAATCCCCCAAAAAAGTGGAGTTCCCATATTTTTGCATAAAAGGTTCACAATTGGTATAAAACATGCACTTTACTGAAAAGAGTGGAGATCCCACATTTTTACACGAAAAGTATAAAATCTGCACTAAACGCGAAATTTCAAAAACTCTACTAAAGCTCAAAATTTCATCCTAAAAGATAAACCTATTAGACAAAGATTTCCAACTCCACAATTCCAGCCTTCAGACCTCAGTCTTTCAGTCCTCTGAATTGGATCTCCACATTATTCAACTACACTAACCCACCAATTTATAAGCAAAATCCGTTTGGTCTAGAAGAGCAGTCAAAAGCAAGGCCTCTTGTCACACCATCAGAGCCTTTACCGATAATAGATGACCCGTTTATTTTTCCTGCAATCGCATTGTCAGAACAAGCAGAATATGAAGCATCGCAAAAATATGCTTTAAATTTTACACTATTGTCTGTTGCTTGTTCTGCCCCAAGTCCAGAAAATCCAAGATGGTTACAACTACTTGATGTCGCATAAGCCTTAGCCACTGCGGAAGCTCGATTTGTAGAAACAGAATCCATGAGAGCTTTATAATTTAAGTCGTAGTAATTGGTAGCCGTCATGGCTCCATAAAATGAATCAACACATTTCCCTTGAAATGTTGCAGGATCTACTTTAGCAATATACACCACCGATCTTAAAGTCTCTGTTAAATTAGTTTGAGAGTTCTGCAAAATAGAAAAAATCAATGCTCCTCTCGAATCTTCTTTGTTCGATTGAATGTACGCACAATTGGTAACCAAAGCAAGGATTGTGCAAATAAAAATATTTTGAATATAGTTTTTCATATTAGGTTTCCTTGAAATTTTTTCATCTTTCTACTCTCGTTTCTAATTTATCCGGTGGAGTAACTCCTGTCCAAAAAGTTCCCTGCAATTGGAAAAAAATTTGGTTGTTATTCAAATCATAACTTTGTCTATATGCGTTTGTGCCCAATTCGTCCTTGATTACATTAAAAAATAATTGTGCTTTAAATAAATGTCTATCTCCAAAAAAATTTAAACCAACCCAATACAGTTTGAATATTTCATTTTGAGAATAATTTCCATCTCTATTAAAATCTGCTTTTAAAAAATCGTATCTCGCTACAGGCATAATCCATTTCCCAAGCACAGGAATATTGTAACCAACTGTTATATGATGACTTCTAATATTATTGGAAGCTGCACCTGAGAAATAGGATATAGCACCGTTTAGATAGAAGTGTTTATAAGTAAAAGTAGTGTCATAATTATGTGCAACAAGACCCATATTGGCTCTCGCTAAGTTTGCACCGGATTTTGTATTCTGAGATGTGAAGTCAACAGATGTGTTTAGAAGAGCACTGTTAGCTGATGAAGTTGGCGTAGTCCCGCCCACCGGGCTTGCCTGATAGGACGTTAGTTGCAATGTCTCCATATTTCTTGGCTGAGCTTCTATTGGGAAATTTGAACCTATCACCTTGTAGTTTTTTGTTTCTGTAATAGCAGCACCTATAGACCATTTCATCTCACTTTGAAAAATCTCTTCTCCTTCCTGCCAGCCAAGGTCTTTTCCATTTTCATTAATCAGTCCACCAAATACATTGTATTGAATTCTACCTGTATATAATGGAGAAATAATTACCGGAACGGTTCCACTTCTGGAATACGTTGTGTCAATTCTTCTACCAAATCCATTATTTCCTCCTCCTCCATGCCCATCAGAAATCATTCCCGACAAGGTCAAATATCTTTCATATTTTTTGCCAAGAATATCTGCAAGAGGCATCCACTGAAACGAAATCCCATTATCAAAAAGAGGCAAAGCATTTGCGATCAAGGTTCTTTCTAATGCAATAAAATTAGAAGACGACATGAGCATCTCTCGATTGAATTGTAGATTAATCATACCAACACTTACCCTGATATGAAAAGGAAGGTTTACATAAATAAAAGCATTTTGTATAAGCCCTCTCGCATCTTTTAAACTTGGCTGACTTGTGAGTGCGTTTGCTTTTGTAGAGCATGTAGAGTCGGCACAGACAGAGGTTGTGCTGCCCGGGGTCAAATAAGGCGATGCGAAAGCATTTTCTAACCTGAGGTTTATAGTAGTTCCCCACCACTTATCACCCGCATACATAAAGCCCAACCTTGCTCTTCTAATCGACCAATCCACTGAATTAAAATCCCTGTGACCATTGTTGTAAGCAGATTGAATTTGCCCTGAGACTCCGTGTACTTGAAGTCTTCCCACAATTGTCAGTTTTTCATTTTTTAAATTGGACGGGCGATTGACTAAAGTATTCGGGAATGGCTCTATCTTTTCAATTTCTGAATCAGAGATAATGCGTATTTTTTTCCGATTTGTGCCCGGCTTTGTAAATACTTGACCGGTTTCTGTGTCTTCATAAATCTCTAAACTATTTTTTGGAAGATTTCCTTTTTTCTCTTCTTTCGTATCTATCAGCTTTGTTTGTCCTAAAATTTTAATTACCGGAAAAATAAAAAGTATTAGAATTACAAAAAAATTCCTTGAATTCCTGTTTAATATCATATTCGTAATCCCTTATTTATGATTTTTATATTCCTACGATGACTTAATTAGAATACAATCAGATTACAAGTAAATTACAGTAGTGTAAAAAATAGAAAGCCCCGACAAATATATTTACCGTTAAATATTTTTTCTAAGTGAATATTCTCTTTCTTTGAGATTTAAAAAATAATTATTTAGTGACTCGTTCAATTGCTGCGATTAAATTCTTTTTAGAGATAAGTCCGCTATGATCCCATTCTTTTTTTCTATTCCGAAAAATATAAAATACAGGAACTCCTTGAATATTGTATGCCTCTTCAAGTTCTTTGCTCTTATCAATGTCGATTCTAATTACAGTCAAATTCTTTTGGTATTCTTTTGAAACTTCATCTACGATAGGTGCCATTTGAATGCAGGGAGAACACCATTTAGTATGAAAGTCAACGAGTACAGATTTTTTTGTTTCGATAATTTTATTAAATTCGGCAAGTGACATCTCTTGTATTTTGTCGTCTTGGATTTGTGTCGGTTTCTCCACTGAAAAACCATTACCCACCCAGCTTGAAATCCCACCGCTTAGGTTGTAAATTTTAGTAAACCCATTCTTCTCCAAAATCTTTGACGCATTCAAACTTCTACTTCCCGATCTGCAATAGATATAAATCGGTTTGTCTTTTTGAATTAAATTAATTTTTTTCTCGAAGTCCTTATCATAAAAGTTCACGACACTTGCATTTCTGATTTTTCCTTGAGCAACTTCTTCCGGAGTTCTGACATCCAAAACAATCCCATTGTCCAACTGAATAAGATTATTAAACTCTATTGCATTCACGTTGTGTATCAAATTCATTGCATTTTGATTTTTAGCTTCACTGCAATTATTCAAAAAAAATAATACAGCTATAGAGAATGTTGTTATTTTCATAATTGTCACCCTTATTTGCAATATTTTCCCTACAGTCTATTTCGAGAAGAAGATTTTTAGAGAAATAACAATCAATAAGACACTAAAAATTTTTCTAATTATACTCTCCGGTATTCCAATTGCAAACTTAGAAGAGAGATAACTTCCAATCATAAAGGTAACTGCAAGTACCATCGCATAATTTATTTTTACGTACCCTGCTTTATAATAATTGTATGCTGCAAATATTCCGATGGGTGGCAATAATACTGCAAGACTTGTCCCTATCGCTTCTTGTTGGTTCAAACCTAAAAAAAATACTAATGAGGGAATTAAGATCAAAGCTCCACCAATTCCGAGTAATCCTCCCATGACACCTGTAATCATTCCGATAACAACTAATACAACAAAAATTTGAACATTCATATTCACTTTCTTTTCCTGTTTCTAAAATTTTTAAACAAAACGATTCTTTCCCAAAAAATCATCAGTTCGCTAAAATCCATTTTCATGGTTACTGACTTCCACTTTCAAGGTTTTTTTATTTGCAGTTCGATTCGTCTATCGTTCCCCTTGTGAAAATTACGGTAATTCTAATTTGATTTTAAAATACCGATAAAATTATTGGAACAAAAGAGTAAACAATATATGAATCCATCTCTATCTACAATTTTACTATTGTGCTGTAGTAATATTTTTATGACTTTTGCTTGGTACGGCCATTTGAAAGGCCTTTCCGATAAACACTGGCTCATTGCTGTGTTTGCAAGTTGGGGAATCGCATTTTTTGAATACCTCTTGCAAGTCCCTGCAAACAGAATCGGACACAGTGTTATGAATCTTGCACAACTAAAGATCATTCAAGAAGTGATTACGCTAACTATTTTTTTTCCGTTTGCAATATTTTACATGAAGGAAAAACTTTCTTTGGATTATCTATGGGCAGCGCTTTGCATGGTAGGAGCTGTATTTTTTATTTTCAAAGACAAGGGAATTTCAGGTTAAATTTTTCACCTTGAAAAATTCATCGGCAGAATTTCTGCCAATGAATTTTTTAGCATCAGGTTTTCAGAAAATTATTTTTTTGGAATAAAAGCCGGTATCCCATTTTCTTTTAACTGATTTCTTAGGCTTTCAGCTTTTTCTCTGTTTGGGAAATCTCCGATTTGTACAATGAAACTTCCTTGTCTTGGATACATGTACACTTTTTGTTTGTAGTCTCCTTTTAAAGATTCCTGAAATTTCATCGCCCGATTTTTTTCTTTAAACACACCAACTTGTACAGTGTAACCTCTTGGGCTTTGTTTTGTTGCAACTTTTCTCTTAGGTGATTTATCGGTTTTTAATTTATAAGGCCTCTCATTGGAATCCTCGACAACCTCTTCTTCTTCGTCGTCCAAAGAGCCTGAAGACGAGTCATCTATATCTTCCGAATCTTCATCTTTTTGCAGAGAGTCTTCACTTTTCTCTTCACCTTTTTTTACAAGTGTGATTCCTACTTTGGCAACTCCTGAATCTTTCATATTCAATATTTCAGCTGCTTTTTCAGACACATCTATAATCCTTCCTTCTACAAACGGTCCTCTATCATTAATAGTGACTACTGCTTCTTTATCGTTTTCTAAATTCCTCACTCTTACAACAGAGCCTAAAGGGAGAGTTTTGTGTGCAGCGGTCAACTTAAACCTATCGTAGCTTTCTCCGGATGCAGTCTTTTTCCCATGAAATTGTTTTCCATACCACGAAGACATCCCAATCTCGTCAAATTTCCCGGTATCTTTCTTTTGCGGAATTTCTTTTGAATCATTATTCGCCATCAAGTTTGGCTCATCCAATTCATTTTGAATAGATCGAGTAGAAGATTCGTCTCCGTCCCGAAAAGACCTTTCCTTCTTTTGAGGCTTGGAAGAATCTTTCTCAAAGAAAATATCATCCGGATCTCCGGATGCACTGATTTTGCGACTAGATTCTGTAGTACTGCAAAAAGTTTCCAAAAGTAAAACTAAGAATATAATATATTTTGCCATTTTTTTCCCCTGACACAGTTTATCTTGTTTCTAATTTCGGCAGATTTTAAAATATTGATTTGGATTTTTTTATAGAGAAAATGAAGATAATCATAAAAAAAGTTGTCAAAAAAACTAAAAAGGATTTAGAAAAATGAAATTTGATAGAGTTTACATCTACCCTTTGGTAGTTGCGTTTGAAGATATTGATGCGGGTGGAGGTGTTCATCACCCGAATTATTTAAAATATTTAGAAAGAGGTCGTTCTCAAGGGTTAATAGACTCAGATTATAGTTTCGGAAAATTTATGAGTGAAGGCTTCGTATTTGTAGTTGCTGAAATAATTTCTAAATATTTAAAACCCGCATTTTTAGAAGAAAAATTGTACGTAGTCACCCATTTTACAGCCTGCAAGAAAAGCAGTATAAAAATTTATCAATCCATAACCAAGTCCTATCCAAAAATAAATTTATCGGATAAGGAAATAAATATTTTTCAAATTCCAGACACAATATTTCAGGCTCAGATGAGACTTGTTTGTGTGCACCTTGCAGAAAAAAAAGTTATAGAAGTTCCATCTACGCTCAAAGAAGCACTCCTTATTCCAGAACCAGATTTTTTTGAAAAAAACCCGGATAAAAAAGATGTAAGGCTAAGCTGGAGATAAAGGATTGTTTATTTCGGTTTGGATACAAAGTCCTTGCTTTCTATGGCCGGGGGGACAATCCCTGTTTCTTCCCCTGTGACAAGTCGCGTTTACGAAAAGAATAAATAGAAAACAAATAAAAATATATCGTAAAATTTTTAGCATCATAACCCTATATGCAAGTGTCCCGTAAAAAGTCAATCTTCAAATAAATTTATGACGCTACTACAAAAACCCCTTTCAGGGCTTTTTACAACGCTAGAAAATGGCACTTTTATTGGCTTTTTGAACAATTGCTTTTTCAAAAAACGACTTTTTGCAGGTACGCCATTTATAGTAATCTTTCAAAAAATCGATCCAGTCGGGAAAAAGCAAGTTACACAAAAACTTTTTTTTGATGTGTAATAATTTTAAAATATCTCAAGCCGATTTTTCTTTTTCATATAATTTAAATTTTATGATTGCAAAAGCTCCCACCAAAATCAGTGCAATAGAAATATATTGACTTTGAGAAAATCCATGCCAGTAGTATCCTTTTAAAAATGCCGGGTTTCCTGAAGCATCAGGAATATTGACTAACTCGGGTGGTTTTATAAAAGGAATGACTGCCTTATTCACACGCATGAATTCTATTAAAAGTCTTGCAATTCCATGGAAAATCAAGTATTGAGAAAACAACCCCCATTTTTTGAAATTCTGAAATTTTGCGTAATACTGAAAATACACAAAATACAGAAAAGAAACAAAGGCTTCGATGATTGGAGTATTCCAAACAGGAACTCCGGATGGATGAGCGCCGTGGAATTCAAAAACAAGTAATGGAATCCGAGAGTCTGTTTGAAAACCATAACAACCATCACCAGAAACAAAACAACCCAATCTCCCTATCGCATACCCAATCGCCATAGATGGAATCATTGCATCAAAATAATTCCCATAGTCCATATTATTTTTTCGAAAGTACAATAGAATGAACAGGATTGCGGTTAAAAATCCACCGTAGAATACAAGTCCTCCTCCGGAAAAAAGAGAATTCCAAAGTCCCGGTTGTCCTGGAAAACCATTCCAATGAGTAAGAGGATATAGATACTTACCGTCAAATCCGGGTAGCTCTACAAATATTTGATCCCAGATTTCAAAAATAAAAAATACTTTTGTACCTATAAGAGTTCCAAAAATAGCAAGGAAAATAATCCAGTCGGATGCTTCAGGAACAAGCCCCCTTCTTTTTAGCTCCCTCGGAAGTAAATAGGAAGCTGCTAAAAAAGCGAGCATCATTAAAATACTAAAAGAGGATGGACCCTCCCAGCCGAAAGGGTTTGGAATTGGAATTCTATCTATCATAATTACTAGTGCCTCAATTTATCTTTTGCAATCAAGGGATTTTTTCTTAAAGAATCTTAATCCATATTAATAAATTCTACAGGATCCAAAGGTGGATCCATACCGATATGAACTTCATAGTGTAAGTGATTTCCGGTAGCCTTCCCTGTTGCACCCACGAGAGCTATTTTATCTCCCCTCTGCACCTGCATTCCTTTAGTAACAAGAATAGCCGAGCAATGCCCGTATAGAGTGTAAAACCCGTTTTCGTGATTAATCCTAACACTCTTACCGAGTCCTCCCTCTGATTCTTCAGACTCTACGATTCCGGGGGCTGTTGCGTAAATCGGAGTTTTTTCTCCGGACGCTAGGTCGATTCCATTGTGGTATTCCCCCTCACCAAAACCAAATGGATCAAATCTGTCTCCAAAAGAAGAAGTAACTCTACCTACTCCCGGTTGAAGAGGTCTTCCTCTCGGCATGGACTGAAAAATACTTTCTCTTGTATCCAAATACTCCATAGCGTTCTGGAATACGGGAACTAATTTTCTCAACTTATTCTCTATTATGGAAATTTTTTTTACAGATTCTCTGTAAAGATTCATATTGGAATCAGACTCTTCTATTTCGGATGAAATCTTCCTTTCAGCTTCGATCCAGTCATTTTCTAACACAGAATCTTTTTGGTATTGCTCCCAAGCCAACTGATTTAGGTCGTGAGAATTTGTGGACAGCTTACTCAAAGTAGATTCTAACTCTTCTGCCATCATGTAATAAAGCAAGAACTGGTTTTTATTCTGATTGACTTCCTCTTGGTGCAACTCTGCCTTATCCAAAAAGTTAAACTTAATGGTTAAAAATATGCTTACAACAGATAATGCTATAGCCAAAAAGAATATGAAAAATACCGTAAAATAAGAAATTTCGATTTTGATGATGTTCTTTTCGCTATGAGGGACGAACAATAAAGATATTTTAATATGACCTTTTTGTATAAATTTGATGAAATTTTTACGAAATTGCCTCTGAAAAAGCAAAAAACGCTCAGAATAACTCAAGTGTATTTGAAATTCCTTTTCGGACAATACAGTGTATAGAAAAATCGAATCTTTTGTTTAAAAGATTAAATTTTGCTTGCCTCCAACGCTTAATTTACTATATTTGCGATATACTATAGCATGATTGATTTTTTTAATAATCTTTTCAACAGAAAAAATATAACAGTTGAAAATATTCTCAGATACCCGGAAGGAAAGAGATATTACAGGGAATCCCATACGATTCGCAAAAATTCTATAGACGAAGACGCTCTAAAGATCGTCCACAGGCTCAATAAATTCGGCTATAAATCCTATCTTGTAGGTGGTTGTGTCAGAGATTTGCTTCTTGGTCGCAAACCTAAAGATTTTGATGTAGTTACAAGTGCTACTCCCAATCAAATCAGAGGGGTTTTCAATAACTGTAGAATCATTGGAAAACGATTCAAAATTGTACATATACTGTTTAAAGGAAAAATCATAGAAGTTTCTACATTTCGCTCTCTTCCAGAACACAGATTAAAAAAAGCGAGTAGCGACAAAGATTATCTTTTAAAAAGAGATAATAGCTACGGAACCGCAAAAGAAGACGCAGCAAGAAGAGATTTTACAATCAACGCACTCTACTTTGACCCAAGAAACGAATCTATCATCGACTATGTAGGTGGTGTAGAAGACATTCAGAATAAAATTCTAAGACCTATCGGAGACCCTGAAATATCTTTTAAGGAAGACCCGGTTAGAATGTTACGAGCAATTAAGTTTAGCATTCTGCACGGATTAGAAATGGACAAAAAGATAAAAACTTCTATAAAGAAAAATCGCTTTGAAATAGAAAAAGCCTCTCAGTCCAGAATGTTAGAAGAGTACAATAAAATTTTTAGAACTTGGAAGACTTCACTTATTTTTCAGGGGTTTGCAGAAAATCATTTATTAGACGTAATTTTTAGTGAAGCGCTAGATTCAATTAAAAAGGATTCTAATTGGTCGGAAAATTTCCTCTCTACTTCCATAGGGAAGAGATTGGTTATTGCAGATAGGATGTTGAGTGAAAGAGAAGAACTAACGCCCGTAATTTTCTTTGCCCTAATCTTCACAGATATAGTTTCAAATTCTATAAAGAAAGATTCTAAAAATATAGTTCAGTCTATAAAGACCGGCCTTGAACCTATTTGCTCTCGTCTCGGAATTGCAAAAAGAGACAAAGACAGGTTGCTAAAAATTTTTGCAAGTCAGAATAGATTTTTAAAAACAGACGACAAAATGGCAGCACAAAATGAATTCTTCAGGAAAAAAGATTTTTTCTATGAAGCATTTATGATTTTTAAAATCAATGCCATAACCGAGAATGATGAGACCTCTATTCAAGCTGCTTTCTTCTGGGAAATTTCTACAAGAACTAGACCCCCTCGCTCTGCAATCCATCAACCCAAGACACACCACAGTGGAGGACAAAAGTCCGGAAAGGGAAACAGATTTCACAAAGGAAATCCTAACTCAAACAAAAGAAAATTTGAACACGAAAAGCACAATACCCCTGCACCACCATCCGAACAAGATGAAAATTCTACAATTCATGAATCAATTGAAGTTGAAGCAGGGGCAGAAGTTGAGTCTTCTAAACAAGGTAAAATTTCTCCCCACCCAAAAAGACACAGACATTTTAGAAGAAACTCAAAATTTCACAAAGAAAAAAGAAACCAAGACACTCAAAGTCGAAACGAAGAAAATACAGGCGAGGCAAGTTAGGTCTTTCTTATCTGTAGTGCCTTACAATAAATTGAATAAAACTTCTTTTGTTAAAATAATTTTCCTCTAACACTCCCCATAAATCTATTGAGTCTTTTTTGGATATCAGAGATTCCAATTCTTTAGCCTTTCTCCAAATAACAAATTTGATCTTTGGATCACACCCCAATAATTGAAATCTTGCATGTGTCCCGTCTCCTATAGGAGTAAAATTAATAATCTTTCCGCTTATAATAGAAAGAACAGGAGATTCATTTCCTTGTCCAAAAGGTTCAAATATTTCAATATCCTTATATAGAGATTCTTTTAATTCATTGGATCGAAAAGAGACTGCACTTTCTAAAATTTTGCCGGTTGATAAGTCCATTTTATTCAACCAAATTTCAGAATTTTCTACAATTTTTTCCTCTAACTTTTGAACCAACTCATTTTTTATAGAAAACCCTCCTGCCTCTTGGTGCCCTCCAAAGTGCAAAAGCAACTCACTTACCATTTCGAGTAATTCTAAAACATTCTCGTCTTTGTAAGATCGAATGCTCCCTCTTGCATTATCTGTTTCAGGAGTAATAAATATAGCAGGCCTTTTAAATTCTTCTGTGAGTTTCGTAGCCACAATCCCGGAAACTCCGGGCTCTAACTCAGGGTCATAACAAAATATTACTTTTCTGGTTATTTTTTCCGGGTTTTTCAAAAATAGATTTTTTACTTTTTCAATATTTCGATTGGTTCTTTCTTTTCTTTCTGTGTTGATTTTGATTAACTCTTGGGTTAAGTTTTGAATTGTATATTCATCATCACTCAATAAAAGTCCAGTAGCAACTTCTGTTTTTCCCATCCTACCCGCAGCATTGAGTACAGGACCAATCACCCAACCGATTTCTTTAGAAGTGATCTTTTCCGAATTGATCGATAGGTTTTGTATGAGGCTATACAAGCCGGGGTTTTTCTTAACCTCAGGGCGACTATTTTTAGAAAGAGATGTACAACCCTCTTTTACAATAATTCTATTTTCACCGGTAAGAGGCATCATGTCAGTGATCGTCCCAATCGCAGACAAACTCACATAGTGGTGAAACGCATTTCTGATTTTTTTATCGCCTTGGAGATATAGAAAAAATTCATCGCTCAATCGAGAGATTTTATCTTTCCTGCTCAAGTTAGAGTTTACAATTTTTTGATATATTTCTGAATCCGAAAAAATCAACGATAGTATAACTTTTAAAGATAGAACAGACGTACAAATTTTCTTCTCAGGATACTCTGAATCGAGCCTTTTTGGATTGATGAGGAAACAATTTGGGATAGATTTTGGAATTTCATGGTGATCGATAACTACTATTTGAATCCCAGCCTCTGCTAAAATATTAATTTCTGAATAGTTAGATGAGCCAAGGTCTAACGTAATTAGTAAGTCTGGCTTTAATTCTAAAATAAAGTCCATTACCGATTTGCAAAGACCATACTCATCGTTTAAAGAAGAAGTTTTTACGGTTAGTCGCCCACCTTTCTTTTCGTGTGTTTTTGAAAAATATCTACCCAAGATACTCGCTGAAGACACTCCATCCGTATCCCTGTCTCCAAACAACAATATGTGCCACTTCTCAGAAGTAGCTTTTTTTAAAAGAGGAATAGATTCTAATAGATCGGGCAATAAAAAAGGAGAGACAAAATCAGATTCTTTTGGTTGCAAAAAAAAATCCCAGCTCTCTTTGTCCGGTTGTAATTTTTGTAGCAAGTTATACTGAAATGAATTTAATTCAGGAATACTCGAATCGGGTAATTCATGAAACCTTACTCCGTGTGTATAATTATCATGAACTTCCAAAGTCATTTTACATAGAACAATTTCCGGAGAATTTTGCACCGGTTTCAATTTCTAAAACTGGAGTCCTTATATCCCCTGAAACTTTTCCTGTTTTTCCGATTGAGATTTTATTTTTTGAGTCAATATTTCCACGAAAAATTCCGTTTACGGTCAAAGAGCCCACTTGGATATCTGCATTCACATCACCTGTATCGCTAATAATCAAATTCCCGTTTGTTTCAATCGTACCTTTGATTTGACCGCTAATCATTAAATTATTGTGAAATTTCAGACTACCCTTAAATACTATATCTTCGCCTATAATTGTGTCTATTGTTTCATTCGCCATAAAATTTTCCTATGTTTATGTTAAACAAGCTACTAAAAATAAGATAAAAAATCTACTCTTTTACGTATTTGTTGTTTTAAAAAAACTATAAAATCAAAACGCTGCCACTAAAATTGTTTCTATCTCGTTTTTAGGAAGTTCTCTTGGTAAACAATCCAAAAATGGAAAGCTCGATGCAAGAGACGCTATTCCGGGTAGGTCAATTTTTTTTACTTCGTATTCTGAAAGTCTTTGAGGCATTTTTAGTTCTATATAAATTTTCCTGACTCCTTCCACAGCTTTGATGGCTGCCTCGATTATAGAAATATCAGAAATATCTTCATCCAGTGCTTTTGCGATCATCACATATTTTCCCGCAGAAGAAGTTAGGTTGTATTCCATAATATGTGGAAGTAAAATCGACATAGCCTGAAATATATCCATCTTAGTCAGGTTGGATGTAGCAAGAGACAATGCAAAGCAAAGCCCAAGAGAGCTGGAAGACTGTGCAATCCCTGTAAGTAAACTTGCAGAATAAATCGAATTTTTTGCAGTCAAATTTTTTGGATCACGAATGGAAGGGATAATGTTTTTTGCCACAAGCTCCATTGCCCGTAAAGTAGAGGAACTCGTTATTTCATTTGCATACTTAGATAATAGAGTGTCAACTGCGGCAGAAAGAATTGCAGTTGCAGTCCTCGCAATATCATTGGAAGTGAGATGAAGACCTACCTTGGGGTCTGCAATGATTAACTCTGGAAATACATACTGGTGAGAATAATATTTTCTAAACATATCCTTATCACTGATGATGGTAAAAAAAGGAGAACACTCAGTTCCCATGACAGGCATGGTAGGAATCGTGACCAAAGGAATTGGCTTTTTTAAAACTAAATTTTTATCGGCTACAAGTTCTTCTGCAAAAAAATCATTTGTAGCAAGAATAGAAACTGCTTTAGCTGCATTAATAGAATCAAATGATCCATAAGCTACAATGCAATTGGCTTTGGAGTGTCTTACAAAATGAGCCGCAGTGTCTAACTCTTTGAATGTTGGTTTATCTTCAATGTTGTCGTATAGAATTACACCATCTGTATGCTTTTCAATACTTGTCTTGATAATGGAAAGCTCGTCAGTATTTTGGATTTCTTTTTGAGTGGAGAGCATTAAAACCCGACTCCCTATATTTTTCACAAAGGAGCCCATTTTAAAGCCACAGTCTATTTCGATATGTATTCTTGGGGTAAACTGGAAGTTTACCCAGTCAGGCAAAACTGGCATAGTTAAACTTCCATCTTAGTTTAATTTCTTTTAAGGGAATATTACAATAACTTAGTTAAACAAATACCGGTACTATCCTAAGAGGGATTCCGCAATATTTCCGGCAACTTTATTTAACACTTCTGGAGTTAGATTGTCATATTCTCCATTCTTTAAACGAGTTTTAATCTCTTTGAGTTTTTCGAGTCTTTCTGTATCTTCTTCTTTAGAGCCAATTTGGCGACTGATATTTTTAATTTCAGTTTGAAGTTTGGCTTCCATTACTCTTTGTCTGGCAGTATCCGAAATAGAAACATTGTCTTTCAACTCGACAGTTTCATTTTTTTTCAAAGGAGTAGTTCGTTTAGGTTCGTAGCTTGGTCTGGATGCACCTATTCTTTCAATTGTCATACCTTTTTCTCCTATTCTATTATAGTTTCGGTAAAACGAGAATTCTCTTTAGCTATTTTTTTTAATCTATTATTAATTAAAATAACAAATTCGCCTTTTTCTGTAATATTAGAAAAATTTGCATCTTTTGCTATAGGAAAATATAAAAACTCTTCGTAATATTTAGTAATTTCTCGTCCAATGAGCAAATTGGACTTTGGAAATATGTCTCTTATGATTTCCAATAGAGAGATAATTCTGTGAACAGATTCAAAGATTACAATTAACCCCTCAAAATCTGAATATTTCTCAAGCTCTTTGATTTTACTGACTTTCTTATCTGACAAAAACCCTAAATAAATACAAGGATTTGTCTGAAAACCGGATACTGAAAGGATAGACGTTAGTGCAGATGCTCCCGGTATAGGTATTATTTTCCAGTTTTCCTTGCGAGCAAATCTTATAAAACCGGACCCCGGATCGGAAATTCCAGGAGTTCCAGCATCGCTTATTAATGAAATTTTTTCGATTCCCTGAAACATTTCTAAAATTCTATTTTCTTCGCCTGTAGGTATTTTAGGAAGACCTCTAATCTCTGAGTGTATTCCATGGGTTTTTAGAAAAGCCCTCGAATGATTGGGGTTTTCTGCCAAGATTAGATCTGACTCTTTTAGAGTATTTAAAGCACGAATTGTGATATCATCCATATTCCCGAGTGGAGTTGCAACTACATAAAGAATCGGTTTTTCCAAACTCAAGGATTGCATCCCGGAGGAGAAACTCCCGGAGGGCATTCACAACCCAGTGATTCCTTTCCAGCAATTTTACAGGGATTGCATAGAGTTCCAACCATACAGGTATTTTTATCTACTGTACAAGCAGAAATATTGCATACAGAAGGATTGCAACTGGAGCCTTCTTCGCATAAAGAAGGGGTCAAAGAAGCACATCTATACACCGGGCTGGATGGATTTGAAACTGCACCATTATTAAAAACTGCCCGAATCGAAAAAGTATATACTTCGCATTTTTGAAATGGAAACACACCCGGTGGAGGTTTTCTGTTTAAGATTCTCTTTTTTTGAATTCTGGAGCTGTCTGTAGAGTTTTCAGTCGCTAAATGAGGAAAAGAAGGTTGGATTCCATTTTCTAAATAAGCATTGGCTCCAAGCTGAGTTTCTGCTAAGGACGGGGTGGATGAAGTAATATACAGGTTATAACCTACAAATTGTTGTTCCGTATTCGTTACATAGTATTTTAATATAAATTGAGGCTTTGCTCCGTTGAATACAGGTTCAACCAGACTAAAATCAGTCGAAGTAGAACTGTCAATCGGATACATTCCTGCGATTTGAGGAATATTTATAGGGATTAGGAAGATATACGGAGTTGTAGGAGTATCCGTATTGATTCCACACCCGTAAAAAAACATCAGAATCACGAATTTCAGGATGTTTTTCATAATTCAATTTCTAATAAATTCTATCTCTATTTTTAACCAAGCATTTTTTGGTTATTTTACGTCGAATTTAAGAGAATATAAATCTATGATTAATAAAATATATATAAGAACTTTGATTATCATTGTGTCCGTTGTTGGAATTTTTTATTTATTATTTTTTTATGAAGGAGAGCCAAAAAAAAAGGCAAACCTAAAATCCAATGAGTTGGGCTTTTTATTCACCGGAAACACAAATCAGTCCAATTCTACCGGAAACGATCGAATTGGGGTAGATCGCTCCAAATCCATTTTTGACTCGGACTTTTACAAATCCGGAAAACTATCTTATGAAGAGATAGAAAACAATGAAGCCCACCCAACCCCACAAGGTGATATCCCTATCAACCCTCAGACTGGTAAACCCTATTCGGAAGAGGCAATGGAGCAATTTGACAGCCTTCGCGAAAAATTTCCCGGGAATGACCTAATTCCTCAAAGACTTACCCCTGAAATGAGGGCAAACAAAAATAAAGACAGCGAAAGAATTGCGAAAATCACAAATAACGTGACAAACAAAACTGCAAACAATTCAGAAATTCGTGAATACTATAAATTTCAAGAAAAGAGCGTTAAGGATAGGTTAGAAATTATAGAATATCTTGTTCAGAGTCAGAAAGAATCCGGGGAAGAAGATGAAGGAGGACAATACCAAAAAATTATGGATACAATCAAAGAACAAGCCAATCAAGTCGCTCGTGAAAAAGAGTCTGCTTTCAGGTCTGCCGGAATCTCTGACTAAATTTTACATATCTTATTTTCAGGGATATCCCTTATAAACTGTCCATACAGTCGCTTTGATGCACCCTCTCCAGACAGAACAAATTTTTTATTCATAGACTTTATTCTACTCCTGATCTTTGGATCTTTTAAGAGTTTTAAAATTATTTCAGGGATATCTTCTTTTTTTTCTAAACTGAAAAGCCCTCCCAAATTTTTTAAAGAAACTGCCTCAGGAGAATGAAAAATCCTACTTCCAGTAACTATAGGAAGTCCGAAATAGGCTGGCTCTAATACGTTATGCACCCTATTGTGAATCGCACCTCCGACATAACTAAGCTCGGCGTATTGATACGCATAAGCAAGAATTCCTAACTTATCGAATAGGATTACTTTTTTGTATTTGTTTGTAATCTCTGAAAACAAGGAGTAAGGAATAGAATTTATATCAAGAAGGCGTACAATCTCTTGAATTCTTTTTTTTTCTATGTGGTGGGGGAAAATCCAAACATTCTTGCCGCTTTTCAATAGATCTGAAATCATAGGGACTAAAATTTCTTCACATACAGGATAGGTAGATGCAAAAATGATAGTTTGATTTTTTATTGGAAGTAATTTTTTCAGAGGGTCTATTTTCTTTTTTGTTCTAATTTTTCCTACCACAGAATCGACTCTAGTGTCGCCAAGTGCAAATACTCTTTCTTTATCTTTCACTAATCGAAAAATTTCCGGTAAGAAAAATTCGCTCGATGCAGAGATGATGTCAATTTTTTGAAAGATACTTTGAGTAAGTTTCTCCAAGAAAAATGAATTTCTTCCTGAAGTTTTATTTATGCTTGCACAAAAAAGAAATACTTTCGAGTGGTACTTTTTTGCAGCATATATCAAATTGGGCCAGGTATCCCAAGCCATTAAAATTAGAATTTCCGGTTTGAATTTTTCAAAAATAAAATTATACGAAAAATAAAAATCTAAAGGTAATCTAAAATAGAAATACACGTCTAAGTTGCGCAAGTTTTCCTCTTTTATACTTTCAGAAAAAACAGATTGGATCACAACTGTATTCGGCTCATTTTTTCTAATCACGGAAATCAAGGCTTTGCACTGATCTAATTCTCCTACCGACGACGCATGAAGCCAAATCACTCTCTTGCTTGTAAAGTCTTCACAAATTTGTAAAATTCGATCTTTATCTATTTTTCGTTTTTTTAAAAATTCTCTTGCCTTTCTTGAAAAAGGAAAAATCAAAAATTGAAACGGATAAATTACAAAAGTAAAAACTCTATATAGATAAATCAAAGAAAACTCCTAATATTCAAAGCTCCAATTGTCCTTCACTTCTGATCCCGGATAGATTGTTTTTTGTTTCTCAAGTAAGAAACCCATCTGATCCACGTATATATAAAAAACTCCTCTTTTCTGAAACGGACTTGGCTCAATTCTGAGACCTTTTATTTCCAACGGAACTTGCAAAGATAAATGCAGCTTTATATTCTTTGGTGGAATATCAATCGCAGTCTCCAACCTTCTCCAACCCTCATACTTTAGGCTGCCTATATCGTAGTATAAGTCTTTGGATTTCTTCTGAGAAATAATAAGTTTCAAACTCATATTATAATCGTTTGAAAACACCCAGAGAAAAAAACGAATAGGAACGCCCGGTGGAAGACGAATTGTTTCCTGAGGACGTATATCAAGATTTTGTTTGCCGGGATTTTCAAGAAAAGAATGAATCATTAATGAATTTCTTACATTGTTTTTGTATATCTTTGAATAAATTTTTTGCTCTAATAAAAATGCTTCTAAATCCGGTACCTTTGAAATAAATTCGGTCTTGTTTAAAAAAGAGATCCCACGATATATCTGCCAAGGGCGAGAGCCTTCAAAATCATCAGCCAGAAAAATCTCATAGGTTTCCTTATTTTTAATAGTTTCTTCTAAAATTTTTATATTCCCGTTCAAGTCCTTCTCTTTCTGTCTTGCAGGTGCCGGAAGGCTAAAGGTATTTAAAAGTAAATTCAGAAAAAATACGCACAATAGAATATTTTTAAAAGCCTTAGAAAACAAGGAAATCTTCCGATAATAAAAAAAGAAAAGAATTGGTTTAAAGGATTTTATATGGCAACTAAAGAGCATATCAAAATTATCGTTTCAGCTATTATAGTAATCGTCCTAGTTTCCATGGGAATATACGCTTTTATTTTCCGAAACGAACTTTCACAGAAAATTCAAGATGTAGGTAAAAAAAATGATGAGCCTCCTGCAAAAATTGATCGAATTATTCTCCCCCCTAATCCAATCAAAGAGTCTATCGAATCAAAAAAAGACGAGCACCTAAAAAAAGAATCAGTTCCAGACGTTATGGAACCTGTCAAACCTAAAACAACGGATGATTCAGTTTCTAAAAGTCCAACAGAAAATATTCATCAAAAAATCAATATCACTGAAGATGAAAATTTAATTCCGAACAGAGAAAAAGAATTGGATACTAAAAAACATAGCTCAAAAAAAGAATCTATAATCTCTCATAAAAAAAAGAAATTCCCCGGACAAACCAAGAAAGTACGAAGTAAAAAACATTCAACAAGCCTTGAAAAAAGAGTGTCGAGATTAGAAAGACAGTTTGGTTTTACAAACAACAAAAAAATACCCAGTATAGAAAAAAGAATCAAGCGATTAGAAAAAGCATCTTGGAAAAAGCAGAAATATCGAAAAATTAAAAATACAAAAAGAGTCAGGTAAACTTCATAGACCTATTTTTATGAGCTATATAGTAGAAAATTATAAGAAAGTATTAGAAGAAATCCATTCTTCAAAGTCTACACCTTCTCCGATTTTGATTGCAGTATCAAAAAAACAAACCTTAGAGTCGATACGCGAAGCGATTCAAGGCGGAATAACAATTTTTGGTGAAAATAAAATTCAAGAAGGAATTGAGAAATTTTCTAAGCTAAAAGACGAAGGCTTTGATTTCGAACTTCATCATATAGGGCCCTTGCAAACCGGTAACTTGCGTAAACTATTTGGTTTGTTTTCTTATACTCACGGAGTCACGAGTGAATCATCATTAAAAGAATTACTAAAAGAAGCACTAAAAAGAAAACAGCCAATCCGATATTTTCTGGAAGCCAATCTTACTGATGAATCTTCAAAATCAGGATTCAACAGAAATGCGTTAGTCGAAACTCTAAAAAAAATCTCTACTTTCCAAAATGAGTATTGTATTTTTGAAGGTCTAATGACTATGGGACCTACCAATGAAGACCCAACAATTACACGAAATGTATTCAAGGACTTGAATTCTATAAGAAAAGATTTTTGCCCTGATTCAAAATGCTCGATGGGAATGAGTGGAGATTATAAGATTGCTATAGAAGAAGGTAGTAATTTTGTAAGAATTGGAACTCTTATATTCGGGAAAAGGAGTTACTAATGGAAAAAGTTGGAGTTATAGGGCTCGGAAATATGGGATCTGCAATTTTTCATTCGATAAAGAATGATTTTAAAACATCAGTGTACGATCCATTTCAAAATATCCAAGGAGTTTCACAAGAGGAAAACATCTCCACTCTCTCAAACAAATCGGATATAATTATAGTTTCCGTAAAACCGGATAAGGTATTTGAAGTTTTAAAAGAAATCCAATCTCCAAAAATTTTAATTTCAATTGCGGCAGGAGTTACAATTTCTGACTTACAAAAAAATTCATACCCAGAATCTCAAATTGTAAGAGCAATGCCCAATCTTCCATTGACCGTAAAAGAAGGCTGTATTGCCTATTTTGGAAACAAAGAGGCTTATCCTATTGTACAAAAAATTTTCCAGAACTCAGGAATTGTAATGGAACTTGGAAGCGAAAAAAATTTAGACGCATTCACAGGGCTTGCCGGATCCGGTCCTGCTTTTGTTTTTACGTTTATACAATCTCTCGCTGAAGGTGGAGTAAAATCAGGCCTCACTTATTCGGATTCATTAAAAGCAGCGATCCAAACTGTAAAAGGTAGCGTGAAATTATTGGAAAATGAAATTGATAAATTTCCACAAACCCACCCTTACACTTTGAGAAATAAAGTGACCTCTCCGGGTGGAACTACAATTTATGGTTTAGACTCTTTAGAGAAAGGGAACTTCTCCCATAGCATAATATCGGCAGTGTATAAGGCTTATAAAAGAGCTGTAGAGATCGGCAAAAAATAGATACTAATTTTTTTCAATTACCTCTGCAAGGGAAGTTACGATCCTAAGAAAATTTTCTATTTCAGTAAAACTGATTTTTTTTAACCATGTTGAGTCTATTTCAAATCCTATCTTTTCATTTTCACAATATATTTTCCAAGAAGAATTATTTGCATTGAAACCAAGAATTTTTAAGCTTACGGGAATTTTTTCAAATTTTTCTTGAAGGTTACCATTCTCTATTAAAGAAAATATCCTATCTTTATTATTTTGCCTAAGCGATTCACTTGCAATTTGTATTTTATTTTTTAGTTGATAAAATTCAGAAAAGGGAATTCCAAAAACAAAGAGGTTTTTCTTCCAAGCCTCTGTCTCTTTTTTTGCATCTGCTTTTGAAGAAAAATTTATAGAATTCGGATACCTGACTAATACAAACGGTATAGAGTTTTTCTTAGACATTTCAAACTCAAAAATCACCTGCCTATTTAAATGTGCCTCCTTGTTATTCGTATATAGAAAGAATTTTCTGGATAGAAAAATTCCACTTCCAATTTTTTTTAGATACACAGTAGATTTTTCTATATTAGAAAATTGTATTATCTCTGTATTGGAAAAAACATTTCGTAGTCGATTTTGTATTTTTCTATCTATTGTTCTTCCAAGATAGAAGACCCAAAACAAGAATGAGAAGATTATTAGAAAAAAAATAATCGTAGGAAGAAATTCATTTATCATAAAAAATCAAAACTACCCAATCGAAATTGAGTAGTTTTTCGAATAGGCTTTACTTTCCGGGAAATGAATTTACATATTGAATCTTTATATCTGGAAAAGACTCAACTATCTGTACTTTCAAATCGGGAAATGATGAAGTTTCTTGCCATTTTCCACAACTATCTGGAAAAGAATTCACCATCTGAACTTTTAAATCAGGAAATGAATTGACTACTTGAACTTTTATATCTGGAAAAGAAGTTACAAACTGCACCTTCCCCCACAACTGCTTTCCGTTGAAGTGGCAATTCCCGCTTGAATTGCTACTTGAACCGCTATCTCCCTTTTTGCACATATTCAATGTAGTGTCTTCTTGGTCACCATCGTCATAAGATATATGAGCTTTGTTCCCTTTCAAAGAAGTAATTTTCCCATTGTAAAATGTGCCTCCCCCTTTCCAATTGCACTGGACTCGGTCCCCAATCTTAAAATCAGCTGCCGAAATCTGAAAAGTAAATACGAAACAAACCAATACCCCTAAAAGATTTTTCATTTTTTTCTCCATGTAAAATACCAGATAGAATGCGGCACATTGATTGGTTTTGTCAAGATTTTTTTTGTTTTACTTTGGCTTTTGTCGTTTTAGTCTGTTGTAGCGGGTTGTTTTTCTCTTGGAGAGGTAGGCTCCTCCCGCAATCGTGGTTACCGGGGTGGGAACTCCATTCTCGAAGAATCTGCCGGGGAGAATTATCTTGATCGGCAAGGTCAGCACTAAAAGTAAAAAGAGCAGTACCTGGCAGATTGCCAAGCCAGTCTGCAAGAATGCAAGCTCAATCAGTCCTCGTTATTCAGTGGAATTCTATGCAAATTTATGACTTTACTTGATACCTTTCTTTACTCTCCATTTTTCTCAAAAATGCCCCAAAGTCTTGTTTCTATCTGTTCAACAATGCGTGTAAATATTTTCGTCTCAAAAAACCGTTGTTCTTCTAATGAACTCAATATATTTTACTGGAACAAACCATCGATTGGGTTTCTACATATTTTGTGGTTCATAAATTTCTCATAAAGTAGAATTTGTTCTGCTCTCATTTTATAAGGTAAAAGTTTATTAAAAAAAAAAAAATTTTATCATTTTTAATTTTTCTTCAGTTTACATAAAAGTCTAAATTTACTAAAGGTTTTCATTTTTAATCCCAAAAGTGGAGTTCCATGTTTTTTATAAAGGTTCTGGTGGTATAAAACATGCACTTTACTGAAAAGGTGGAATCCCATTTTACAGTATAATCTGCATAATAGCATAAGCTCAAAACCTCATCCTAAGATATTCTACTTTTTGAGGTTACCTTCACTTTTTAGGCCTCAGACTTCAAGTATCAGTCCTCTGAAATGGAGATCCCATATTTTTGCATAAAAGGTGAACAATTGGTATAAAGCATGCACTTTACTGAAAAAGTGGAGATCCCACATTTTTGCACGAAAAGTGTAAAATCAGTACGAAAAACGTAACTTTGCTAGATGAAACGACAATGAAAAAAAATAGAATTGACTAAAAGTGATTTTTAAAAGAAATATAACAGGAAAATAGAAAAAATTTCATCTCTTTTCAAGGGTTAAATTTGTTACGAATCCATCATATAGCAATTACATCGCCCAACCCGAAAAAATTATCTGAATTCTATTCTAGCCTGCCGGGAATTTCCAAGCCAAAATTTAACTTCAATGAAAAAGGAAAGATTCGCTCTGTTTGGTTTGAATTTGGAAAAATTATTTTAATGATTGAAAAAGGAAAAAAAAATCAATCTCCACACGCACTCATTTTTACAATTTCAAAAAAACACAGAAAGGAGTTAAAGAAAATTCAACCTTTGGTTTTTAAAAAGACTCTCCACACATTGTATTTATCCGACCCGGAAGGAAATATTTTTGGATTTAGCAGTTACCCGAATATATTAAAATTAGATTAAATATTGACTATAAAGGAAAACCCCCTAAAATTGTAACAACTCGTCATTGCTTTTATTTTTTGGTGAAGAGAAAACTAATCTAAGGAATATCTTATATGAGGTTATTTACTTTTCCTCTTGCTCAGGATGTCCAAATCAAAGAATGGAAAGAAGTTACATGGAAATTCCCGGAAATAGATATTTATACTTTTTTATGGATAGCTCTATTTTTTATTCTTGCCGGTTTGTCTTTTTACATTGCTAATTTAATAAAAAATTCTCAGGCAAAAACTTATGAAAGATGGAAGGTGTTAAAAGCTGGGTTGAGAAAATTTCATTTTACGACTCACGAATATGAAATATTAAGACACTTTTTTTTAAGGCTCCCATTTAAAGACAAAATGAGTAGTTTAATTTTTTCTGATCCAGAGTTTACAAAAGTTAGGCTATTAGATTTTTTAGAAAAATTTCCTGAAGAAGACTATGTTAATAAAATTGAGCTTCTTACTAAATTATATTCAGAGGAATACCAAAAAGAGGAGATCAAAAATCTTTCTGATATTCATTTGGGTGAATTTTGCTATTTAGTTTTTTCAAATCAAAGAGTTTTATCTTATATAAAAAAAGTTGAAGGTGATCAAGTTAGTTTAAAAATTTTTCCTCTATACTATCTTTATGACTTGAGATACCCAAATATATTCTTAGAATTTTTTCGTAAAAAAAGGGGAAAGTATTCGATCAAAGGAGTATTCCACAATTCAAGAAAAGGGGATACCTTTTTTAAACCAACAGGGGAATTTGAGTTTTTAGAAATTTCGTATGGCCACGAGTCAGATGAAGCATCTCAGGAAGAGGAGAACTATGAAATTATTCAACCTGAGTTAAGAAATTGTTTAAATCGTATTTTAGATTATTCTGAAATAGAAGTTTCAAAAAGAAATATATTTTTAGAAAACTTAGATATTTTCAGAAATTTAAAAGATAAATTTTCAAATATTGAAGCTGCGAGAGTAGTCAGGTCAAACATCTCTCTTCTTTTTTTTCCAATCTACGAGCAGATTTTTAAAAAATTTTTGAAAGATAAAAATGCACCTGAATGTATTGATAATTTTTTGGAATACTGTTTCATGGATGAAAAACTTCTTTATCCATCTCAAATACAAGATTTAGTATCTATTCCTAAAAAATTCAATCCTCAGGAAATTACAATTTATACTTTGCGAGAATGGCTTCTTAGGATTTATAATTTAATTGATGAGCCTTCAGTTAATGAATTGGGTCAAAGTTTTCAAGATGTAAATAAATTAAAACGCATCAAAGGTTTTATTTCCGAGGAGGAAGAGAAAAATTTCCTAAATAGTACAGACAGGAGATTGAATTTTGAAATCGAAAATGTTTTTAAATCCGTGCACAAACTTTGTTATGGAACTCCATCAGTATATTTTCCTGTACTTCACAAAGACATGGTTACAAAACTATTCAGCAAATCAAAAATTTCTACTGAACAGATACAAAAAGGATTAGACGACGCATTAAAAATTGATTTCTCACTCTTCCACAGAGAAACAAATTATTCGAATGAAGCAAAAAATATTTCAAAAGAAATTGTTATGACACGTGTACTTCCCGAGTTTGTAATCGTGCCGACTTATGGGTCGAGGTGTATTATGTGGCAAGAAGTTACAATGCGTAAAAGAAATTCTTCGGGTAGATTTTTTATCCCACAGTTCACAGCAGACAATCTGTATTTGATGTTACTTCGTTCTTTCGGAATATTCAGGTGGGAATTGAATAAAACTTTACAAGGCAGATTTTGGAATGATATTACTTCGCCTTCGTTGACATCTGAATATTATGATTATCTTTCTTATTACAGAAAAAATAAAAATTTAAGTTTGGAAGCACGAGAAAAAATTCGACAACAAATTATTAAATACAGAAAAAACATAAGGGATATTTTTGCATCAGACTATTTGAATTGGATGCTATTTGAATCGAAAGGAGTTCCCAGATTGAATAAGGTCTCAAGAAGTATTTTTTACAGATATTGTCCTTTCCCAAAAGAGATAAGAAATACTCTTTTGAAGCAACCAATCTATTCAGATATCGCAGAAAAATTCAATAATCTAAGATTGAAGAAAATTGAAAGTTTAGAAAACCACTATTTTAATATCAAAAAAAATATAGGCACTCTACCCCAAGAGCTACAAAAAAATTTAGAGTTTTATAAAGATCTTTGAATTGTATTTTCAAAATAGGAAACAACACATTTTTTAAGTTCACCAAAAGTTTTCTCTTGAAAGACCGCTTTGTATTTTCTTTTACTCGATCTTTCTGGTGAATTTTTTTTATAAAACACATCGTAGTGATGCTCAAGAAGTAAGTAGGCCGCGTGAAATCGGTCTTCTTTTTTTAAACATTCGATTATTTTTACTGTGATGTCACTACTGATATATTTTTTCAGCAGTTCAACCTTTTTAATTAAAATTTCTATATTCTCAACGTATTCTTCTGACAGTCTTTTGGCTCTTTCTTCAATCGGTAGCTCTATCCAAATATTTTCCCCGATTAGAACTTTTTGAAAAAGTTTTTCCGGTATAGTCAGTTTGCCGATATTTCTGCTCTCTCCTTCAACAATTATTTTGGAACCATAAGTGTTGCAAGAATAATGGTTTAAGAAAAAATATATTTTTGATTCAAATTTTTTTTGTGAAGGTTGCATTAAAAAATCTCCACCCAGAATTGAGCCTTTATGATTTGCAAATGTTTCTAAGGGAAGAACTTTAAATTTCTTTTCGTTCAAAATCTTTAATATCTCTGATTTTCCAGAACCACTTGGTCCATAGATAGTTACGCATTCTGGAATTTTTTCGCTTAGGAAATATTCGTTTATTTTTTTTCTATAGGTTTTGTATCCACCGTCAATTAATTTAGCCTTGTAACCAATCAGATCCATAACAGTAAAAAGCGACCTTGACCTCATACCACCTCTCCAACAATAGATTACAAACTCTATATTCGGTTTGCCGGAATGGCCGGCCTTTCTATTAGTCTTTTCTGAAATCTCTTCGATTTGAGCTAAAATTTTCGGCAGATTTTTTGAAATTATTCTTGCGCCGAGTTGTCTTGCTTCAAACGAATTGGATTTGTAGAGAGTGCCGACTTCGGCTCTCTCTAAATTCGTAAGCACAGGCATATTGATTGCAAGTGGGATATGGTCTTCTAAAAATTCATTTTCGCTACGAACATCAATGATTACTATTTCTGTTTTGTTGTTGTTAAAAATTTCTTCTATTTGTTTAAATTTAGAATTGTAAATCAAGATAGTTTCTTTGTGGATTTGATTGGCAAAAAAACCAAGAAAAAAATATTGTAGAATTATAAAGAAATATGATTCAGGTAAAAAATTTAACCAAGCACTTTATCCTAAAAAAAAGAAAATCCGGATTCTTTGGCTCAGTTAAGGCTCTTTTTTCAGCCGAAAGAGAAGTTATCCGAGCAGTTGACGATGTTTCCTTCCGGATAAAAAAAGGTGAGCTTGTAGGTTACATCGGACCCAATGGTGCCGGTAAATCTACTACAATAAAAATGCTCACAGGGATACTCACTCCCTCTCATGGTGAAATTCTAATAGACGGGCTCAACCCATCTAAAAATAGAAAAGAAAATGCTTTTCAAATAGGCGTGGTCTTTGGTCAAAGAACACAGTTGTGGTGGGATCTTCCAGTGGAGGAGTCATTTGATTTGTTAAAGTCTATTTACAAAATAGATGAAAAACTTTTTAAAAAGAGGTTGGAATTCTTTTTTGATCTACTTGGCTTGGAGGAGTTTTACAAGCAGCAAGCAAGAAAACTTTCTTTAGGACAGAGAATGAAAGCAGATATAGCAGCGAGCTTGATCCATTCTCCAAAGGTTTTGTTTTTAGACGAGCCGACTATCGGGTTGGATTTAATAGTAAAAGAAAAAGTTCGGAACTTCATTCAAAAGATTAATTTTGAAGACAAGGTAACTATCATTCTTACTACCCACGATGTAGGGGATATTGAATATCTTGCAAATAGGATCATCGTACTCGATAAAGGTAAAATAGGTTACGACGGAAATATTTCTAACTTCAATAAGCTACTCGGAAATGAGTCTGTGGTAAATCTTCATTTTCAAACTCCCGTAAAAAATATAAATTTCCCGAAACCTTTTAGGGTAAAAGAAAAAATTTCTGACACTCAATATAAAATAATCATCCCGGAAAAAGAGCCTCTATCTTCACTTTTAAGTTTTTTACAAAAGAAAAGAATCAAAATTCAAGAAATCCAAAAACAAAATCCTGACTTGGGACTTGCAATTAAGAAAATGTATTCTGGGAAAGAAGAACTTTGACGTATTTAAAATTTATATCAAATGCTTTCCAGCGATCTTTGGCTTATAAGTTAGAATACTACACCGGACTATTTAACGCATTTTTGTATATTTTTATATTCACTTCAGTATGGAAAACAGTTGCTAAGGAAAGTCCTAATTTTCTGGGCGGTTGGAAAGGAGAAAAATTAGTAGAGTACGCAATTCTTTCTACACTTATCAAGGTTTCTTTTGGAAGAAACGATAGTCTCGTCTCCAATAAGATAAAAACAGGCGATATAGTGTATGATTTTTTGAAACCATATAACTTTGTATTGATGTATTTTTCTGATAGCGTTGGGGTGAGCCTTTTTCAATTTTTTGCAAGAGCGATTCCTCTACTTATATTTTCGATATTCTTTTTTGGGATAGTGCCTGATTTAAACTGGATAAGTATCTGCAAATTTATACCGATATATATTTTTTCTTTTATTTTGTTTACTTTGTTTGGTTTTTTCATTTCTATTCTTAGTTTTTTCTTTACTGAAACCTTTAGTTTTTGGATTCTATATAGTGCACTTGTTACACTCCTTTCGGGTAGTGTGATCCCCGTAAACCTATTCCCTGAAGGCTGGTTGAAGTTTGTATCGCTAACT
The DNA here is from genome assembly GCA_015075105.1 of Leptospiraceae bacterium. Lineage (NCBI taxonomy): Bacteria > Pseudomonadati > Spirochaetota > Leptospiria > Leptospirales > Leptospiraceae > Leptospiraceae bacterium. The sequence continues at coordinate 327,123 of JABTUZ010000001.1, read as the reverse complement.
CCTTTCCCTTATCTATACTATTTTCCTACAGCAATTTTGATTCAGTCTCCAATTCAATTTACCTATCAAGAATTATTTCTCAATTATATAATTCAAATTTCTGTACTATTTGTTATTATTTTAGTCATTTATTCATTTGGAAAAAAGAAAGTTGAATTTGCAGGAGGATAGACCATGAAAAATAAAAAAATTTTTATTATAGGGATCTTAGTTGCCGTATTGATAGCTCTTCCATTTCTTATGGATCGAGAAGTTATGGAATTAAATGATGAGATTCGTAAAAACAAGTCGGGCAACTTTATTTCTCTTAGCGATGGGGTAGTTCATTATGAGCTTGGCGGCTCTCAAAAAGGGGAACTCGTAGTGCTGGTGCATGGATTTACTATGCCTTCGTTTGTGTATGATAATATATTTCGTGCGTTAGTTGATTCTGGTTTTCAAGTTTTGCGTTACGATCTTTACGGTAGAGGTTTATCCGACAGACCAAAAATTCCAAACAATACCGATTTGTTTGACAGACAGTTAGTAGAGCTTTTAGAAAAATTGAAAATCCAAAAACAATTTAAACTAATAGGCTCGTCTATGGGAGGGATAGTTGTGTGCGAGTTTGCAGTGAGGCACCCCGAAAAAGTAAAAAGCGTTGTATTTATTTCTCCTGCCGGTTTTCCTCTTAAAATTCCTTTTGCAGGGAAGCTGGTCAAACTTCCTTACGTGGGTGAGTATGTAATGAAAACATTTGGAGATATTTCTCTAATGAAAGGAACTTCTACCAGTTTTGAAAAACCTGACGCTTGGAAGAAATTTCAAGTTCAATTTGAAGAGCAATTTCTCTACAAGGGATTTAAGTATTCGATTCTTTCTTCACTCCGAAACATGCCTTTTGGTACGCATAAAGAAACTTTTCGCAGGCTGGGGAAACTGAAAATTCCCACTTTACTTGTGTGGGGAAAAAATGATAAAGTGGTTCCGTATTCGAGTAGTGAGGTTGCAATGGAAGTTATGCCAAAGGCTGATTTTTTTTCAATTGCCGATGCGGGACATACTCCTCACTACGATACTCCTGAAAAAGTAATTCCAAGGATTATAGAATTTCTAAAAAATAGAAAATGATTTTACTAAAGAAGATAATTGATTTTTTATCCTTCTTTTAAATCCTACAATATAGTCATGGAATTAAACGCAAATAATATAATAAAAATATTTCAAGAATCAATCTTGGCTTGGCATAAGAATGAAGAAGAGGCAAAAAATCCGTTTCAAGAGGAGAGCCTTGAGTTTAAGCTTTTTAAGAAAAATCAAATAGACACTATTCAATGGCATGTTGAAGATGAGATTCGTCGCCCTGATATCGAAGACAAGGAAATCGTACGATTCAAAAGAAAAATTGATGCATTAAATCAGGAAAGAACAGACACAGTAGAATGGTTGGATGACTATCTTGTAAAAAAATTTGAATCTGTTTCTAAAAATCCAAATGCAAAAATGAATTCCGAGACTCCTGCTTGGTTAATTGACAGAATGAGTATTCTTGAGTTGAAAATTTATCACATGACGGAAGAAACTAAAAGAAAAGATGTCTCTCCTTCTCATATTGAAACTTGCCAGAAGAAATTAGAAATTCTATTGGATCAAAGAAAAGATATGACAGGGTGCCTTGACGATTTGTTTATTGACCTGAAAAATGGAGTCAAATATATAAAGGTGTATAGACAAATGAAAATGTACAACGACAAGAATTTAAACCCGGCTCTGTACAAAAAGAAATAAAATGAATGTGCTGGTAGCCAGATTTTCAGCAATGGGGGATGTTGCCCTTCTAACTCCTGCACTTATTGCAGTGGCAGCAAAATATCCGACCTTGCAAATTACTTTAGTTACCAGAGGGAACTACACTCCTTTTTTTTACAATATACCAAATGTACATGTACTTGGAATAAACTTAAAAAAATATAGAGGGTTTTTGGGTCTTTGGCGACTTTTTAAAGATTTAAAAAAACTAGGGCCTTACACCAAATTTATTGATTTGCATTCATCTCTACGAACAAAAATTTTTAAATTCTTTTTCAAACTTCACGGGGTTTCGACTTATACAATTGTAAAAGGCAGGCGCGAAAAGCATCTACAAACTCGTAGGAAAAATAAACTAATGACTCGTTTGCCGCATACGGTTGACAGATACTTGAATGTATTTGCAAAAGCAGGATTTCCCGCTACTCCAAGAAAGGGACCTTGGATCAACGTGGATTCTGAGTCTAAATTATTTGCAAGCGATTATTTCAAAAGTATTGGAATCGGAAAAAAAGATACGATGTGGATTGGTTTTGCACCTTTTGCGGGGCATAAGTTAAAAGAATGGCCCCACTACAAATCCAAGAATTTAATTCAATTGATCAAGTCTGAATTCAACGCTAAAATATTTCTATTTGGCTCCAAGGAAGAAAAATCTATCTTACTTGAATTGATAGGAGATACTCCTGATTGTTATATAGTATCAGGAGGGAAACTTGGTATCAAAGGCGAAATAGGAATCATGGAGAAGTTAGACGTTATGGTAGGAATGGATTCGTCTAACGTCCATATCATGGCTTTACTAAAAAAACCTGTGATCGGTTTATACGGAACTACTCACCCTATGTCGGGGTTTGGTCCTTATGCCCAAGAAGATGTAGGTGTCTTACAAATTGAAAACCTTCCTTGCAGACCTTGTAGTATTTTCGGTGATACAGAATGCTACAGGAAAGATTTTGCCTGCATGGAGTTAATTGATCCAATGGATGTGATTCGTAGAATTAAACTAATCTTAAATATCAATACCCTTTGGTAAATTATTCTAACTTTTTTAATTCAGCTAAAAGATTTTTCACAATATCGGAATACGCATTTTTTATTAACTCTGATTTTTCTGTGCTCGATACGGGGTCGCCTGATTCTCCCGATTCCATGATTTCCAAGAGAAGAGGTATTTTTCCGAGTAGTGGCGAATGAAAAGAGTTTGATAATTTTTCTCCTCCACCCGATGAAAAGATTTTAGAAGGCTTGTTGCAATGAGGACAAATAAATTCACTCATATTTTCAACCACACCGAGGATTGGAATTTTCACTTGAGAGAACATAGTCCCTGCTTTGGAAGCGTCGAGTAGTGCTAAATTTTGTGGAGTGGTAACTATCACTGCTCCATCTATGTCGATTAATTGTGCAAGGGAAAGTTGAACATCTCCTGTACCGGGAGGCAAGTCAATTAGAAGATAATCCAACTCTCCCCACACTACATCGTACAAGAATTGCTCTACTGCCTTTCCGAGCATTGGACCCCTCCAAACTACAGGCTGGTCTTCGTTTACAAGAAACGCAAAAGAAATTATTTTAAGACCAAACTTTTCTAATGGATAAATTCTGTCTTCTTCGGCTTTTAACGCAACCTTGCCTTGAACTCCAAAAAGTTTTCCTATGGACGGGCCGTAAATATCAGAGTCCAAGATTCCTACTTTCAGTCCTTGTTTCATCAAAGTTACTGCAATGTTTGTTGTGACCGTAGATTTTCCGACACCACCTTTTCCTGATCCGATAGCAATTACTTTTTTCACCCCGGGAATGCTATTGCCTTCTTCGAATTGTAAATTTGGATCTTTGACAAATTTTATTTTATATTTTTTTGAATTGTCGATTCTGGTTAAGGTTTGTCGAATGTTTGCTTCGAGATTGAATTGAAGTTTTCTGTCGTCATCGGGAGTTTTCAACTGAATATGAAAAATCTCTTCTATTTCTTCTATGGTGTCAACCATACCAAGAGAAACTAAATCTCTTTTCACAACAGGGTGACGAATTTTTGCAAGCTCTGCTTGGATTTTTTCTTTTGTAATTGAACTCATTTACATTCCTTAAATTTAATATTTTATGATTTTAGAAAAATTATTTTTTAAAAAAATAGTTTTAAACAATACATTAGACTTAAATTATCTCATAATTTTCAAAAATTTATCCCAATCCTCTTATTATTTTGAATACTGAATCAATTCATCTTGGATCATTTGATTTTCTTGTTTAGAATAATGAAATCTTGTAAATTGAATTTTCTTATCATGAATATCCAAGATATGAAAACCACTATTATGACACTCATCAGATATTCTTGGACTAGAAGCCGAGTTTACTATCGGGAATGGAATTTGTTCATCTGAATGCTTTACCCAATTAGAATGAACATGACCGTGAAGATAGACGATAGGCGACATATCTTTTAAGTGGGTGATTACCTCTTCTCTATTGGAAAGTCGGTGAAAAGAAGATTCATTTTTATCTTCAGGATTCCACAGAGGATGGTGGCAAACAATTATCGGATTTTTTAGGTTTAGTGTGTGTAGCAGATTTTTAGAATTGATGAGAACTTTCTTATTTACATATCCCGTCGCTTTTATCATTGAGTTAGGAAAATTGGAATCCCAACCTATGATACAATGACTCTTTATTTTTTTAAACCTAAGATAAAAGTTTTCTTCTTCAAAAGTTTTTTCTCCAGTGAATTGTCCAAAGTATTTTTCGAATAGATCAACGGGACGTAGAGCTTTTTTTACATACCTGTCGTGGTTTCCGGGAATTATAAAAACTCTTTCGTCCAGAATCGGGCTTAGCTTTTTAGATACATTTTGAAATTCAAGATCAGAAGACACATTGGTTATATCTCCGGAAATAATTAGACAATCGTAGTCTGTAGTTTTGATTTTATTTAGAATTGCAGAAAAAATTTTTTCGGGATATTTTTTTTTTCTTCGCAAAGTGTAGCTTATGTAGCCAAGAATCATTTTCCCTGAAAGAGAAAAAATTGGAATAGAGATAGGCAAGTGTAAATCTGAAATATGTATGATTTTCATAAGTCCTGCAAAATTTCCATAACCCCCAGCACCTGCCCTCTCTGAACATTAGAGCCTTTTGGGATACAAATTTCTATAAGTCTTCCAGAATAGGGAGATTCGACTGGAAAAGCTGCCTTATCCGTTACAAGCTCTAGGATCTCTTGCCCTTTTTCTATGTTTTCTTCCGGTTTTACGTACCAAATCGCTAACTCTATCTTCTCTGCGTCTCCCAGATCAGGGGTAGTAAGCTCGAATAAATTTTCTTTTTTTATCATGATTCTTTGTTTCTTGAAAAAATTCCTACTTGCATTCCTTATGGCATTTTAGATAAATACATTAAAAAGAAAACAAAAAATGAGAAATGGTAGAAAATATCTGACAAGAGAAGAAATCTTAGATCAAATTGACAATTTAGTCCAAAGAAAGACTTTTTCTTTGGAAATCAAAGGATTAACCAGAGAAACGAGAGATTGCTTGTCACAACTCTTAAATGGAGTTCTTGAAAAAATTGGCGCAAATCCTTTGGCATCCTTTCATATATTCAGTGGGCTTATGGAAGCCTTATTGAATGCTTTGAAAGGAAATATTCGTTTTGTAATATTCAAAGACGAGCTTTATAAAAAGTTAATTCAGAAAGAAAAAGATGAAAAAGAAACAGAGCATCTGCTTCAGGTGATATTGGACACAAGCCCGCTTAGAGATGCAATGCAGAGATATATTGTCCCTGAAAAAGTGAAAAAAACAATCCAAAATATTTTAACCTTAGAGGAAAAAATTAGAGTTAAAAAAACTGAACTCACAGACGATGAAAAAGAATTACTTAGTTTTATTAGAGAGAAAACACAAAAAGATAATCTAAAAATTTCATTAAAAATTGAGGTTACAGATGATCTACTTTTTATTCGAATTCGTAACGATGCGCCAATCATGTCTTTGGATTTAAAAAGAATTGGAGAGTCCAGACAAAAACACAACGAATTGTACAAAGAAGGTAAATCTGCAGATTTCTTCAGACCAGAGTTTTTGGATGAGAAGGAGAGTGCAGGATTTGGGATAGCGATGATAGACGAGGGTTATTATAATATTGGGGTTGATCCTTTGGATCATTTTACAATAACCACAAGTTCAAAGGCTACAACTGTATATCTTAGATACCCTATTGCTGCTTTAAAGGCTGATATTAGTTTTTAGTTTTCTTAAATTAGTCTATTTAAAGTTTCTACATAATGGTATTTCTTCGGAAAGTTTACAAAATGGACATTGAATTTTTCTATAAAGGATGAACTCAGTGATTTTTTAAATAGGTATCAAAGTATGTATTTACTTAAATCCCTATCTTCGACTATTTCTTTTAGTATTTTAGAAACGTATTCTTTGGTGATTTTGATTTTCTTTTCTGATGCTTTTAAATCAGGCCCTTGAAAACTAACTTCCTCTAAAAGTTTTTCCATGATTGTGTTTAGTCTTCTTGCACCAATATTTTCATTTTTCTCGTTTACTTCGTAAGCAATATTTGCAATTTCTTCTATTCCATCGATAGAGAATTCCAACTCAATTCCGTCCGTACCGAGAAGAGCTTGGTATTGTTTTGTCAGAGAAGATTTTGGAGCAGTTAGAATTTTAATAAAATCATTTCTGACAAGTTTTTCTAACTCGACTCGAATCGGAAACCTGCCTTGCAATTCAGGGATAAGATCACTTGGTTTTGACATGTGAAATGCTCCGGCTGCAATAAAAAGAATATGATCCGTTTTGATGGGTCCAATTTTAGTGTTTACAGTCGCACCTTCTACAATCGGTAAGAGATCCCTCTGTACACCTTCTCTTGATACATCTACTCCACTTCGAGACTCTTTTCCGGCTACTTTATCAATCTCATCAATAAAAATAATTCCCATTTCTTCTGATCTTTTTAAAGCCTCTCTGTGTAGTTTTTCTTGATCTAATAATTTCTCAGCTTCCTGATCAGCTATTACGCCTAACGCTTCACTAATAGGCAGTTTACGCTTTCTGTTTTTTTTGTGAACGAGGTCTCCAAGAATGTTTTGAATTTGTGCGTCCATTTCTTCAATATTCACAGCACCAAACACCTGCATAGAAGGAAGTTGAGATTGGGGTGGAGTTAGGTCTATTTCAATTTCGTGATTGTCTAACTTCCCGCTTTTTAATTTTTTTTTCATAAGCTCGCGGCTTTCTAAAAATTTCTTTCGTCTTTCTTCTTCTTCCTGACTAAAATCCTCAGTTAAAGAAATTGGCTTATTGAATGGATCAGGAAGTAGAATATCTAAAATAACATCTTCTGCTCTGGATTTTGCTTCTTCAACAACATGCAAGCGAAACTCTGCCTTTACCATGTTTAAAGCTACAATAGCGAGGTCACGAATCATGGACTCTACATCTCTTCCCACATAACCTATCTCTGTATATTTAGTAGCCTCTACTTTTAAAAAAGGAGCACCACATAATTTTGAAAGCCTTCTTGCAATCTCGGTTTTTCCGACTCCGGTCGGACCAATCATTATAATATTTTTAGGGTAGATTTCCTCACGAATGCTTTCGTCTAACTTCCTTCTTCTATATCTATTTCTAAGAGCAATAGCTACTGCTTTTTTTGCATTCTTTTGTCCGACGATATGCTCGTCAAGCATGGAGACGATTTGCTTCGGAGTCAGATCAATTTCTTTCGCAATTTCAGAAGATTTTTTTAGTTCATTCATTTAAATATTACCTATAAAAAAATTTAATTTTAAACTATATTTAGAAGACATTCCCTATTCTTTATTTTTAAAGATACAACAATGTATAATTAATACAATGATTTTACAAGAGTTTATTTGAACACAATTTAACTGTAGGGAACTTTCTTAAATTTCTTCAATTGTGATATTGTCATTGGTATAAATACATATATCCGCAGTAATTCTCATAGCTTCTTTGACAATTTCAAAAGGCTCCATGCTTGTATTTGCATACAAGGCTCTTGCTGCCGACAAAGCATAGTTGCCGCCAGAACCAATGGCTAATATTCCATCGTCTGGTGAAATAACATCTCCTGTTCCTGAAATTAGGAAAGAGTCGTTTTTGTCTGCTACAATCAATAAAGCCTCTAATCGACGAAGCATTCGATCTGTTCTCCATTCCCTTGCAAGCTCAACAGCACTTCTTGAAAGACTCCCACCGAATTCGATTGCTTTTTTTTCAAAAAGCTCAAACAGGGTGAATGCATCGGCAGCCGATCCTGCAAACCCGGATACAATTTGATTGTTGAAAAGCCGTCTTACTTTTTTGGCAGAATGTTTCATAATAGTCTGACCCATAGAAACTTGCCCATCTCCCGCAAGTGCAACTTTTCCATTTTTACGAACACATAAGATTGTAGTTGAGTGAAATTGTTCCAATTTGTATTTCCTTTATTTTGCGTGAGGATGGGATTTGCGATAGACTTCTCTGAGTTTATCTTTAGAAACATTTAGATAAATTTGAGTACTAGAAAGAGAGGCATGCCCCAGCAATTCTTGAACGGCACGTATATCAGCTCCTGCGTCTAATAGATCAGTTGCAAATGTATGTCGAAATTTGTGAGGGGTTACTGTCTTATCAAATCCCATTAATTTCCTTCTTGTACTCAAAATATAACGAATCCCTCTGGTGGTAAGCTTTTTTCCTTTTTGGTTTAAAAAAATATATTCAGAATTGTTGGACACTTCTCTCTCTTTTAAATAATTTTGTAGAGCTTCTTTTGCATGCTCGCCTATAAATACATATCTTTCTTTTTGCCTTTTTCCTAATACTTTGAGTGTAGTTATATCTGAAGATAAATCTGTTAGCTTGGCTCCTACAAGTTCAAATACACGTATCCCTGTCGAATATAAAATTTCTAAAATAGCTTTGTCTCTTTTTTCAAGATTAGGTGTTAAATTGTTGTGCTCCAATAAATCTTCCGTCTCACAAGGGCTAAAATTTTTTGGAAGATTTTTTTTTGTTCTTGGAAATCGAACACTTAAAACAGGATTTTCTTTTATGAGGTCATTTCTATGTAAAAGTTTGTAAAAAGTCCGCAAAGAGGAAAGTCTTCTGGATTGAGTTTTTTTATCCATCGCTTGCTTTTTTAAAGTATGGGCAAAAAAAGAACGAAAATCTATAGGTTCAATTTCCAAAAAATCAACTCCTTCCTGAATGCAAAACTCATAAAAAAGACTCAAATCTTTTAGGTAGGCGGCCTTCGTATGAATAGAATAATTTTTTTCGATTTCGATATATATAGAAAACTGTTTCCAGCATTCAAGCATTTTTTCTGTACATTCTTGTGGGGGTTTTATGTTAAATTCTTTCAATTTTTTTTATTCTCCCATTTCTCTTTATCGGAGTAATTCATCTGTTCAAAGAGCATTTTTATACTTAACGTGAGTTCGAGTTAAGAGACATATAAAGCCTGTAAATTTGATTGAAGATTAAGGATACACCTGCAAAAAGTCTTTCTTGGAAATAGTTGACCCGCCTTAAAAAGATTTCTCATAAGGCGGGCAGAGTCTCAAAATCGCACAATTGAAACTCATTCTCACATGGGAATAACAAATTTTTGAAAAAATAAGCGATGTGTGTCGCATATCGTCTAAAATTGATTCCGATTGCCCTCAAAATCATGCGATGTCCAACTTTACGGAGCCCTAGTTCGCCCCTTCAGATATTTTGGTTTTAGTTTCCATCAAACCTTCAACCGGTGGACGCAATTTACATAAAGTCTGATATTCTCCGGATTTGAACTTTGCATTTCTTTCATCCAACCATCTCCGCTTCGTATCAATTTTTATTCGGGATTGCTTTTCACTTTTGTATGCAACGCACTTTTCTTTTAACGGACATGACGCACATTTTTTTGATTCAAAGTTTGCAATTAAAGTTCCATCAGCTTTTAATTTTTGGGATTTAGGGATTTCATCATTTGGACATTGTTCAATCAATCCATTGTCGCATAACGTAAAGAAAAGAGAGTCGAGTTCTTTCTCATTTTCCTTCCCGCGAATTGCAGTCGCTACAAAATTTACGTCTTCTTTTTCGTCATTCTCGAAACGTTTCACATAGATAAACAGAAAATTTCCAAGTTGTTCTGTCCGATCTTACACTTGAGACTTGGGCAAACGATAGCAGAAACCGTCCTCTTCCTGAGACAAAATTGAATCCAATTCACCTGAAGGCTTAATTTCTAATTCTTGCAAAACTTTCATCAGATTACTCAGAACTTTATAGAATAACGTTAGGCGATTCATCCGCTCGATATTCGCCGCATCACAGAATCAATTCTCTGCGTTGAATTCTTCAAGCCAAGTTCCTCAATAATTGCATCACGGCCATCTTGAAAAACTCGATCGAAAAGATTTATACCCGTTCGCTCTTCATATTCGCAAAACTATATCGATTAATATCATCGACTCCTAACACCTTCTGATACAAATAATTGAAGTGATAATTTTCATACAACTGCTCATCTGTCAGAGAATACATCTCTTTTATGATATCAATGGCTACCGAAATATTTACAGGAAAATTACTTCGACCAAAAACAGGATGATACAAGCATCTAAAATCCTTCTCGTTGATATTCTTAAATATCTTCTCGTAAAAGTTTAGGACCAATTGTTTTTAATACGCCTCGTAACGTACTGTTCAAATTTTGTTCAGGATCCAATAGACTGCCTTGAAGGTGATGGGTATTTTGCAGAAACATAGAGTATATGAATGAAAAACAAGTTTTTCATTCAACTATTTATTGAATTTTTGCAGGCAGGTCATTTTTAGTATAGTTTATAGTATTTCGCATTTAGTGCAGTTTTTATACTTTTCGTGTGAAAATGTGGGATCTCCACTCTTTTCAGTAAAATGCATGCTTTATACCAATTGTTCACCTTTCACGCAAAAATGTGGGAACTCCACTTTTTTAGGGGATTTCAAGAGATTACACATTTAATACAGATTTAGGACTTTTTACGTAAAACTGAAGAAAAAATTCTAAAAAACGATAAAATTTTTTTCTAAAGCAAACTTTTTTTACCTTATAAAGAAGAGCAGAAAAATATTCGATTTAATATTTTGGAATCGTACTTTAATAAACCCAATCAAGTTGATGATACCTGTAATTTTATTTCTTGTAAGAGTTTAGAAGAAGCAAAATTTATTTACGAACTTTTGAATTCTTCTCTAGTAAAAGAATTACTAGAATCTCTCATTTTTTGGGATTCTAAAAGACCTATCACTACAGAGATTTTAAATAAACTGGATTTACGAAAAATTGCAGAGGAATTAAACTATTCGATAGAATACAACTCCTTTATTTTTAACAATACGTATTGCATAAAATTAGAAAATAACCTATCTCTATTCATTTTAGAACCACAAGGTAGTAAAGAGAACGAGACAAAAATATTTGGAAGTGAAAAATATTCGTTTTTTAAAGTAAAATTTATTCGTTTATTTGGAAAGCTAACGCACTTTCGAATTCTAAAGTCACATAGCCCACTCTTAACGTCAGAGGGCTAAAAAAAAATACTCCTAGAAAAATAGTTAAACATAGATTCAGGATAGTAATCATAGTCATAAAAAAAATTTCATTCAATCTCTGAATTTTTAAAAAAGCTCATATTTTATAATTGCCTAATTAATAGGTATTTTCTAATAAGAAACTGAAATGAGTTTTATACTACATATAGATGCTTGGAAATTAGGTGTTTACTTTTTTATTCTGCTTTTATTAACCGGCTGGCTTGGTATTGTCTTTCAAAAAAAGGATGATTCGGATTCATCGTCTCGTGTAGAAGATGCGACTATGGCGCTTTTTGCATTACTGTTAGCTTTTTCTTTTTCCGGAGCCGCAGACCGCTATGAGCATCGCAAAGAATTCCTATTAAACGAAGCTATTTCAATCGGTGACTTTGCGGCTACCTCTTCTATGTTGGAGCACCAAGAATATCAAAAGATAAAATCACTTTTAATTGAATATACTAAAAATCGAATTCTGTTTGGCAAAATAAAAATTGACGATGAGAAAATGAAGGAAATCACGAGTGACGCTCGCAAAATTCAAAATAAGATTGCAGATGTTTTGAAATATATTATTTCCGAAAAAAAAAGCAATACAATCCACACTCCTCTTATAAATGGATTCAACGGTATAGTAATGACACACGATCGAGCCTATTACGGCAGTATGAATCAAATTGCAGATACGATTATAATTATGTTGATTATTTTTGGAATGGTAAGTAGCTTTCTTATTGGTCGTTTAACTGGTGGACATGAGCGTCTAATACACAAGTTACGGAAAATTTTAATTTATGTTTTACTCGTTACTGCTGTCTTTACTGTCACAATGGACTTAGAGCAGCCCCACCGGGGAATAATGAGAAACCCAAAAATATCTCTGATTGACTTACTTACATCTCTTGAAAGTTCCCCAAAAGAACAAGATTCGTCAAAGAGAAAATAAATACTGTCTTATAGAAAAGGCTTTTTTATCTACTTGTATATTTTTAAACTACTAAAAAACTTGTCCTTCTATGATACAAAAGATTCCATTTCGTTTAGCAGTGAATACGTCACTATGTATTTTTATATCTGCAATTTTTTATCATTTATTGGTAATTGCAGGTGTCATACCTCATTCCATTGTTTGGGGAGGCCGAATCGAAAACAACTCGCAGATGGTTATTTTTGAAATAGTCTCAATTTCTATCCTACTGATAATTATGTTTTTTATAGGAATGAAAGCCAATCTGATTAAAAAATTTATATCGGAAAAAATTATCACAATCATGATTTACGGGCTATCATTATTGTTCGCTTTAAATACCATTGGAAATATTTTTTCGCTTAGTAAACTAGAATCTCTGCTATTCACTCCCATAACCCTACTCTTGAGTGTTTTGTGTTTTAGAATTGCTTCTGAAAAAAAATAATATAGCCTACTAATTTTTACAATACACTCGTTAAATTTGTCCAGAGATTCAGTCTTGACAAATAAAATCCATTCTCTATTATTTCCTTATGGAACAGTTTTGGAATTTTTTAAATCCTGCCGGGTTTCTCATAACAGCAATAGGACTTTTTTATGGATATCTTTCTTTCAAATCCAGCAAAGAAACAAACCAGATGATAGAAGAATCCAGAAATCAGCTGAATAGGTCAATTGAAGAATCCAGAAATCAACTGAATAGGTCAATTGAAGAATCCAGAAACCAACTGAATCGGTCAATCGAAGAATCTCGCAGGTCAACTCAAGATATACTTACGGCATGGCATTCACGTTGGGAACAGTCAGACGAGTTCAACAAAAGGCTATTGGAAAGAATTTTAGATAAAGTACACTAATACGACTTAAATTGATGAAGATCAATCTCTCGATTGAAGGCTTATATTAAAAAATATGGATTATGTTCGGTTTAAAGAAATCAATGACAATAGACAGAATTTTGGAGAGCTAACCAACCCTACAATTCATTCAGTTTATAAAAATTCTGTATGCGGAGACAATTACAAATTGTATCTAAATTTAGAAAACGGAAAAATTGTAGATGCTTCTTATATATCTACCGGTTGCGGCTTTAGTATCGTTGCTCTGGAAACCTTGGTTAGTTTAATCAAAAATAAAACTATTGAAGAAGCAAGAAGTCTAAAGCCGGAGAATATTGAATCTGTGTTTGAATTTCCACCCAGAAAAAAATACTATCCGGAATTTGTGATCTCTGCCTTGAACAATGCGTTAGACGAAATAGTTTAATAGGCAGTAGTAATAGAATAATTCCAAAGATTATTTCCAATTTTTTCGACTGTATCTGTAAGGGGAAATTTATAAGATAAAAGTCCGAGACTTATTTCTCCTTTATTGGATCTACACTCAGCCGCAATAGGGAAAATTACACGAAAATGGACATACCCGTCTTTTAACAATCTCATAGATTCAGTAAAGATTTTTTTCTCGCCCGGTGTCGGGTTCGGAGGAGACATACTGACAGACTTGAATTCTCTTTTGATACTTATGGAATTCCCTTTTTTCTGTACAAAAAGTGATCCGAGTAAGATTCCGTCTAACTGACTCAATTCATTAAAATCTAACCGATAAAACACTCTTGCTTTTTCTCTATAGACTACATCTTCTCTCTCGTCTTTTTCCAAAAATTTTACGGAAAAGTCTCTAACCTTTATATTTTTAGCAAACAAACCTTTGTTGATCCTACTGTTTACATCTTCTTCCGTTACCGGTAAAAATTTTATTAAGGATGTTTTGGACCTTTCTTTGATAGGAACTGTATAGGCAATTTCCACAAAACCAGAAAATCCCTTTTTAAAATAAATCGTCTCTTCGTATTCGAAGCAATTCCAGAAGACGAATAAAAGTAAGATAGAAAATTTTTTGTATTTATCCATAGTTTAAACAAAACTTTGACGACTTACAGCTATGTAAACAGAATTCTTTACTTTTTTGATAATTTTACGAATTTGCATTATTTCTTCTCTCTAAAAAACCCGGCTCTATGCACTCCAACCTGTGCTTTGCCTCTTCATATACTCCTAAGTTTTTCTTGAAGGAAGAGTCCAAGATCGTGACCAATAGCTGAATCATTCTACACCTAATTTTAAAGGAATATTTTTCAATCTTAGAATTAAAACTTTCCTCAAGACGAGAAATTTCTTTTATAAAATTTTGTATTTCTACATCCGAATAGTTTTTTACTTCTGTAAATATATTTTTTTCGAGACAATACACAGGAAGATATTCCTTAAAATCTATTTCAGAATATTCTTTGGAAATCGATAAAATCGCAGAGTGCAAAGGCTCTGAATTTACCATCTCAGGGCGAATGGCAAGTGGATCAAGAAGCATCGCATCTCGGTACAATACCCTGCTTTGCCTGTGATCTCCAAGATGATAGATACATTCTGCCTCAAAAAAACGAATCTCTCCAGATGATTTGTGAAAATTTTTTGAATACTCTAAAATTTCTTTTGCATTGGTATAGTCTCCAATTTTCATCAGGCAACGAACTAATTGAATAAGGTGATTCGGCTCCAGTCCGATCATCCCTTCTCTTTGGTATGCTTTCCTAAATTGCGAAGAGGCTTCGCCAAGAACGCATTCAGTTACAAAAGAAAGAAATGTTTTGTTTGAAAAATTTCTCTGGCTTACTTCTTTTTCAAATTCATCAAATAATTGAACAAGCCTTGAGGCTCTATCCTTCCCTTCTTTTGAATTGAAAATTAATTCAATCCGATTGTCCCAGTACCCAGAAATAAAAAATCCTGAAATAAAATCAGGATTTTCAGGTTCTTTATCAAGAAGATTAGAAAAAATAGTTTTTGCTTTTTCGAATTCCCCTTCTTTTAGATACTCGCTTGCCTCTTCAATTTCCCTTGCATTGTGAAAACTGAGATCGGGAGGATTCATTTACTTTAAAATTTAATGACTTGATTTCTTATCATGAAATTTTTCTAACTGCCTGTGGATTTTGGACTCTAAACCATCAATACATGCGTAGATATCCTTTTCAGAATTCTGGGCGTTGAATACCGTTCCATCGGAATGTAGTTTTAAATTGGCATGAATAGTTCCATGGCTCAATTCAAACGAAACATCGCATGAAATGATTTTATGAGTAAACTTAGTAATTACTTGAAATTTTTTATCTGCGTATTCTTCTGCTGATTCTGAACGATCTACATGCTTCCATGTATAATTTATTTTCATAAACACTGCCTTATTGTTTTCTTTTATCCTGATAGAATACTAAAATCTTAGTCAAATAAAAAATCATAATTCTAAAAAATAAAGTATTAGAAAATTGTAGAATATCATAAAATTTCTAAGAATAAAACTCTTGACTCTCTATTAGTGATTCCTAAATTGAAATTACTAATCGGCTCGAGGAGTCAAAAATGGTTACTCCCAAAAAGAAACAAACAGCAACAAAGAAAAAAAGCCCTACTCCGAAGATTCCAAAAGCGAAAAAAGCTCCGGTAGAAAAAAAGCCACGAAAAAAAAGAGTTCCATCCGAGAAATCTACCATAAAGCTCCAACCGACACGTCTTAGAATTTATGAAGACCCTGCAATGAATGATTTGCCAAAAATTATAGACAGGGACATTGTTAAAATTCTTCAAAAGAATCCAAAAGAAGTTTTTATATTCTGGGAAATTTCCAACTCTACCTTAGAAAAAGCTCTATTTTCTTTAAATACAATTTCGGATAATTCCTATATTAAATTGTGCGTAGGATTTAAAAATGCAAAAACTCACAATTATCAGATTTCCCTTCCACCATTTACAAACAACTGGTATATGAAATTTGATTTTCCTGTGAAAAATTTAGTAGTGGAAGTGTGCGTAGTAGGTCCGGATGGAAGGTATATTTCGATACTCAAATCGGCGATTCTCAACCTTCCTGCAAATTCTCCTTCCACTGAAATTGACTTGGACTGGGTTCATCAGAAGTGGATCAGTGAGGGCTGGATCAAAAATATAGAAGGACTGTGGAAGTTTAGTGAAAATTTTAAAGAAGAAAAAGAAAATCGAGCCTTTTTAGGCTCATCCTTTGGGTCGTCTAAACATGGGCAATGAAAAGTTAGGGTATTTAATTCCAGTCTTACACTCTCACCTTCCTTATGTGAGGCACCCTGGTTATTCCACGCCTTTTTTAGAAGAAAACTGGCTGAATGAAGCAATCCTTGAAACCTACATTCCCCTCATCAATACATTCAGAAACTTGAAGAGAGAAGGTGTTCGATTTAAGATTACAATGTCTTTTACTCCACCACTGATTTCTATGTTAGAGGACGAATACCTGCAAGAAAATTTTATCAAAAAAATTGACATGCTCATTTTACTTGCGAACAAAGAAGTGAAAAGAACTGTCTATGATCCTCATCTAAACTATCTTTCTCAAGTTTACTTAGCCAATTTTGAAGAAGTAAAAAAAGTTTTTTTGGAATTAGATAAAAATATTATCAATGGTTTTAGAGAATTTCATCAAGAAGGGTATTTGGAGACGATAACAAGCCCGGCAACACACGGTTTTTTACCTCTAATGGAAAGTGAGCCTTCCAGTGTACTTGCTCAAATCAGAATCGGTCGGAAAGTTTATAAAAGAACTTGGGGGCACGATCCAAGAGGGATTTGGCTATCTGAATGCGGTTATTACCCGGGACTCGAAAAAATCTTATCCGGTGAAGGATTCAGGTATTTTTTTTCTGACAGCCACGCTATCGATCACTCTGTACCTCGTCCTAAATTTGGAGTGTATGCGCCCGTAGAAATCGGAAACGGTGTATTTAGTTTTGGACGAGACGAAGAAAGCTCTTCTCAGGTTTGGAGTGCAAAAGAAGGTTACCCGGGGGATTTTCGATACAGGGAATACTACAGAGATATTGGGTTTGACTTGGACTATGAATACATCAAGCCCCATCTTCATGTCGAGACGATTCGATCCAATACCGGAATCAAATACCATAGGATTACAGGCAAAACAGATTATAAGGATTACTACCACCCAGATTGGGCAACAGAGGCTTGTGGTAGCCATGCAGAAGATTTTCTTAAAAGAAGAATAGAGCAATGCAGAAATCTAAAAAATAAAAATGGTCAACCTGCAATCATTGTATCCCCTTACGATGCAGAGCTTTACGGGCATTGGTGGTATGAGGGACCAAAATTTTTAGAATTTTTATTTAAGAAAATCCACTTCGATCAAAATGAAATTGATACAATCCATCCGATGAATGTGATCGCACTTCTTCCAAGAGTCCAGAGTGTAAAAATGGACTATTCCAGTTGGGGAGAAGACGGATATTCTGACGTATGGTTAAACTCAACCAATGACTGGATCTACAGGTATCTGCTAACCTCTTCGGTTCTAATGAATGAATATTCTCATAAATACAAAGGCACTGCGAATGAAATATTCAGAAGAGTGTTAAACCAGATGGCAAGAGAGCTTTTGCTTGGGCAAAGTTCAGACTGGGCTTTTATTATGAAAACAAAAACCATGGTTGACTATGCAGTAAAAAGAACTAAGGTTCATATCAATCTATTCAACGAGCTTGCCAATATGATAAAAGAAGAAAAAATTGATGAAGAAAGACTTTCTGAGATTGAAAAAGAGCACCCTATATTTCCTGATATAAAGTTTGAAGACTACACTTAATATATATATTTGAATCAAATTTTGAAAAATAAGATTTTTGATTTTGTGAAACTTAATTCAATCCAAGGATCAAAATGAGCGATCTTGAATACTATGAAAGTATGAAGTACCAAGAGTTTCTAGTATCGAGTAAGAGAAAAGAAATTTGTGAGCCGTCTGTAATATTTGAAAATTTTAAAATTGACAAGGTTAGAAATTTAGTTGACTTCGGAATTGGTCTTGGTTTTTTTATTCCTTACTATTTCAAGTACCTTCCTAAAGACGCTTGGGTTTGGGGAATCGACTACCAGCAAGACTTATTGGATATGCTCCTTCAAAAAAAAATTAATGATGAAATAGAAAGATTCACTCCATTCTACTTAGACAAATCCGACCACCCTATTCTACCGGAATGGACACCTACACCGGACTGTATTTTTTCATCTATGTGTCTTTCTACATTTGCAGACCCCGGGCTTGCTATGGATGGACTCATTCGCTCCATGAAACAGGGAGGAAGACTTATAGTCGTTGACTGGATAAAAACAGAATTTGCGCATGGCCCTCCTATGAAAGATAAAATTTCTTTTGATAAAATGAAATTTTTAGCAGAAGATTACAAATTGGATATAGTCAAAGCATTAAGAGTGAGTGAATTTGTTTATGCACTCGAAGTAGTTGCCAACAAAGAATTTATTTACGGAATCTATGAAATGAGGGATTGAAAAATGGAAAATGTTGTTTTAGAAAAACTAAAAAAGAAAGACTTAAAAATTTTTTTAATCGGTGCCACAAACGATAAAACTAAGTATGGCAATACAATTTACCGGGATCTGAAATCAAAAAATATAGAAGTCTATGGAATCAACCCAAAAGCCACTACTATAGAAAATGACAAAGCCTACCATACGATCCATGAACCTAATGTAAAACCGGATATATTAAACTTTGTAGTTCCTCCAAAAATCGGAATAGAAATTATCCGAGACGCAATCAATTCTGGATTTGATAACTTTTGGATCCAACCCGGAGCAGAAAGTGAAGAAATTATTTCACTATTAGAAGCTAATAAAAAAAATTACCTCGCTCATAGCTGTGTAATGGTTCAAACTCGTTAAAAAACAGAGTTTACATAAAAACAATAAATATTTATATTTCTAAAAATTACCGGAAATAAAAATTTCCTGTTTTGCAAGGAATCTATCTATGAAAAGTTTGCTTTTTATTTTCTTCTTATTTCTTTTTTTTGTGAATCCTATTTTTGCAGAAAAAGAAGCTAAAATTATTTCATTTTCTCCAACAGGAATAGTGAAGGGAATTAAGCAAGTAAAGGTTCGTTTTAGTGAAGAGATGGTTCCCTTTGGCGATCCTCGATCACTGAACGAGCCTTTTCAGATCAATTGCCCCGTGAAGGGAATTTCCAGATGGATAGACACATTGAACTTTGTTTATGAATTCAATACAAATCTACCTGCAGGAATCAATTGCAATTTTACCCTAAAGCCAGAAATAAAAACGCTTTCCGGAAAAGAAATCACTGGTGAAAAGAAATTCTTTTTTTCTACAGGAGGACCTTCTGTTGGATATTCTACTCCTTATGAAGGATCAGAAGTTCATGAAGACCAGATTTTTATTTTAAATATAGATGCAGAAACTAAGGAAGAATCCATTGAAAAGAATCTTTTTTTCTCGGTGCAAGGATTAAAACAAAAAGTAAAAGCAAAAATCGTTACTGGAAGTTTAAGAGAAAAAATACTACAAAGCCAATACCTATCGAATCACTCTAAATTAATTCTTGTTCAACCCAGAACCAATTTTCCGAACAGCTCAAATGTCAGCTTAGTCTGGGGAAAAGGGATCACATCAAAAACAGGAGTACAGACTACAGAAAATCAGATTTTAAATTTTTCGGTTAGAAGCCCTTTTTTTATTCAGTTTTCCTGTGAAAGAGAAAATCCTAAGTCAGGTTGCATTCCTATTTCATCGATGTATTTACGTTTTACTTCTCCTATATCTTGGAAAACCGCAAGGCAAATACTTTTAAGGTCGGGTGACAATGTTTGGCTCGCAAAGAAAAGTTATGAAGACAATGAAAATTCTGAATTTGTGAATAGCATCAAATTTACACCACCCTTTCCTCCAAATTCAAAAATAAAAATTGAGTTGCCGGCAGAAATCAAAGACGATTCCGGTAGGCATTTAGAAAATAGAACTTCCTTTTCTTATGAAATCAAAATAGACCAAAGTCCACCTCTTGCAAAATTTTCCGGGAAATTCGGAATCATAGAAAAAAATGCAGACCCCGTACTGCCTGTTACAGTCAGAAATATAGAAAAAGAAATCCAAGCAAAAATACTACAAACAGAAACTAAGAATTCCAATACAGCTAAAGATATTACAGGTAAAAAATTTAGAATTTCAAACAATGAAATATTACACTGGCTAAAAAGAATTTCACAGTCCAATCGGGATAGGTCAATTTTTGCTGAGGGAAGCAACCCGGAATATTTTCAATTTCCTAAACCAAACGGTAAGGAAGCATTTGAAGTAATCGGTATTCCTCTAAAAGAAAGCGGGTTCTATGTAGTAGAAATAGAAAGTGCAATTCTTGGAGCTTCTCTAATTCCCGAAAAAACTCCAATGTATGTTCCCACATCAGCTCTTGTTACAAATATGGCAGTACATTTAAAATGGGGCAAAGAAGGCTCTATAGTTTGGGTAACTTCTTTGGACAAGGGACTTCCGGTTCCTGATGCTACAATTACAATACGCGATTGCAAGAACAATATCCTCTCCGAATCAAAAACAGACTTAAACGGAATTTCCAGACTTCCTCAAAGTGTGTGGAAAGACAAGGTTTCTCGGTGCTCATACAATAGTTACGATAGCGGGGTATTGGTAACAGCCGAAACTTCTGATGACCTTTCTTTTGTTCACTCTTCTTGGGACAAAGGAATCGAAAACTGGAGATTCAATGTTTATTCCTACCCAAGTATCACGAACTCAACCACTTCACATACAATTTTAGACAGAACTCTTTTTCGTGCCGGCGAAACTGTCTACATGAAAAATATAATTCGTAAAACAAGTATGCAGGGAATTTCTCACTTGTCTGATACTCTTCGTCCGAAATTTCTAAGAATCAAGCACGAAGGCAGTAACGAAAAATTTTTCTTCGATTTGAATTGGACTAATTTTGGAGATTCTGAAACAAAATGGAATATTCCAAAAGAAGCCAAACTCGGGACTTATACAATCTCTTTATTAAAAAATAAAACTGATTACAGTGGTTGGGAAACAGCAGAGTTTAGAGTTGAAGAATTTAAAGTACCTTTAATGAAAGGGTCTATTCAACCTCCTAAAGAAATTCTTGTCAATCCAAAAGAATTCAACATAGATGTATTTGTACAATACTTGTCTGGTGGGGGATCTGGGAATCTTCCTATAAAAATCAGGCACTACGTCTCTAGCCTCTACTTTGGAGAAATCAAGGGTTTTGAAGAATTCCATTTTGGAAAAAGACCTGTCAAAGAAAAGAAAACTCGAAATTCACAATACTCGAATTCGGAAGAAGATTCAGAAATTCCTAGAAATGGTATATCCAACCTGAGAACGAAAGAATTGGTTCTCGACAATTCAGGTAGTGCAAGAATAAAGATTGATAGCCTTCCGAAATTTACTGTTCCGGCTAACGTATATTTAGAGATGTAATACAGAGACCCAAATGGAGAAGTACAAACTACTTTCTCTCAAGCATCTGTTTACCCATCTAAGAGAGTTGTGGGAATTAAACCAAATTCATGGACTCTGTCAAAAGAATCTACCAAAATATCGGCTGCAGTTATTGATCTAAAAAATAAACCTGTAAAAAATGCCGAAGTTCAGATAGAAATTTTTGAGCGAAAGATCTACTCTCATAGAAAAAAATTAGTGGGCGGCTTTTATGCTTATGAGCATTTTGATGAAATAAAAAAAGTTGGAGAATTCTGCAAAGGGAATACTAATTCAAGCGGAATTCTGACATGCTCAGGAAAATTGTCCGTAAGCGGGAGTATTATTTTTCAAGCGAGTACTACCGATAGCGAAGGAAAGATTAGCTTTAGCAATCAAGAGGTGTGGATAGAGTCTGAAAAAGACCTCTGGTTCCACGCAGAAGACAACGATAGAATGGATGTATTGCCCGAAAAAAATTTTTATGAGATAGGAGAAACTGCTAAATTCCAGATTAGAACTCCTTTTAAAAATGCAACCGCTTTAGTTACTATCGAAAGAGAAGGAGTTATGGAAAGTTATGTTAGAAACCTTAGCTCAAAATCTCCAATTATAGAAATCCCAATCAAGAAAATCCATGCGCCTAACGTATATGTTTCTGTATTTGCTATTCGAGGAAGGATAGGAGAGATCAAACCTACGGCAATGGTCGATCTTGGAAAACCTTCGTACCGCTTGGGAATATCCAAAATTAAAGTAGGCTGGAAACCTTTTGAATTAAAAGTCAATGTAACAACCCCACAAAAAGTTTACGGAGTTAGAGAAAAAGTTAAAACAAAAATTCAAGTCACAATGCCCAATGGAAACCCGGTTTCAGAAGGTGAAGTAGTAGTCGCCGCTGTGGATGAAGGACTTTTAGAATTATCTCCAAACCAAACATGGGATATTCTTCCGGCGATAATGAAAGAAAGAGGGTACGATGTAAGCACAGCGACCGCTCAAATGCAAATCGTAGGAAGAAGGCACTTCGGACTCAAAGCAGCCCCACCCGGTGGTGGAGGTGGAGAAAACACTACAAGAGAATTATTTGATACTCTTTTATTTTGGAAAACTAAAGTTCTGCTCAATTCCAAAGGTGAGGCAGAGGTAGAAATTCCTCTCAACGATTCTCTAACCAAATTCAGAATTGTTGCTATAGCAACTTCTAAAGCCGATTTGTTTGGAAATGGAAATACCACAATTCAAACTTCTCAAGACTTGATGGTATTGTCAGGGATTTCGCCTGTCGCACGAGAGGACGATAACTATACCTCAGAATTTACTGTCCGAAACGCAACCGATAGAAATATGAATGTAACGGTTCACGCTTCTATCCAAGAAATTCCAAACCTACAATTAACTGAAAATCATGCACTCCAATCCGGTGAGGCAAAAATTATTCGTTGGAAGCTCAAAGCCCCCACAGGACTTCAATTTCTCACTTACAAAATAGAAGCCAAGGAAGATTCAGGGAAATCCGATCTATTGCAAGTCAAACAAAAAATTACAGAATCAATTCCTGTAAGAGCCTACCAAGCTACAATTACCAAGTTGGATAAAGAATTTTCCAAGAAAATAGAAATGCCGAAAGATTCTATTTCGAATAGAGGTGGTATAGACATTACACTGAAAAAAAATCTTTCCGAAGGACTTCAAAGTGTAAGAGACTATATGCAAAAGTACCCCTATACGTGCTTAGAGCAGACTATTTCTAAATCTATTGCACTAAGAGACCATGGTAGTTGGACAAGAATTATAGGAAGCCTTTCAACCTATTTAGATTCTGATGGTCTTGCAAAATATTTTCCTTCCAGTACTATGGGGAGTGAAGTTTTAACAGCTTATATACTCACAATTTCTCATGACGCAGGTTGGGAGATTCCCGAAATAAATAAACTAAGGATGCTCTCAGCCCTTGAAAGATTTGTAGATGGCTCTCTTTACAGAAGAAACGAACTTCAAACAGCAGATTTGAATATCAGAAAATTGATCGCAATCGAAGCACTAACCAAATACGGAAAAGCAAACCCAAGCCAACTTTCTACAATTTCAATGGATCCCAATCTATTGCCTGGCTCTGCCCTACTCGATTTATGGAATATTCATTATAGAATAAAAGATATTCCGCAAAGAGAAATAAAATTAAAACAAGTCGAAGATATTTTACGAACAAGAATGAATCTACAAGGGACAGTGATGAGCTTTTCTTCCGATAGACAAGACTATCTCTGGTGGCTTATGGTTAGCCCTGATGGCAATACGCTAAGACTACTTTCCACTCTCATAGAACAAAAAAAATGGAAAGAAGATATTCCAAGAATTGTGCAGGGGGTTTTGTCTCGCCAACAGAGTGGAATCTGGGACACCACAACAGCTAACGCACTTGGAATTCTTGCAATGGAAAAATTTTCCAAAGAATTTGAAAGTGTTGAAATTCAAGGAACAACTGATTTGATTCTATCCGACAAAAAAGAAAGTGTTGAATGGAATTCTAATAAAAATACGAATCAAGTTTTTTTCCCACACTCTACAGGACAAAAGGAATTATCTATAAAACACAAAGGTCAAGGAAGTCCATGGGTTACGATTCAGTCAAAAGCCGCGATTCCCTTAAAGTCTCCACTGTTTGCAGGGTATAGACTTGAAAAAACTATCGTTGCTATCGAAAGAAAAAAACCAGATGTTTGGTCCAAGGGAGATATTATCAGAATCAAATTAAAGATTCAGGCAGACTCTCCAAAAACTTGGGTCGTGATTTCGGATCCGATTCCTTCCGGCTCTTCTATTTTAGGCTCTATTCCCGGAAAAGACTCCGTACTTTTTTCGGAAGAAAATAGAAAAGGGGGATGGCTCGCTTACGAGGAAAAAAGTTTTGAAACCTATCGAGCTTATTATCAATATCTTTCAGAAGGAGAGTCAACGATAGAATACACTCTTAGACTCAATCAGGAAGGTTTGTTTATTTTACCTTCTACAAGAATTGAAGCTCTATATTTTCCTGAAATGTTTGGAGAACTTCCTAACCAAAAATTTATAGTAGGTGAATAAATAAAAAGTGAAAATACATATAGGCAACTAAAAAAAATAAGACATATTTACAAAAAAGAAAACCATTTAGAATTTATTGACCTATTTTAATAAATATATTTTTTTAAAAATGGAAATTTATAGAGAAATAGCACTATTGTCTCCGAAAATAAAATTGTGCAGAAGACAATTATTGTATTACTACTTTGTATTATCCATATAAATATTTTTGCAAATCAGGATAGCACGAAAGCCACTCAATTAGTAAAATCTGCAAATGGGATCAAGGAAAATGAATATTTTCTGACAGCGATCAATTCTTCTGTTTCTAATCTTGGAGATGAAAACGATAAAAAATTATTTAAAAGGTGTATCCAACATCATATAGAATCGAGTATCCTCTATCTGCAATTTGAAGTGGGCAAATCATACACTGAAGTGCGTCATACGCAAGAGTTGATCATTGTGCTTTATCAATCTTTATTGAATAAAAATATTGAATTTCTAAAAGAAGAATTTTCCAGACTTGGAAAATACGCAGTTCAAACCGGAAACAAAAAAGCTCTTTTTTATATGCGTCTCGGGATGAGAGACCTTGCAGTAGGAGAACAAAAAATTCTTTCTGCTAAAAATACAAGACCCTATTTATACTTATTGAAGATCAAAGACATGGTAGAGGCGCTGAAGTCTCTAAAGCAATCCGGAAAATATATTGTGCTCTTGGCTCTGATGTATGAGTCTGATTATCCTGTTGATGCAGAATTAACTAAATTTGAAGAAATAAAACACGAAATCAATCGAGCTATGTTTTCTAAAAAAGAAAAATTCAACAAAATCCACCACGATAACAATTTCTTAACTCTTAGTGGAGAAAATATGTTAAGAGATATTTGGGACAAACCGGAAATCCATGAACTTGCAACTCCACTTGAAAATATTGATCGTGCCTACCAGAGAAGAGATCCACCCATACCCAGCCCAGAAAAAAAACCTTAGTATTCTATCTTTAACTCTTTAATTCTTTTGTCTAAGGTATTTCTGTTTATTCCTAAATATTTTGCTACACGAGTTTTTGTGTATTTGAATTTTTTTAATGCAAATTGAATTAGCCTAGACTCAACCTCTCCCACCACAACCTCCATAGCTCTTCCGTCTATCGCATCTAAATTTACAGGTGAGTATAAAGAAATAGATTCATCTGTTTCACTTAACTTCCCTTGACTTATTTCTTTTTTAAAATCTGGCGGCTTTATCAACTTTTCACTTACTTCATAAAAATCAGTCTCATCTAAAATTTCATTTTGAGTAAGAACGATTGCTCGCTCTATAATATTTTCCAGCTCCCTGACATTTCCCGGCCAAGAATACTCCCTTAAGATTTTATTGGCTTCTCTTGATATCCCTTTTACACCCTTACTATTCTCTTTAGAATATTTCTCTATAAAATGAGAAATGAGAAGTGGTATATCCTCTGTCCTTTCTCTCAAAGGTGGAGGCTGAAAATTGATTACGTTCAATCTATAAAACAAGTCTGACCTAAATTTTTTTTCTGCGACTTGTCTTTCTAAATCATTATTTGTAGCAGCAAGAATTCGAATATCGATTTGTTTCGGCTTTATAGATCCAATTGCTTCGATCTCTCTTTCTTGTAAAACTCTTAACAGCTTGGACTGAAGATTCAAATCCAACTCTCCAATCTCGTCCAAAAAAATCGTCCCCCCGTCTGCCATTTCAAACTTTCCTTTTTTGTCTGCAACCGCTCCGGTAAACGAACCTTTTTTGTGACCGAATAGCTCGCTTTCCAAAAGATTTTCAGGAATCGCTGCGCAATTAATTTTTACAAAAGGTTTGTCTGCACGATTGCTGTTGTAATGAATCGCAGACGCAAGCATTTCCTTCCCAGTTCCAGACTCTCCAGTAATCAAAACAGAAGCCCTTGAATCTGCAACAATCTGAACTTTTTCAAATAATTTTTCCATAGACTTTGATTTTCCGATTAAAGAACCAAATTTATATTTTTTCTTTAGCTCTCTTTTTAAAAGAATATTTTCTCTGGAGATTTCTTTTTTTGCTTCTTCGACCAAATGCTGAATTTTAATTACTTGAAAAATAATTGATGCAACCACCTGCAAAAAATCCAAGAGCGTAGGGAAATCTGTATTTTTCGATTGAGCAAAAAAAACACTCAACACTCCGATAATGGCGTGATCGCTTTTTACAGGAACAGCGAGAAAGCTAATATTTTCAGGATTCAAATCAAAATGAGAAAGATAACCTACTCTATTCAAAAACAACGACTCTCTTGCTACCGATTGGATAATTATCGGCTCA